>NZ_CP047025.1:3600000-3900000 GCF_009796845.1 Cobetia sp. L2A1 | reverse complement strand
ATGCATCCAGCCGGTACTAGCCAGTTGGCGCATGGCAGCATCGACGAGTGGGTAGCCGGTACGCCCTTCGCACCAAGCATCGAAGCCTGCATCATCATCGCGCCATGTGAGCGCTTCGGTATGGCGCTGGAAGGGACGATGGCGATTGACGCGCGGGAAGCCGACGAGGATGTGCTGATAGAACTCACGCCAGATCAACTCGTTGACCCAGGAGGTCAGGCCAACGTCGCCATCTGAGATGCTGCCGTTCTCTGCGCGGACTGCGGCATAGCACTGTCGTGCCGAAATCATGCCCAATGCCAGGTAGGCTGATAGCTCGCTGGTGCCACGTGTGGCTGGGAGATCACGTTGATCGTGATAGCGGCGCGCGCGGAAGGTCATGAAGCGTTCGAGGCGTTCCTGTGCCGCGTCTTCGCCTGCAGGCCACAGACTGGCATCTACTGGAGAGGGGAGATCTTCCGGCAGCGGTGGAATGGCATCCCCATTGATGGGTTGTCCGTCGGTATCGCTGGGTACTGCCTGTACAGCAGGGGCTGACTGTACCTCGAGTCGACGAGCATCGACTTCTTTGTGCCAGCGTTTGGAAAACGGCGTGAAGACACCGTAGTAGTCGCCTTTTCCGGTCAGCAATTCGCCCGGCGCGAACGCGATCATGTCGGTGTAGTGATGTAGCCGGATATTCATGTCAATGAGGCGCTGGCGGACTTCGGTATCGCGTGCACGCTCATTGACGGCGTACTCGTCGTTGAAGTGCAGTGCAGCGACATTCAGAGAGCTACAGAGAGAGGCCAGAGCATCGGGGACCTCTGCAAAGGTATCGCAGTCGAGAATCTTGAGGGGGATGTGATAGCCGGCGAGTGCCTGCTGCAGCACGTGTAGGCCACGGCGCAGAAAGTCGAGCTTGTTGGCGCCGTGGCCATGCTGACGCCATTGCGCGTAGCAGGGAGCAACGACGGCAACGACCGGGCCACGAGCCGCTGCGGCCGCGAGTGCAGTGTTGTCGTGTACACGCAGGTCGCTGCGCAGCCAGACAAGCTGCAGGAGAGCCTCCGCTTCTGCGGAGGCCGTGGGGGGGGTAGAAACAGAGATAGATGAAGGCACGCGAACTCCTTGGCGATGATGACGTAAGTCTCGCGCAGGAGTTCGGGCTCAGCGGGCTATCAGCGACCTCAGGCGAGCGACCGCTTGAATGGGGTCGGCGCCAAGGCCTTCAACAGGCCCACCCACCAGCTCCTGCTGACGAATCTGGGCTGCCGGGCCAGTAATGGCCAGCGGCACTGACAATTGTTCGGCGATGCGCGGCAACTGGCGGCGCATGACCTCGGTACGTTCTGCCTGTGTGCCGACCAGAATCACGGCCTGCGCCTGGAGGCGTTCAGCGGCCAGTGGCAGCTCAGCCAAAGGCAACGGGCCATCCAGCAAGCTGACGTGATAGCCCGCATCACTGGCCACCAATGCAAACAGCAACAGCCAGCATAGCCCCGGCTCGTCAGGCAGGCGCGTTACCGTGATATGCGGGGCATGGCGCTCCTGATTGGCAAATACCAGGCGGGCCCCCACGCGCGAGCGCAGGAAGCTTTCGAAAAAGCACTGGGACAGGCGTGCACCAAAGGTGGCGCTACTGCGCTCTTCCAGTTGCTCGACCAGCGGTCGCCATAGACGCTCAACCACACTGCTGACCGGGTATAACGCAAGGCTCTGGTTATAGAGTTCCGCCAGGCGCGTCTCATCCAGCGCATCAATCGCTGCCATCGCCAGCTGCTGTTGGCCGCTCCAGCTACCCTCATCAGGCATCGGTGCCGCTTCCGGCTGCGGCTGGTCGAGTAGCTCGCGTACCTGACTGACCGGCACGCCGCGATTGAGCCATTGCAGGATATGCTCAATGCGCTCGATATCCTCACGGGCATACAGGCGATGCCCCTTGGGCGTGCGGCGCGGTTCTATCAACGCGTAGCGACGCTCCCAGGCTCTCAGCGTGACCGAGTTGACACCGGTCAGGCGTGAGACTTCACGGATCGGAAACAGCGGAGAGCTGGCAGTTTCCGTGGCCTTGTCAGTCATGGATGATGTTACCTCTTGCGGTGACGAGGCATCCCGAATGAAGCACTGGTGAGGGCGACACACAGAGTAAAATAAAGTGGCGCGACCAAAGAACTGCGGGATGCCAGCAATGCATCTTGTGCACTAGCTATACATGTGGGCATCAGGATGGCGCAGCAGCCCTACCCTGACAAGTGGCATGTAACGCCTAACTGCGTCGCATCACCCACACGCATGCTCAGATGACGCATGACACCGCCTGTTCTGACCGTTAGCTTGCCCCTTCTTTGAGTCACGACTTAGCGATCTTGCTGCTCCACAATCTGGATCAAGGCCTCGACAAAGGCGGGATGTGCACCGACAGGATCCAGCAATGCAATGGGGCAATCAGGGTGATCATGCTGAGAGACTTCAAGCATGGCGGGCACGTCTTCTCGCAGATGACGCCCAGCCGCAAAGAAGAGCGGCAGAATATCGATGCGAGACGCGTTCTCGGCGACCAGTGTGTTGATCGTGTCCGTCAGCAGCGGATCACACAACTCCATGTACGCCAGGCGCGTCGGACGCTTCAGGCGAGTCGCCAGTGCGGTCTCGAGTGCCTCAAAGGGCTCGCGCCAACGTGGATCACGTGAACCATGAGCCAGCAGTATCAGGGCATCGCTGCTATCGGGGGGGGAAGTCATGCAAGTATCCTCGTGAATAGGGTGTTGAGGCAGCGCATCAGTTGCTGGCGTGCTGTCCTGCCGGATTCTCGCGCTCGTCAATTAGCTGATCTTCAATTAGCTGCTCGGCGGCTTCAAGCCCGGACAGCCAGGCATCTTCGACGCGTGGCCCACGCACGCCATCCCCGGCAAGCATCAGCCCTTTTTCCGCGAGAGGGGTCGTCGTCATGGATGGCGGTACGCAGTGCGTGGGATGTGCGTAGCGCCAGCGATGTGCCGTCAGTGTGACGCCATCGCCCTCTCGCGGCAGGTTAGCCATGTCTGGCAGTGCGCAAAACGCACGCCAGAGTGCACTGGCGACTTGCTCGGGGCTGTCTTCCAGATGTGCCTCACTCCAGCCGGCGCTCGCCAGCAGGCTCAGAGTTTCCTTGGCGGCCACGTGGTCATGATCAGTCGAGGTCACTCTGCCCTTGCTAGTCTCTGAACGGGCTGCCTCACGTCCGGGGCGCGAATGCTGACGCATCACGCAGCGCAGAGGTACGTCATCACCGCGACTGACCAACAGTCCTTGCCAGTCAGTTTGCCCCTTCAGAGGAGGCAGTGAACTCTTGAGGGCAGCCATGACGGTCCAGGTAGGCGCCATCTCGATCTTCGCCAGTGCTGTGCTGAGATGAGGTGCCAGTGAGTCCTGTGAGCGTGCCATCCCTTTTTCATCTGTGCCTGCCGTGGCGAGTAATGCGATGGCTTGAGGTGCTGGTACCGTGATCAATACGCGAGCGAAGGGGCCATGTTGTTGACCTTCGGCGCTTTCCAGCTGCCAGCAATCATCACCGGTAGGCACCAGGCGCGTGATGCGCGTGTTGCTGTGTAGCTGCGCATTGTCTGGTAGTTGAGCGCTCAGATGGCGGCTCAGGGCGCTCATGCGTGGACTGGCCACGTAGCGTGGCGACTGATCTTTTAGCGTCATCCAGCCCCCATCGCCAAGGCTGAGTAGGCGCTCGCCCCATGACGCAACGACCCCTGCGGCTTGCCAGTCGCCGAGTGCGTGAGCGAAGCGTGGGTCACGCACTGTGAAGTATTGCGCCCCGATATCGATGGGACCCTCCGGAGTGCGGCGACTCGCGAGCCGCCCTCCGGGGCCGCGTGCCTTCTCGAAGAGAGTGACTGCATGGCCGCTGGCGGCCAGGACAGCCGCAGCAGAAAGACCGGCGATACCGGCGCCGATGATGGCGATGGACGATACTGACATCGGGCTCTCCCTGTGAGCAGTGGCATGGATAGCGAGGCGTGTAAGTGCTGATGTGCTAGCACGACGGCTACTTACTGATTGAAGGTGTATTACGCTAAAGTTAACTTCTTGGTATCTGTTTGTACAATAAATGTATAGTTTTGGTGGGAGTTCAATGTGTCAGAGTGTTTGATGGCGCGTAGTGCTAAGTGCAGACGGAAAGCCTGTGACTCGCGCTTAGCCCAATGTCCCATCGCCAGTGCCATCCAGCGGCAAGGAGAAACAGCATGCGTATTTTGATCACTGGTGCTACCGGCTTCGTGGGGCAGGCGTTGTGCTGCCATCTCGCCACGGCTGGGCATTTGCTGGCAGTCGTGTCGCGTCATCCGGAGCGTGCCGAGCGTGAATTGGGTGCTCAAGGGCTTACTGTCACCGCCGCGGATACACCCTTGGCATTCAAGGATTGGCAGCCCGAGGCGATCATCAATCTTGCCGGTGAGTCGATTGCGGGTCGCCGCTGGAGTGAGGAGCATAAGCGTGAGCTACGAGAGTCGCGCCTGAACATCACCGGACATCTCGTGATGCTGTGTGAGCAGCTGGCGGCCGAAGGGCATCCCCCGCAGGTGATGGTGTCTGGCTCGGCGATGGGTTACTACGGCGCGCAACCCAAGGCGGGTCAGCTGGGTGATATCGAGATTGATGAGCAGGCCACGCCTCACGATGACTTCAATCACCGTCTGTGTCGCGACTGGGAGGCGGCGGCCATGCCGGTGACTGACAGTGGTGTACGACTGGCGATCATTCGTATTGGATTGGTGATGGAGGCTGATGGCGGCACGCTTGCCAAACTGCTGACACCCTTCAAGTTCGGGCTTGGAGGGCGTCTTGGTGATGGTCGCCACTATATGCCGTGGGTTCACCGCCATGACCTGATTCGCATCATTGAGCACCTGCTGACGGACACCACGCTGAATGGAGCTTTCAATGCCAGCGCGCCACATCCGGTCACCAACATGGGCTTTACCCATGCATTGGCCCGCGCGCTGGGGCGACCGGCTATCCTGCCGCTGCCGGCGGCAGCGCTCAAACTGGGCTTGGGTGAGATGAGTACACTGCTGCTGGAAGGTGCGCGCATGGTGCCGGCCCGCCTGGAGGACGCGGGGTTCAAATTCGACTACCCGACACTTGATGTGGCACTTGCCGATATTCTGAACAAGGACTGAGGTAGCCAGCACTGAGCTAGAGACATGCAGTCGCGATTAGAATGGCAACGGTGCCTCAAGCATCAGTGCGGGCTCGCCACTATCGACTGCTGGCGGTATGGTTAGCCGTGCCGCATGCAGTAGCAGGCGTGGACTGGCATTCAGCGCTGCGCCGCGTGCATAGAAAGCATCGCCGATGATGGGATGGCCCAGCGCCAACAGGTGCAGACGCAGCTGATGTGATCGTCCTGTGTGCGGCGTTAGCAGCACTCGTGAGCAGGACAGTGTCTGCGGGGTGCCATCCGGTCGCTGACCGGGAAGCGTCAGGTATTGCTCGATATGATAGTGGGTCAGTGCTGGCTTGCCGTAAGCGAAGTCGACGATCTGACGAGGCCGGTGTGGCCAGTCGCAGCGCAGGGGCAGTGCAATACTGCCTTCTGTTGGCGCAAGGTGACCAGCGACGACAGCGACATAACGCTTGTCGATGGTGCGTGACTGAAATAGTCGCGACAGGCGGCGTTGGCCCTCGACGTTACGCGCCACCAGCAGTACTCCGGAGGTGGCCACGTCGAGACGATGTACCGCACGGGTGTCGCTGCTTAGCTGACACAGGCGCGAGTACACACTGTCGAAGCGAGACGGGTCACGGCCTGGCACCGAGGGTAGCTCGGCAGGCTTGTCGATCGCCCACCAGTCGTCGCCAGCGGCCAGCAGCGATAGTTTCAGCCCTGCCACTCGCTCGCGTTCTTCCTGTAACCGTTCGCCTTGCCAGCCATGAGTGTCATGAAGAGCATTCAGCGTCATATCGGCACTCGATGAGATAGGTGTCTGCATGAAAACGCTCTGTCGGTGAGAGTGAATCATCGTGGTCGAGGCTTGATCTGACAAGCTCGGATGCATAAGTACAGAAAGGCCGCCCTGGAAAGACAAACGCCCCGCCTGCGAGTCGCAGGCGGGGCGTTTGTGGGTCATGCAGGGAGGCTCAAGCCCCCATCAATGTTCGTGAGCATCCACCGTGACAATCACGCGCACGCTATCGAGGCGCAGGCGAGTCGTCTCTATGGCATTGTCGAGTGCAGCACGTTCCTGACGCAGCGCTTCGAGTTCTTCTTCACGTACGGCCGGATTGTGGCTCGCCAGTGCTTCCAGGCGTGCCAGTTCACTGGTCAGCTGCTCGCGCATCTGCTGCTGGGCCTGCTCGATGATGCTCGGCAGTTCGCGCTCGGCTTCCTTCTCCGCATCGCTCATCAGCTTGCGCAGGGTGGCGTGGCTCTGTTTGATCAGATCACGCGCGACAGCCTTCTTCACCGGCTTGAGGTTCTTGGATAGGCCGCTGAAGGACACCTTGCCAGACAGGTTGCTGCCTGCCTCATCCAATAGTACACGGATAGCGGTAGGCGGCAGGAAGCGACCCAGGCGTAGGCCGCGCGGCGCCGAGGACTGCGTGCGGAAGATGACCTCTGTCATCAGGCGGCCACCGGGAATTGCCGGATGCTTGAGCAGTGCCAGTGCAGTATTGCCCATGGAGCCTTCAATGATGCGGTCCAGCATTTCACGTACCAGCGGGTGCTCCCAGGACAGGTGATGCACGTCATCGCGTGACAGCGCAGTTGCACGGTCGCTGGTGACGCTGAAACCTTCCTCACCCTTCACCAGTCCCGGCAGACCATCGAGCATATGCGGCCCCGGTGCCAGATAAGTGATGCCATTGCCGATATCACGGCTCTCGATGCCGAAGATATCGAAGGCGCGTTCCAGATAGCCCGGCAGAGCCTTGTCGTTATCAAGCACCTTGACGGCCGCGATGACTTCCTCGGCACGCTCATGGCGACAGGCATTCAGCTCCAGCAGACGGTTACGGCCCGACTGGCGCTCTGCCTGCAGGGCATCGAAGCGCTCACGCGTCTGCGTGATGATACTGTCGATTTCTTCGCTATCGAGCAGCGCTTCTTCCAGCTCGTCACCAAACTGAGCATAAAGCTCACTACCGATCCCGTGTGGTGCGCTGAAGGAATCCATGCCATCACGGAACCAGCGCAGTAGCTGAGCACCCGGGGAGCCTTCAAAGATGGGGACGTGAATTTCGATCGGGAATAGCTGGCCGATACGATCGAGGCGGCCGATGCGCTGTTCAAGCTGATCCGGATGTACCGGTAGATCGAACATCACCAGATGGTGACAGAACTGGAAATTGCGTCCTTCAGAGCCGATTTCCGAACATATCAGCAACTGCACACCTTCCTCTTCGGAGGCAAATGCTGCTGCGGCACGGTCGCGCTCGACCAGACTCATGCCTTCATGGAAGACAGGTGCATGCACCCCGCCCAGCACGCGCAGGCCTTCAGACAGCTCGCGAGCAGTATCGGCGGTGTGACAGATCACCAGCGCCTTCTCATGGCCGAGGTTCGTCAGGGTTTCCAATAGCCACATGACACGCGGATCGATCTGCCACCACGGCTCGGCATTCATGCGGTCGTCCGGCAGCGCGCGATACATTTCGTCGAGGAACAGCACTACTTCCGGGTGGTTCATGCCGGTTTCAATCAGCAAGTCGTCGAGGTAGTCCTCGTCACGCTCCAGCTTGCGTACGACGCGGCGATAGGAGGAGGGCATCTCCAGCTCGTGGACATGCAGGCGACGCTCAGGGAAGCCAGCGACATGGCTACGTGAGTTGCGGAACATCACGCGGCCGGTGCCGTGGCGGTCAAGCAGCTGATCGCGCAGCTGACGTCGAGCGCTGTCACGCTGGGTGTCGTCGGCATCCACATCCATCAGGGTGTCGAGCAGGGCGCGGCTGTCGCTGTCATCCAGCATCGCGCTGAGGCTTTCTAGTCCGTTCTGGTCGGCAGGTAGTGCTTCCAGCGCATCGATGGCGGTCGCGACGGCCACGTAGCCTTGTTCTTCGGCCTTGAAGCGCGCGATATCGTGATAGCGCTCGGGGTCAAGCAGGCGCAGGCGCGCAAAGTGGCTCTCAAAGCCCATCTGCTCAGGCGTGGCGGTCAGCAGCAGCACCCCAGCGGTCTGACGCGCGAGGGATTCGACGCAGGCATAGCCCGGGCCGACCTTGTCTTCGCTCCAGTCGAGATGATGCGCCTCATCGACAATCAGCATGTCCCAGTCGCACGCGGCGGCCTGCACCTGACGCGACGGATTGGCAAACAGCCAGTCCTGGCTGGCGAGGATGATCTGATTTCCCTCGAACGGATTGCGCGTGCCATAAGCCTTGCACTGCTCTTCGTCGAGCAGTGACACGTCCAGCGAGAAGCGGCGTAGCATCTCGACCAGCCATTGGTGAGTCAGGCTGGCCGGTACCAGAATCAACGCACGACTGGCGCGGCCACTGATCAGTAACCGATGCAGGATCAGGCCGGCTTCAATGGTTTTCCCCAGCCCGACTTCATCGGCCAGCATGACGCGTGGCGCATGACGGCGCGAGACTTCATCGGCGATGTAGAGCTGATGAGGCACCAGGTCGACCTTGGGGCCGGAGAGGCCAAGCGCGGGGCTCTGCTCGACACGATGGAAGTGGCGCAGCGTGCGATAGCGCAGATCGAACCAGTCATTGCGGTCGACCTGGCCGGTCAGCAGGCGGTCACGCGCCTGATTGAATTGCATCTTGTCATTCAAGCGTGCCTCGGAGAGCTCGACAAGCTCACCCGCGGTGTCGCCGCTACGCTCGCAGATGTAGATGATCTGGCCGCGCACTTCCTTGAAGTCGTCCACGATGAGCCATTCGCCATCGTCGGATTGGATGCGATCACCACTACCGAAGGCGACCCGGGTCAGGGGTGCTTCGCGGAGACTGTAGGTGCGGGTTTCTTCGCTGGCGGCAAAGAGGACGGTGACGGTGCGGAAATCGACATTGAGAATGGTGCCAAGACCGAGATCGGCCTCGCCGTCACTGATCCAGCGCTGACCGGGAATGAAATCGCTCATGATGCCTCGGGGTAGGACAAAGACGGGAATCGGGAATACAGGGGCGCGGTATCTTAACGGATCAAAGCCCGTGGCTTAAGCGCCTTTTGTCTTTGTCGTGCGTCTTTGGCGTTGACGGAGCGAATTAAAATGGCCTCTTCTGCCTGCGAGCCGCCGAGTGGCGGCATTACGACCTAGCGGCCTTCTGGCAGTAAAGAATTCAGCTGAGCGCGACTCAGTTCACCGATATGGCGCTCGATCAGGCGTCCTTCGCCGTCAAATACCAATGTCGCGGGCAAGCCCTGAGCCTCGGCAAGTCCCATCAGCTGCATGGCAGGGTCGAGCAGCGCGTATTCCAGATTCAGTCGTTCACCTTTCAAGAAGCGTGACACGGCGAGAGGTTGCTCGCCCTGATTGGCCAGTACGACTGTCACTTTGGGATGCGTGTCAGCCTCAGCCAGCAATGGCATCTCACGACGGCATGGCGGGCACCAGGTTGCCCATAGATTGACGATGACGCGCTCATCGTGAATCGAATCGAGTGCCACGGGGCTCAAATCAAGATGATTGAGCGTGATGGCCGGCATGCGGTCGAGTGCTGAGGTGTTTCCCAGTGGGTCCAGCTGTTTGAGTCCGAGGAAAGCGGTCAGGCCGAGTGTCAGGCTGCCAAGTGCAATGACGTGTAGCAGGGCGCCATGGCGACGTAGCAGCCATAGGCTGGCGAGTGCAGCGAGAACTACCCCGCCGATCATGTGATAGCCCGGTTGCCACAGCTTGAGAATATCAAGAGGCGTACCCTGATAGCTGGGCCAATGCAGTGCGACATAGGTCAGCCGCGCCCCGACTACCCAGCCCATCAGTACGTGGTTGAACCAGCGCGACAGGCTAAGTGGAGTAGACGAGAGGGTGGCAGATGACAGTGCTGGCGCGCGAACGCGCTTGAGCAACCAGATCAGCAGTGAGAATTCTCCCAGCATCATCAGCGCGGCAAGAAAGGCATAGAGGCGTTCGACGGAAATCAGGGCTGGGCCCAGTGCAATGGCGTCCATGCGGGTGTCCTTGAATTGAGGCGATGCGCTATTGGCGTGACAATGTCAGGGGTGGTGCAGGCGATGCCTTCGAGTATGCGATAATTGCACTGTCTCGACACCCGCTCGGCGTTCATTCGATGAATGCCCGAGCCCTCATTGTTCGTCAATTCACCCCGCGCTCCGGCGATACGGTGCCCTTTGCGGAGACTGCTCTCATGTTGTCCCACCATTACGATCGTAGTCGCGCGATTGCGGTCGCCAGTCAGGCAGCCGGTCTTATCGCGATTGTCGCGCTGGAAACTTGGCTAGGTGATGCTGCGCGCCCATGGCAAGGGCTGGTGTTTGCCCTGATGCTGGCCTGTGGCCTCGGACTCGCACTACGCAGTTACTATCTCAAGCAAAAGGCCCGCCGCGAACGGGAACGTGCCGGTCGCGAGCGGGCCTTGAAGGCAAGCAATAGCGGGATGTCTGACTAGCCCGTACTTGGAGCGCGTCGTTAGACGTTTCTTTGAACAAGAAGCTCAGGGCTGTAAGCGGAAGCCGTCTCGCTCCATGCAGAATTGCATCAGTGCCCGTTTTTCATTATCCGACTTGTCGGACATGCCAATATCGTAGCGGCAGCTTGCATAGGCGTTATGCACCTGTGTGCTGGAGGCGCCGTCTTTCTCCCAATGCGCTTGAGGTGCGGCGCAGGCAGTGAGAAGTCCAGCAAGCAGGAACGGTAAAGCAAGGCGCAGCGTTGGCATGTGAGCATCCCTGATGGATGTGAAGCTATCGTTCGGACATCAAAAAAGCCGCTGATCAATGATCAGCGGCTTTTTCAATAATCTGGTCGGAGTAGCAGGATTCGAACCTACGACCTCTGCCTCCCGAAGGCAGCGCTCTACCAAGCTGAGCTATACTCCGATGCGTCGCGAGCTTGTCTCGACGGAGATGAATTATACGCAGAGAGTTTTTGTTTGCAAGCCATTGAGGGCAAAAACTTTTGTGCTGTTCTCGGGTGCTCAGACAAGAGGCTGGCAGTAGGGTCGGGATTTACTCCCGGGCCTGCCTGCCTCTTGTGATTTCTGGTACGTATCAGGCCTGGCGGCCGACGCTGAGTAGTGCGATCCGCTCAAGGCTGACGCGGAACTCACTGTCAGGTAGCGCCTCGAGTTCTGCTAGCGCGCTATCGGCCATTTCCTGGGCGCGACTGCGCGTGTAGTCAAGGCCGCCCGTGGCGCGGACAACTTCCAGTACTTCGTCGAGTTGCTCAAGGCCGCCTTTCTCGATGGCGCCCCGCACCAGGCTGGCCTGAGCGGGGCTGCCGACCTGCATGGCGCGGATCAGTGGCAGGGTTGGCTTGCCTTCGGCGAGGTCATCCCCGACGTTCTTGCCCATGGTCTTTGCATCGCCTTGATAGTCGAGCAAATCATCGATCAGCTGGAAGGCGAGGCCCAGATAACGGCCATAATTCTGTAGCGCACTGACCTGCGCCGGTGTAATCGCCGCGTCAGCTTCCTTGGCGAGTACTGCACCGGCATGAGCGGCGGCCTCGAACAGCATGGCTGTCTTGCCGTGAATGGTCTCGAAGTAGGCCGCTTCATCAATGTTTGCATTGCCAATATTCGTCAGCTGCAGAACCTCACCTTCGGCGATGGTGCAGGTGGCAGCCGAAAGAATGGCCATTACCTCCATCGAACCGACTGCCACCATCATCTGAAAGGAGCGTGAGTAGAGGAAGTCACCGACCAACACCGAGGGTGCATTGCCCCAGGTGTCATTGGCGGTGGAGCGGCCACGTCGCAGGCTGGATTCATCCACAACATCGTCATGTAGCAGTGTCGAGGTGTGCATGAATTCGATCAGGGCTGCCAGGCTGACGTGCTGCTCCCCCTGATAGCCCAGCGAGCGCGCGGCCAGTAGTACTAGAACGGGGCGCAGGCGCTTGCCACCACTCTGGATGATGTACTGTCCGATGGTCTGGACCAGCGGCACGCGCGATTCGAGCTGCGCGAGGATAGTGCGGTCCACGGCGGCGAAGTCATCTGCCACTGCCGCGTGAAGGGTCGTTGCGTCGGCTTGCATGAGATCGTCGTGCCCGTAGCGAGAGGTGAGGCCGCCGTAGCGTGCCGTTTGGCGGTTATGCTATGGGGCACCCCCATGGCCGTCAAGGCGCGCGCCCGCGTAAAAATGCTGGCTGACGGCGAGAGAGGTGCCTCTGGCTTGACATTGCTTGTCGAACGCGGCACGCACCGCTATAATACGCGGCCGTGGCTCATCACGCTCCCTGTCAGATGGCTCCAGAAGGGGCGCCACTCGCAGCAGGCCACCCAAGAGCACACCCTTAGATGAGTCCGATGGAGAGAATCATGTACGCAGTTATCAAGAGCGGTGGCAAGCAGTACCGCGTTCAGGAAGGCGAGACCCTGAAGCTCGAGAAGCTTGAAGTCGCCACTGGTGAAACTATCCAGTTCGACGAAGTCCTGATGGTCGCCGACGGCGACGACATCAAGGTCGGCGCTCCGCTGGTTGACGGTGCCAAGGTTGCTGCAGAGGTCGTGTCTCACGGCCGTGGCGACAAGATCACCATCATCAAGTTCCGTCGCCGGAAGCACTCCATGCGTCGTGCTGGCCACCGTCAGTGGTTCACCGAAGTCAAGATCACTGGTATCTCTGCGTAATTGCAGTGCTACCCACCATAGGAGAATTATCCAATGGCACATAAGAAGGCGGCGGGTTCTACCCGCAACGGTCGCGATTCTGAAGCTAAGCGCCTTGGTGTGAAGCTGTTCGGTGGCCAAGCTGCCATCGCCGGCAACATCATCGTGCGTCAGCGCGGCACCCGTTTCCACGCTGGTACTGGCGTTGGCATCGGCAAGGACCACACTCTCTTTGCACTGTCCGACGGACACGTGAAGTTTGAAGTCAAGGGTCCGAAGAACCGCAAGTTCGTCAGCATCGTTTCTGCCTGAAACGTCTGACAGCTTACGCAGACTGCCCGATGCCCCGGTATCGTATGACAGTCTGCAAGGAAGCCCCGCTCTCGCGGGGCTTTTTTGTCGCATGACGGCCCGGGTCGTCGTCAGGAGAGAGCAGCATGCAGTTCCTTGATGAAGCGTCGATCATTGTCGAGGCCGGACGTGGCGGCAATGGTTGCATGAGTTTTCGCCGAGAAAAATACGTGCCACGTGGTGGTCCCGATGGGGGCGACGGCGGGCATGGCGGCAGTGTTTATTTGATCGGGGATGATTCGCTCAATACCCTGATCGATTTCAAATTCCAGCGTTACTATCAGGCGGAAAGCGGCATCGCTGGCCAAGGCAGCCAGATGGCAGGCCGGGCGGGTGAAGATCTGCTCGTCAAGGTGCCGATCGGCACTACGGTGATCGACGAGGAAACCCTCGAGATGATCGGTGATGTGACCGAAATTGGTCAGTTGCTATTGGTATCGCAGGGCGGTCGTCGTGGTTTGGGTAACATCCACTTCAAGTCCTCGACCAACCGTGCGCCGCGCCAGACCAGCAAGGGTACCTGGGGTGAGCGTCGCAGCTTGCGTCTCGAGATGAAGGTGATGGCTGACGTCGGTCTGCTGGGTATGCCGAATGCCGGCAAATCCACGCTGATCCGCGCCGTCTCTGCTGCCAAGCCCAAGGTCGCCGACTACCCCTTCACGACCTTGGTGCCGAACCTTGGCGTCGTGAAAATCGGTAGCCATCAGCACTTCGTGATGGCCGATATTCCTGGCTTGATTGAAGGTGCTGCTGACGGTGCCGGCCTTGGCCTGCGCTTCCTCAAGCATTTGACGCGCACGCGTCTGCTGCTGCACGTGGTGGATATTGCGCCCTTTGACGAGAGTGACCCGGCCTATGCGGTCGAGGCCATCCTCAAGGAGCTCAAGAACTTCTCTGCAGCGCTGACCGAATTGCCGCGCTGGCTGGTGATCAACAAGATTGACCTGCTGGCTGAAGAAGACCGCGACGCGCTGGTCAAGGATCTCGTTGAGCGTCTTGGCTGGGAAGGTGAGCTATTCGTCGTGTCGGCTGCCAGTGGTATCGGCACTCAAGATCTGGTTCAGGCGGCACACCGCTGGCTCAACGAGCATCGTCTGCACCTTGCGGAAGATCCGGAAGCTGCAGCGGCGCATGCCGCACTGCTCGCGCGCATGGAAGAAGAGTCTGTAGGGCGCGTTGAAGAGCGCCTGACGCGTCGTAATCGCAAGAAAGATGATGAAGCAGAGGACGATGACGACTTCAATGAAGATGATTATGACGTCGAAGTCGAATACGCGCCCTGAGCCTGATGCTCTTTGACACATAGGCTCTCTGAGTCATGTGCGTCCTGAGCCCATGTTCGCCTTGGTACGTATCACGCCCCACCCCGAGCCTGTTGGCCTCGAGGTGGGGCGTTGTCGTTTCAGTGGTCTCACTTTTGGTGGCATCGCGTTCGAGAGAGATGACAGCAAGCAGGCGGGAGCGGACAATGCTGAGAGCCGCAGGAGTGCCTGTACGATGGACGGCGCCTCGGAGTGGATGGCCCACATGACAGGAGAAGGTACGGTGGCAGAACAGCAGGCGGCGGGAGTGGAAGCGGTAAGTGGTGAGCAGGGGCGCGCAGCGCTAGCCAGTGCACGCCGCATCGTGGTCAAGATTGGCAGTGCACTGCTGACCGACGATGGCCGTGGGCTGGATGATGCGAGCATCGGCCGCTGGGTCGACCAGATTGCGACGCTGCATGCGCGCGGCGTTGAGGTCATCGTCGTGTCCTCTGGTGCCATTGCGGTGGGCATGTCGCGTCTCGGTTGGAAGGCGCGCCCCAGTGGTGTGCATGAACTCCAGGCGGCGGCGGCTGTTGGCCAGAACGGCCTGACCCAGTGCTACGAAGAACACTTCCAGCGTCATGGCCTGACGACGGCGCAGATTCTGCTGACCCACGATGATCTTTCCAACCGTAAACGTTATCTGAATGCACGCTCTGCGCTGCGGACGCTGGTCGAGCTGCGTGTGGTGCCGGTGATCAATGAGAACGATACCGTGGTCACCGATGAGATTCGCTTTGGGGACAACGACACGCTGGGTGCGCTGGTGGCCAATCTACTGGAAGCCGATGCCCTGCTGTTGCTCACGGATCAGGAAGGCCTGTTTGATGCTGATCCGCGTCATGATCCCTCAGCCAGGTTGATTGAGGAGGCGCAGGCGGATGACCCGATCTTGGTCAAGGTGGCAGGTGGGGGAGGTCTGTTGGGGCGTGGTGGTATGGCGACCAAGGTGCGTGCTGCCCGCTTGGCTGCACGAAGCGGTGCGCTGACCGTGATTGCCTCCGGGCGTCAGCCGGACGTGATCACGCGGTTGGTCGCGGGTGAGCGCTTCGGTACGTTGCTACTACCAGAGCATGCGCCAATTGCAGCGCGCAAGCGTTGGTTGGCGGGCCAATTGCAGGTGCGTGGCACCCTGACGCTGGATGCCGGGGCAGTGAATGTCTTGACCACACGTGGCTCCAGCCTGCTGCCTGTCGGTGTGAAAAAGGCCGAGGGCAGCTTCCGGCGCGGCGACATGGTGCAGTGTGTCGATGAATCGGGCGTGCGGGTCGCCAAAGGATTGGTCAACTACAATGCCGAGGACGCGGGACGCATTCTGGGGCTGCCGAGTCATCAGATTGAAGCGGCGTTGGGTTACATGGAGGCCCCTGAGCTGATTCATCGCGACAACCTGATTGTGTTGTGAGATATGACGTTGCCGGCGGCAGGGCATGTGCTGTCTGCTGCTGGCGATGCAGCGGTCGGCCATGCTAGAATTTGCCGTCCTATCGGGTGCTGGTCCGTCCTGATGGAGAAGACTTGGTGGGGCTTCCACGCCAAGTCGCTGATTTTCCGAATGCTTTCTGAAGTATTAGGCAGGGCATTGGGAGAGTGATCGGACTCGCTGTCGCGTTGCGACAACGTCTTCCAAATTCAAGTTCATGAGTACGCGCCTACGGGTGGACTCATAAGGAGCATTAAAGTGGCAAATACCAAGCAGGCACGTAAGCGCGCTCGTCAGTCTGAAGTTCGTCGTCAGCACAATTCCGCACAGCGTTCCGCCGTGCGTACCAGCATCAAGAACGTGCTGAAGTCAGTCAAGACCGGCGACCACGCTGCGTCCATGGCCGCTTTCAATGTTGCGCAGAAGGTCCTCGACCGTTATGCCGACAAGGACATTCTGTCCAAGAAGAAGGCCGCTCGTCTGAAGAGCCGTCTGAACACTCGCGTCAAGGCACTGGCTGTCTAAGACGTGTTTGTTTGAAAAAACCGGCTTCGGCCGGTTTTTTTGTGTCTGTCTGTCGTGCTGTAGTGTTGTGATGCGCAGTGGGCAGTGACACGAGATGCCAGGGAAGCGCCGCATGTATCGGTGTTCGGATAGGGAATCGAGAGAGGTGTCAGGGTGAGCAAGCCGCAGGATGAGTCGCCCGCTGTAGGGAAATCTGATGTGCAGGCCAGTGTGCA
Source organism: Cobetia sp. L2A1 (assembly GCF_009796845.1). NCBI lineage: Bacteria > Pseudomonadati > Pseudomonadota > Gammaproteobacteria > Oceanospirillales > Halomonadaceae > Cobetia > Cobetia sp. L2A1. The sequence continues at coordinate 3,883,462 of NZ_CP047025.1, read as the reverse complement.
GGCTGGTACTCAGGCGAGTGCACAGGGAGAAGCCGTGGTCGGCGATAGCTTGCCGGTGCGCTCCGGGCTGTTGCGCTCGGGGTTGATCGTCAGTGTGATGACGATGCTCTCGCGGGTACTGGGATTGGCTCGCGATGTCATTATTGCCTCGTTACTAGGTGCAGGTAGCGGAGCAGATGCCTTCTTCGTTGCCTTCAAGATTCCCAATTTCATGCGGCGTCTGTTTGCCGAGGGTGCTTTCAACCAAGCCTTCGTGCCGGTGCTTTCCGAGTACGCCACTCGGCGCACGCGTGAGGAGGTCCGCGAGTTACTTGATGCGGTCAGTGGCAGTCTCGGGGTCATCCTGGCACTGATCACCGCGCTGGCGATGCTGTGCGCACCCTGGTTGGTGTGGGTATTTGCCCCTGGCTTCAGCGAAGATGCCGGTAAGCTCGCTCTCACTGGCGAGATGCTACGTCTGACCTTTCCCTATCTGCTGCTGATTTCGCTGACAGCCTTTTCTGGCAGTGTGCTCAATACCTGGAACCGTTTCGCGGTTCCTGCGATTACCCCGGTTCTGCTGAACCTGAGCCTGATCGGTGCCGCGCTGTTGTTGGCACCGCGCTTTGAGACGCCAGCAATGGCACTGGCGTGGGGTGTGTTGATTGCCGGGTGTGTTCAGCTGCTATTCCAGGTGCCATTCCTGCTGCGTTTGGGGTTGATGCCCAAGCCGTGGCCGAATTTTGCCCATGAAGGAGTGCGTCGCATCCTCAGGCTGATGACGCCGGCGTTGTTCGGGGTCTCGGTGTCGCAGATCAACCTGCTGCTCGACACTGTGCTGGCCTCGTTCCTCGTGACCGGTAGCGTCTCATGGCTGTACTACTCCGATCGCCTGGTTGAGTTGCCGCTAGGTATCATCGGCATCGCGATTGGGACGGTCATTCTGCCGGCGCTCTCCAAGCGACATGCCGAGCAGTCACTGGAGCACTTTCAGAAGATGCTCGACTGGGCGCTACGCTCAGTGTTGTTGATCGGTGTGCCGGCAGCGTTGGCGCTGGGTGTGCTGGCGGAGCCACTGCTGATTACGCTCTTTCACTACGGAGCGATGACCGACAATGACGTTGTGATGTCGGCGCAAAGTCTACGAGCCTATAGCTTCGGGCTGCTCGCGTTCATGCTGATCAAGGTGCTGGCACCCGGCTTCTATGCTCGACAGAACACCAGAACTCCCGTGAAGATCGGTATCATTGCCATGATTGCCAATATGGTCTTTAACCTGATGTTGATCGGGCCGCTGGCGCATGCGGGGCTGGCGTTGGCCACGGCACTGTCAGCGTTCTTGAATGCCGGCTTGCTGGCACGAGGCCTGTATCGCGAAGGTGTGCTGCGATTCCAGCCCGGATGGGGGCGTTACTCACTGACATTGCTCGGTGGCTGTGTCCTCATGGGCGGCGGTTTGATGTGGTTGTCACCAGACTGGAATACCTGGCTTGGTTGGGGCCTATGGGAGCGCTGTGCGATGATGGGGGCACTGGTTGTGGGTGGCTTGCTGGTATATGGCCTGTGGTTGGGGCTGTGCGGCGTGCGCCCGCGTCATTTTCGTATGCAGGGCTAGCCGTTGACCCCATGTGCCAGAGCATAGGATTGGCTGCGCACATCAGCGGACGTTCTGTTCCCGTTGATTTTCGCTTACGGGCTCCGTGGTGGCTGTCAGCGCCGCGCCCCTCCGCTATAATTGACCACTTTCGGCAGCTTGTGTGATGCACGCATGGACTTGATCAGAGGACTGCACAATCTAGCCCGCCTGCGAAAGCAGGACGGCAGCCGCGGCTGCGTGGCCACTATCGGCAACTTTGATGGTGTTCATCTCGGGCATCAGGCGATTCTGGAACAACTCCGGGAACGCGCGGCTGTTTACGGCCTGCCGGCGACGGTAGTGGTGTTCGAGCCACAGCCGCGCGAGTTTTTTGCTGGAGCCAAGGCGCCGCCACGACTGACACGGTTGGCGGATAAAGTGCGCCTGTTGGGTCAGCACGGCGCTGAACGCGTCTTGTGTCTGCCCTTCAATGAAGCGTTACGCTCATTGTCAGCGCGCGAGTTTATCGAGCAGGTACTGATTGATGGCCTTGGTGTGCGCCACCTGGTGGTCGGCGATGACTTTCGCTTCGGCTGTGATCGCGCCGGCGATTTCCCGCTGCTGGAGCGTATCGGCGCGACCGAAGGCTTTGCGGTGGAGCATACCCGCACCTTTGAGGTCGCAGACGAGCGTGTTTCGAGTACTCGGGTGCGCAAGGTGCTGGCCGACGGCAACATGACGTTGGCCGCTGAGCTGCTAGGGCGTCCTCACTACTGGCAGGGCCGTGTGGTTGCGGACCGCCAGTTGGGGCGCACGCTTGGCGTGCCGACCGCGAATCTACCGTTGCCGAATGCACCGCTGGCAGTATCGGGCGTCTATGCAGTGATGGCGCATTTATCCGATGGGCGCATCTGTCCCGCGGTGGCCAACATTGGCTGGCGGCCGACAGTCGGTACGCCGCGACCGGTACTCGAGGTCCATTTGCTGGATTTCTCTGAAGATATTTATGGCCAACGATTAGGCGTGAGTTTCTGTGCTTTCCTGCGTGGCGAGATGCGTTTCGATGGTCTCGATGCCTTGAAGGTAGCGATCTATGCCGATATCGCGCTGGCTCGGCGCTTCTTTGCTCTGGCCGCGGGCGAGACACCTGCCGCTGATGAGCGTGAGATGTACCACTGTATTACCTCCATAGCTGACCTGCCGCTGGCCAGCTGTCCGCTGAGTGTGCTGATGGCGCGCGCTCAGGCGACACCCTTACACGGCACTGCTGAGGTGTCTGATTCCACAGCTCGGGAAGCGCAGGCTTCCCGCCCCCACGACGGCTGACCCGAAAGGCTATGAGCGACTACAAGCACACCCTGAATCTGCCCGATACCGACTTCCCGATGCGTGGCAATCTTCCCAAGCGTGAGCCGGATCAACTGGCGCGCTGGAACGAGATTGACCTTTACGCGCGTCTTCGTGAAGCAGGCAAGGGCCGTCCGAGCTTCGTGCTCCATGACGGCCCTCCCTATGCCAACGGCAATATTCATATCGGTCATGCCGTCAACAAGATTCTCAAGGACATCATCGTCAAGTCGAAGACCATGGCGGGCTTCGATGCTCCCTATGTGCCGGGGTGGGACTGTCATGGTCTGCCCATCGAGCACAAGGTCGAGACTACTCACGGCAAGCATCTTGAACCCGCTCAGGCCCGTCATCTGTGCCGCGAATATGCCGGCGTGCAGGTCGAAGGGCAGAAGCACGAGTTCATCCGTCTCGGCATCGTCGGCGACTGGGGCAACCCGTACCGCTCGATGGATTTTGCCAACGAAGCAGGTGAGATTCGCGCACTGGCTGAGATGGTCAAGGGTGGCTACGTCTTCAAGGGGCTGAAGCCGGTCAACTGGTGCTTCGACTGTGGCTCTGCGCTGGCGGAAGCCGAAGTCGAATATGCCGACAAGGCCTCTGACGCCATCGATGTCGCCTTCATCGCTGATGACACCGCGGCACTCGCCAAGGCCTTTGGTCTCGAGTCCTTGAGCAAGCCGGCGGCGATCGTGATCTGGACCACCACTCCGTGGACCATTCCGGCCAACCAGGCACTCAACGTACACCCGGACTTCATCTACTCGTTGGTTGATACCGGCGAACGTCTGTTGGTGCTGGCCGAAGAGTTGGTCGATGAGAGTCTGGCGCGCTTCGGTCTGAGTGGTGAGACGCTAGCTACCGTTAACGGTGCGGCGCTTGAACTCCTCAACTTCCGTCATCCGATCTATGATCGTCTGTCGCCGGTCTACCTGGCGGACTACGTCGAGACGGGCGCTGGTACCGGTATCGTTCACTCTGCGCCGGCTTATGGCGAGGACGATTTCCATACCTGCCGTCGCTACGGCATGAGCTTCGACGAGATCGAGAGCCCGGTGCAAGGCAACGGCGTCTATGTGCCGGACCTGCCGGAATTCGGTGGCCAGTTCATCTGGAAGGCCAATCCGAATATCGTTGCGCGTCTTGAAGAACTCGGCGCGCTGATGGCGCACGAGAAGATCACCCACAGCTACATGCACTGCTGGCGCCACAAGACGCCGGTCATCTATCGTGCGACGGCCCAGTGGTTCGTCGGCATGGATATCGCCGGTGCTGACGGCGTGACTCTGCGCGACAAGGCGCTGTCTGCCATCGAAGAGACTGCCTTCATTCCGGCCTGGGGTCAGGCGCGTCTGAAGAGCATGATCGCCAATCGTCCGGACTGGTGCATCTCCCGTCAGCGTAACTGGGGCGTGCCGATTCCGCTGTTTCTGCATCGCGCCACTGGCGAGCTGCATCCCAATAGCGTCGAGCTGATGGAAGCGGTCGCGGATCGCGTCGCCGAGCAGGGCATTGATGCCTGGTGGGCTCTCGATAGCCAGGAGTTGCTGGGCGACGAGGCCGAGAATTACGAGAAGGTCACCGACACGCTGGACGTGTGGTTCGACTCCGGCACGACTCACTGGCACGTGCTGCGTGGCTCACACCCGCATGGTCATGCCGAAGGTCCGCGTGCTGACCTGTATCTGGAAGGCTCTGATCAGCACCGTGGATGGTTCCACTCCTCGCTGCTGACCGGTTGTGCCATCGATGGCCATGCGCCTTACAAGGCACTGCTGACTCACGGCTTCACCGTCGACGCTCAGGGCCGCAAGATGTCCAAGTCGGTCGGCAATGTGGTGGCGCCGCAGCAGGTGATGGACAAGCTGGGCGCCGACATCCTGCGCCTGTGGGTGTCGTCCAACGATTACTCCGGCGAGATGGCGGTGTCGGACGAGATCCTAAAGCGTACGGCCGATGCCTATCGTCGTATCCGCAACACCTCGCGCTTCCTGCTGTCGAACCTGAACGGGTTCGAGCCGGCGCGTGATGTGGTGGCCTTCGACGACATGCTGGCGTTGGACCAGTGGGTCGTGGATCGCGCTGCGCAGCTGCAGGCGCGAGTCGAGCTTGCGTATGAGGAGTATCGCTTCCTGGATATCTATCAGCAGGTGCTGACCTTCTGCTCTCGTGAGCTGGGTGGTTTCTATCTGGATATCATCAAGGACCGACAGTACACCACGCAGCCGGATTCCTTGGCGCGTCGTAGCTGTCAGACAGCTCTTTATCATGTGATCGAGGCGCTCTCTCGCTGGATGGCACCGATTCTCTCCTTCACCGGAGAAGAGATCTACGCCAACATCCCGGGCCCGCGCAAGGACACCATCTTCCTCGAGGAATCCTACACGGGCCTTGGCATGCTGGCGGATGACGCCGCGATGGGGCGTGATTTCTGGGAGCAGGTGTTGCACGTCAAGCAGGCGGTCAACAAGACGCTGGAAGGTGCGCGTAACGCGGGTCTCGTCAAGAATGGCCTGGCAGCAGAAGTCACGCTCTACGTCACTGACGAGCTCAAGGCGTTGCTGGCAAGTCTCGGTGATGAGCTGCGCTTCGTGATGCTGACCAGCGGCGTGACGCTGGCGTCCTTTGATGCCGCCGGTGACGCAGAAGAGACCGAAGTGGCAGGGCTCAAGGTCGCGGTCAAGGTCAGTGAATATGCCAAGTGCGAGCGCTGCTGGCATCACCGTCCGGAAGTCGGCACGCTGGTTGAGCATCCGACATTGTGCAGTCGCTGCGTGACCAATCTGCCGGATGGCGAAGGCGAGACGCGTCACTTCGCGTGATCAGGATGATGCGGTAACGGCATGGGTCGCATGATGGATCTGTGTCAGCGAACGCCGGGCTCAGGCCCGGCGTTCGTGTCTTGCCGCAGTAAGCCCAATTTCATGGGTGGGTGTCTTAGATATCCCCGACAGGAAGGCAACATGACTGCTTCTACTCAAGGTCCAGCCAGCGAGATGTCGTCATCGGCCAATATGCCGATGCGCGCTCCACTGCGCTGGTTGTGGCTATCCCTCGCCATCGTGGTGCTGGACCTGGCCACCAAGTGGCTGGCCAGCAGCTCGCTGATCTACGGGCAGGCCAATGAGGTACTGCCGGTCTTCAATCTGACGCTGTTGCACAATACCGGGGCGGCATTCAGCTTCCTGGCCGCTCACGATGGCTGGCAGCGCTGGCTGTTTGCGGGTATCGCGGTCGTGGCAGCTGTGGGCTTGAGTATCTGGCTGACACGGCTCAAGCGCTACGAAACCTATACTGCGCTGGGTATTGCGCTGGTATTGGGTGGGGCGCTTGGCAATCTCTATGATCGGATCGTGCACGGCTATGTGGTGGATTTCCTGTCCTTCCATTGGAACGGTGCCTACTTCCCCGCCTTCAATGTGGCGGATGTGGGTATCAGCCTGGGTGCCGTGGCACTGATCCTTGAATCCTTTCGTAGCCGCAAAGAATGAGCGGTAGAGCTGAGGTCAACATGAGCGAACATCGTATCGCCGATAACATGGAGGTCAGCCTCCATTTCCGTCTGCGCATGGAGGACGGCACCGAGGTGGACTCCACCTTCGACAAGGCACCTGCTACGCTGGAGATCGGTGACGGGAATCTGCCACCAGGCTTCGAGCGGCCGATCATGGGCATGGCGGCGGGCGAGACCGGTAGCTTTACGGTGACGCCGGAGCACGCCTTCGGTCAGCATAACCCGCAGAATGTGCAGGTCGTGTCACGCAAGAGCTTCGATGACGATATCGAAGTCGGCATGGTGATGTCGTTCGCTGAGCCTTCCGGTTCAGAGTTGCCGGGCATCATACGCGAGATTGATGAACGCGACGTCAAGGTCGACTTCAACCATCCGTTGGCCGGACGCACCCTGACATTTGAGGTTGAAGTTCTGTCGGTGTCCCCTGTGACAACGCACTGAGTCCTATCCCAAGGTCCTCCTTGTGAGGTGCCTTGCTATCAAGCGGAGCCTGTCATGCAGATCAAGCTGGCCAACCCGCGCGGTTTCTGCGCTGGAGTGGATCGCGCCATCGATATCGTCAACGGGGCACTCGACGTGTTCGGTCCGCCGATCTACGTGCGCCATGAGGTGGTGCACAACCGTTTCGTGGTCGACTCGCTCAAGGAGCGCGGCGCGATCTTCGTCGAGGAACTGCACGAAGTGCCAGATGACGTCATCGTCATCTTCTCGGCGCATGGTGTCTCACGCGCCGTGCAGGTAGAAGCCGAGCGCCGCAATCTCAAGGTCTTCGATGCTACCTGTCCGCTGGTGACCAAGGTGCATATGGAAGTGCTGCGTTATGCGCGCAAGGGCCAGGACTGTGTGCTGATCGGTCATGAAGGACACCCGGAAGTCGAAGGCACCATGGGCCGCTATGACACCTCCAAGGGTGGCACCATCCATCTGGTGGAAGATGAAGCCGATGTCGCGAGCCTTGAGGTCAAGGACCCGGAGCAACTGGCCTTCGTTACCCAGACCACACTGTCCATGGATGACACGGCACGCGTGATCGATGCGCTGCGCGTGCGCTTCCCGGCAATTCAGGGGCCGCGCAAGGACGATATCTGTTACGCGACCCAGAATCGCCAGGACGCCGTTCGCATGCTGGCGGAAGCCTGTGACGTGGTGCTGGTGGTCGGTAGCCCCAACAGCTCCAACTCCAATCGCCTGCGTGAGCTGGCCGAACGCATGCAGACACCTGCCTGGTTGATCGATGATGCCGAGCAGATCGAAGCTGGCTGGCTCGAAGGGATCGGCAGCATCGGTATCACGGCAGGCGCCAGTGCGCCGGAAGTGCTGGTACAGGGGGTGATCGATCGCTTGATGGCGTTGGGCGCCTCTGCGCCTGAAGAACTGGAGGGGCAGGAAGAGAACATCGTCTTCTCGATGCCCAAGGAGCTCAAGGAGCGCTTGATCGCCTCGGATCAGATTCGCGAGCTGTAACGCCATGTAAGTAGGTATCAGTCTCAGAGGCCGCGACATAGTCGCGGCCTTTTTCGTTTCTGACATTTGAATGCTGACAGGAATCTCAGGAGTTTCAGAGATCTGCGCGCTATTGCGTGTCGTGAATCGTTGATCTAATGAGCAAGTATTGAAAAAAAATGTAATGCGCAGTTACTCAAATGATACATAATAGAAGTAGGTGTCATGATCTGGAGAACCGTACATGCCTCATATTCTGCCCACTCACGGCGTCACGAGTGCATCCGCACGCCGTAGTAGTGTGGCAGTTCATGGCATGAGATCAGGGCGCCGTAGCCGAGGTTTCACTCTGATTGAATTGATGATGGTCGTGGCAATCATCGGCATTTTGGCCGCCGTTGCTGTGCCTTCCTATCTCGGTTATGTGGAGCGCAGTTGGCGCTCCCATGCTCAACAAGCGCTAGGGCAGCAGGCGAGACAGTTACACGGTTTTTACTACCAGGATTTTTCCGAGGCGCCTGTCAGTGATGACAATCAACCGACAGATGGGGTCAGTCGAATCGAGGATAGCGGAGGAAACCTGCGTTATCTGATTTCGTATCGCAGCCTGACGTCGACTGCCTTCGTGTTGCAAGCCACGCCGCAGGGCGCCCAGCTCAACGATGACTGCGGAATCCTGTGGATGGACGAATTGATGAATGCCGGCGCAGAGGGCGGCGGCCGGTGCTGGTGATGATCGTCAGTGCTTGCAGTCCCTCGATTGATGACTGTTGGCAATGCCTCTCAGTGCCCTCGCTGCCGGACAAGGAGAATTCAACTCATGCGGCATTCCCGTGGTTTCACTCTGATCGAGCTGGTGGTGACGGTGGCCATCATCGCCATCATCGCCGTCTGGGCGGTGCCTGCCTGGCAAGGCATGGTGCAGCGCTCTCAGGTGGAATCCGATGTACGTGCGTTGACGCATGCACTGGGCATGGCGCGCAGCAAGGCAACCACGGATGGCGTCGCGGTGAGCATCTGTCCCTATGCTCCCAGCGTTGCCAGTCCGAATCCTATGGTCTGTGATGCTGACTGGGCCAATGGGTGGGTCGTCTTCATTGGCGATACGGCCAATTTCGCGCTCGACGACCGTCTGTGGGTTCATCAGGGCAGCAATGCCGTGGCCCAATCTGGTGGAGCCTCACGGATCACCTATAACGATCGGGGCACCTTGACCAGCGGCAACAGTACCTTGGTGTTCTGTGCAGAATCAGACTCGACCTCGGTAGTCGTCGCGCCATCGGGACGTGTGCGTCTTGAATCAGGAGGGGACTGCTCATGACATTTCGTCAGCAGAACTCATCGCGGCAACTTGCCAGCATGCATCGCCAGAAGGGGATCGGGCTGATAGAGGCTCTGGTCGCCGTACTGTTGCTGGGTGTGTCTCTTCTCGGGCTGGGGCTATTGCAGGTGCAGACGCTCCAGCACCAGCGCGTCAGTTACAGCAATACCGTCGCTCAGCTGTTGTCTTTGGACATGGCGGAGCGTATCCGCGCCAATCTCGAGGCCATCGATCAATACGATGCTGCCAACACGACCAATGCACCTGTACAAGGTTGCCCGTCGGATTGCGTTCCGAATGACCTGGCTAACCAGGATGTCATCGACTGGCGTGATGCAATTGTGGATTCGACCCTGACCAGCGGCGTCGGCAGCGTGATCGTCGACGAGCGCCTGGTCGGAGTGACTGGCACTGGCATATATGACGTGAGTGTCCAAGTGCAGTGGAGTGATCCTATCAGCGGCGGTGACGACCAGCAGACATATCGTTTCGAGGTGGAGCCATGAGCACTTCTTTACATATGACTTCACGCAACACCGTATCGCGTATCACCTCATCACGTGGGTCTCCGCGCCTTGGTCGTCAGGCCGGCGTTGGCTTGGTCGAATTGATGATCAGTCTGGTGCTAGGCCTGTTGATCACAGCGATGGCGGTGCAGATGTTTTCGACATCGCGCAGTACCGTCAGTACCCAAGAGGCCCTGTCCTACTTGCAGGAATCGGCACGCTATGTGTCGTTCCGCCTGCAGCCGCTGATGCGCAATGTGGGCTATGCCGGGTGTGCGAATAGCCGCGATATCACCAATTCAAGTTCCGTGGATGATGAGCATGATCTGACGGCCCCCTTTGGGGGGCAGCAGCGTACCCAACGTGGCGTCAGCTATTTCAACCTGTCCTTCGTTGCGGCCAGCAAGGATGGCGATGAGACCACCATGACCAGCAGCATGAGCTCGCTGGGTGGCCCGCTCTTTGTGCGTAGTGATAGTGAAGCGGCGTTTACTGCCGGTGATTTCGCGCTCGTCAGCGATTGCAACAGCACCGATGTCTTCAAGGTCTCCGGGACGACTCAGGGCAAGGTGGAAACCCTCGATACTCTCTCGCGTACCTATGGCAGCAGTCAGTCCTCCAATGCCTATCTTTATCCCGTGCATGCCTGGGAGCTGCTGTTGGATGACCAGGCCAGCGATACCTCCGTGCGCGCACTGTATCTCGATCGCATCAATGCCAATTTCTCTCGAGAAGAGCTGGCGTCTGGTGTACAGGGCTTCGATGTGAGTTTCAGTCTCGATACCACCGGCAATGGCAGCGTTGATCGCGTGAAGGTGCCAGCAGCCACGGTACGCAGTGAAGATCGCTGGAGTGAGGTACGTCGTATCGAGATTGCCCTGACGCTTGAGAGTCTGCCGGGCGTTGTGCCGGGCGGCGACAACAATGGTCGCCTGACACGCACCTTCAATCTCACCTTCACGCCGCGCAATCTTCAATTGAGGGATAGTTGATGCACAGTATGTCGCGAAGGATTCCCCGCAATGGCGTGCTGCGCGGGCCGAGCAAGCAACAGGGCATCGCGCTGTTGATCGTGCTGGTCATGTTGGTGGTGATCGGCCTGTTGGCGGTGACGGGTGTTGAAGATAGCCAGTTGCAGTCACGCATGGCCGTCAATAGCCGCAACTTCGAGCAATCCTATTACAACGCGGAAACCAGTCTGAGCATTGGCGAGCGAGCGTTGCAAGAGAGCCTTGAGGATGGTAGCTGGAGCCTGACCAATTTTGATGACTCGGCGGGACTGATGCTGGCGTTACCGGAAGATGCGCCACCCATTGATCCGCTCTCTGAAGCGGACTGGCAGGCCAGCGGCATCCAGACACTGGATGATGCGACCGGCAATGCCATTGGTGCCTATGTAATTGAATATCTCGGCAAGGTAGGGACGCCACCACTGAATACCAGCAATGAGCTGAATGCCGTCGGCACGCGGCTGGATGCTTTCCGAATCAGTGCGATGGGTACGGGCGGCGGAAATGGTGCTTCCTGGACGGTCGTGCAAAGCGAGATGGAGCTAGGCCCCTATTTCTGAAAGGAACATTGATATGCGTTATCTATTGAGTGGTGCCTTATGCCTTTTCGCCTTGCCTTGTCTGGCAGCCCCTGGGGAAATAGCCCGTGCGCCAGTGACGGAAGCGACCGGCGTGCAGCCCAATATCCTGTTCATTCTGGATGACTCGGGCAGCATGGAGTGGCAGGACACCCTCAACAATGGCGTTGAGGTATGGGGTTATCAGCCGGCGTCTTCCGTCTTAGGTAGCAGTGGTGTCTACTCCATCAATGCGATCGGCACGGTCAGTCATCAGTCTCAGACTACCGTCGCCCAAGCCATCGGGTCGTGCAATGGCTTCAATGTTCTCGCCTATAACCCCGAGTTAACGTATTCGCCGTGGGCCGGCAAGGACCGCCTGGGCATCACCTATACCAACGCCACTCTGTCATCGGCGCGCTCCAATCCTTATGATCCCACTACGACCGTCAATCTGTTGGGGGTCTATTACATGTCCTGGTCGGATGATGACGGGGATGGCGAATACGATTTCGAGGAATGTGGCCTCTACCGCAGTGGCGGAGGAACCTTCGTGAATACTGAGCGCAGGGTCTACGTCAATCAGCTATCAGCGGCACAGCAGATCAATTTTTCCAACTGGTTCACGTATTATCGTGACCGCATGTCAGTGGCTAAATCCGCCATGGCGGGTGTGATCAACACCAATGAGTCGCGTGTAGGCTTGCGCACCATTCAAGGTCGCAACAATCGCAATGTTGCGGACATGACTGACTCAGGTGAGCGTGATGACTTGATGGAAGAGCTGTTCACCGCCTATCCCTCTGGTGGCACGCCGTTGCGGACAGCCCTCAAGAGTGCGGGCGAGTACTATTCCAGCACCGGTAGCAATGCCCCCATCCTGAGTGCTGGTGAAGGTGGTATGTGTCAGCAGAACTACGCCATCATGATGACTGACGGTTATTGGAACGGTAACAGCCCCAGTGTCGGCAACATCGATGGCGGTAGTGGCGATTACATCAGCGCCAGTCATCGAGACAATTACGCCAATACACTGGGTGATGTCGCGATGAAGTATTACCGTGAAGACCTGCGCTCAGACCTGATCAACAGCGTACCCATCATCCCGGGCGTGGATGAGAATCCCTCACAGCATATGGTGACCTATACCGTCGGCTTCGGTGTCGATGGCACTCTGTCGAGTAACCCTGCTTCGCTGGACAGCAACTTTGATTGGCCGCAGCCGACATCCAATACCAGTACCACTATCGATGACCTGCGCCATGCCGCATGGAACGGGCGCGGCGAGTACTTGAGTGCAGCCAATCCGCAGGCCTTGATTGATGCCTTGAACAACATTGCGCAGTCCATTGCGGGCCGTTCAGCCAGCACCGGTAGCCTGGACATCAGCAGTAGCGGCCAGAGCACCGATACCTACCTGATCCAGACCACCTATGACCCAGCAGATTGGTCTGGGGATATCGTGGCGCGCAAGATCGAGAACGACGGATCATTGAGTACGGTTTCCGAGTGGTCCGTCGCTGATTGGCTGAGCGACGATGCTGATCGCAGCAGCACCCGCAAGGTGCTGACTTATAACCCGGGTATCGCTGAGGTGGATGAAAAGGCCTTCTTTTTCGATATCGAGCAGGCGGGCTCGCTCGAGGCTGAGCAGATCCTTGATCTGCTGGGCTTCATCGATGAGTCCCTGCTGTCAGACAGCCTGTTGATTTCCGTACGCGAGGCAGCCAATGGGGTAACTACGGGGGTTGCCAATGGCTTGGGGCTGGGTCTGAATATTGGCAATGGCTTGGCCAGTGCCATCGGACTCAATGGCACGGCCAGTGGTGTGCTGGGTCTTGTCGGAGATACGGTGACACAGCTGACGGGGCAGATTCTCGATACTACAGGTACCTTTCTCAAGCTCAATGGTGTCGCGACAGGCGTCAAAACGTCAGAGCTCGAGAATCTGATCGGGTACATCAAGGGTGAGGATGAATATGAAGGCACCTTGTTCCGAGAGCGCGAGGGGAATTACCTGGGCGATATCGTGAACGCGACGCCCGCGATCGTCGGGCCGCCGTCGGCCAGTTATAGCAATGACATGGAAGTGTCGTCCTATCGTGCCTTCAAGTCCTTGTACGAAGACCGGCCCTCCATGGTCTACGTGGGCGCCAATGACGGCATGCTGCATGCGATTGACATGGCGTCAGGGGAAGAGAAGTTTGCCTATATGCCGTATGCCACCTTCAGTATCGATAGCGGGCGTGGCATTCGTCAGCTAGCGAATGAAAACTACGTCCACCAGTACTATGTCGACTCCACCCCCATTGCACGCGATGTCCATATCCAGTTGGCAGATGAAGATGCTGCCAGCTGGCACTCCATGCTGCTGGGGGGATTGGGGGCGGGCGGCAAAGCGGTCTACATGCTGGATATCACGGATCCGGAAAGCTTCGATTCATTGGGCGATGCAGATGGCACTGCCCCTTCGGATATCGTGCAGTGGGAATTCATGCATGAGGATCTTGGCTATACCTTCAGCGACATACAGGTCGCACGCCTGGATGATGGCGGCTGGTACGCCATCTTCGGCAACGGTTACAACGCAGACAGCGATGGGCGTGCCAAGTTGTTCATCGTGGATCTGGCGGATTCCAGCAACTATGCCGTACTGGATACTCAGCAGGGCTCCAATGCGGGGGGAGAATGTACCGCCTCAAATAGCGACTGCAACGGCATGTCGAGCCCGGAACTTGCCGATATTGATGCCGATGGCATTACAGACTGGATTTACGCTGGCGACCTGCACGGCAATGTCTGGACCTTCGACATGCGCCAGTTCTCATTGGCAGATATCGGCAGTGGTGAGATTTCTCGCCTCTTCCAGTCCTGCGCCGTCGCGCTGACCAGTACCTCAGCAAGCTGTCCTGCTGCCTCTCGTCAGCCGATCACCTCACGAGTCGCTCTGGCCCGTAGCGGTGTCTATAACAGTACGGTCGATACGCCCAACCTGAATGTCTATTGGGGGACGGGGCAGCTGATCACCCTCCAGGATGCGGTTGACGATTCCGTGCAGTCATTTTATAGCGTGCTACATACGGGCTCCTCGACGCGTCGCCATCATGGTGAGTTGGAAAAGCAGAGTTTTACGTCGATCAATGGCGTCGATGATGCACGTACCGTGACCGGTATCAGCGTCGATTATGCCAATCAGAGGGGCGAAGGGCGTCAGTACGGGTGGTATGTGGATCTGCCTGACTCAGGTGAACGTGTCGTGACCATCCCGGCCGTACGAGGTGATTTGATTGTTTTCAACAGTACCATTCCCGGCACCAATGGCCCCTGTACGGGCGGTGCCAGTGGTTGGCTGAATGCGCTGAGCTTGCGTAATGGCCTACAGCCGTCACGCAGTACCAACAACGTTCAGCAGGTCTTCGATTACAACGGCGACGGCAAGGTGGATGCCAGTGACAACATCAATGATCAGGTGGTGCTGTCAATCAAGGTAGGCGGTGAGCCGACCTCTCCCAAGTTCGTGGGTGACACTCAATATGTGGGACTGGGCGGTACGACCGAAGTGTTCTCGACCGTGATGGACTTCGGTATTGGTGGTCTTGAAGGCCGAAGTGCCTGGTACCAGCTGCGCTAGGAGAATCAGAGATGAGCAATGTTAACGATCGAATATGGCGAACCGTTCGCGCGCCTCACGTCATGACGGCATTGGTCGGGGTGTTGCTGCTGGGGGTGTCGTCGCTGGCATCGTCCGCAGGGCTGGCGATCAAGGAAGACTTCGAGGCTGAGACCACGGGGACGATAGAATCACTCGAGGACAACATGTTGATGGTCGGCGATGCGGGCTTTGAAATGGTGCCATCGTCACGTGTGCTGACGCGCAACGGACGAGAGCTCAAGTCCTTCCATCTGGATGAAGGACAGGAGGTCGAGATCCACTTTGATCCGCGTTACGAGCCGAGAAGGGTCATCGATATCATCCTGCTGAGACGAGGTGGCTGATGCATTCCAAGCGACATGTTTCACGACGTCAAGATGGCTTTGGTCTGCTGGAGCTCATGATCACCGTGGCGATCATCGGCATCATTGCTGCCATCGCCTACCCGAGTTATCAATCCCAGGTAGAGCGTTCTCGGCGTACGGATGCCACCACGGCGTTGCTGGCATTGGCGCAGGTGCAGGAGCGCATCATGGCAACCTGCGGTGAGTACGCGACGGCGAGTATGACGAAAGAAACTGATTGTGGTGATGTAGGTGGTGGTATCGGTCTGGGTGCGGATGCGGTCAGTGAAGGGGGCTTCTATTCCCTGGTCGTCGCAGGAGACGCGGACAGCTACAAACTGACGGCGACTGCGCAGGGTGCACAGGTCAATGATGAGGACTGCCAAACCTTTGAGCTGACAGAATTAGGGATCAAATCTGGAGGTGTACGAATAGACCCGAATACGCTCGTAGATAACGATTGCTGGTAGATCTGGCTACAACCTTCATGTGTGTAATCCCCGAGCCCTGGTCATTCGTGACCGGGGCTTTTTCATGCCAGTTCATTCGACAAATATGATATGGCAATATGAAAATGTGGAGAAAGCATGAATGCGTGGCAGGAGCAGCCCTTTTGGTAATCTTGTGTAACATAATGCATCCATGTGTGGCTCCCGAGGATAACCGGTAGCCAAACCTTCCCTCATCGTGGTTCATCACTGGCCTGCACGGCAATCAGGGGTATGCAAATGCGGTACTTTCGCATGTGTCGACACGAGCGAGAGTGTGGCGGCAGTGAACGAGGTTTCACGCTGATCGAGTTGATGATCACGTTGGCGGTACTCGTCATCACGATAACGATAGCCGTACCCGCCTGGCAGGGAATCGTTGCACGCAATGCGGTTGCCGGGACGGCAGAGACGCTCGCGGCAGCCATCAATTATTCCCGTAGTGAAGCGGTTGCCACCAGTCATGACATCACCCTCTGTCCATTGAATGGTGCGGGAGATGCTTGTACGAACTCGACCAGCTGGAGCAATGGCTGGGCTGTGGTGGAAGGCGCGCTTTCCGATGCGCAGTCCTCGCTCAATGATGCAGATCTTGAGCTTTTGCGCGTGTACGATGCGGCCATCACGGTAGAGGCGGATGTCGCTGGTATCACCTTTGACAGCCAGGGGGCTACAGAGAATGCCACCTGGCTGCTGATCTGCGATCAATCCGGGGGGGAAGACCACCGCCAACTGGAGCTGACATCCATCGGACGTGTCGTGACGGAGACCTATGGAACCGATAACAAGAGTTGCTGATGTCGGACAGGCTCCGCGCAGTTCATATAAAAGCCAGCGAGGTACCAGCCTGCTGGAGGCCTTGATCGCCCTGTTGCTGATGGGGCTGACCTTGCTGGGTTTCGGTCTCATGCAGATGGAAACCTTGCAGGCCAATGGAGAGAGCTATTCACGCACTCAGGCGCGTATTCAACTGATCAGCATGGCTGAGCGCATCCAGGCCAATCCTGACGGCGTGGATGATTATGATGGACTATCCACTGCCGCGGCAGGCACCCCGGGCGGCTGCCCCTGTAGCGTTGCCCAGCTGGCGACACGCGATATCGCCGTGTGGGCAGAGGCATTGGATGACACTGGATTGAACTCGGCAGTCGGCAGTATTGCCAGCAGCGGCAGTGATCTTTTGACTTTGACGCTGAGCTGGAGCAGTGCCGCACTGCTGGGACAGGATGCCGACAACATGGACGACGCTGCGCAGACACTCAACGAGACGTTGCAGATAAGAGTAATGCCCTGATGACGATGCGAACTCCCCTGTCTCTCAGGCACCAGCAGGGTGTCGGTCTTGTCGAGTTGATGCTGGCGATGGTGCTGGGATTGTTCATCTCGGCCATGGCGCTCGAATACTTTCTGGCCTCTCGCTCGACGCTGAATACGACGTCGGCTGTCTCGTATCTTCAGGAATCAGCACGCCACACGACACGTCGACTTCAGCCCTTGATTCGCAATACCGGTTTCTCCGGCTGTACGGATTCCAGCAGTGTCAGTGATGGCACTGGTAGTCATGCACTGTCTGAGACTCCCCTCGCAGCCGACACTGAAACTGTCGCGGGTATCACCTACGATCGTCTCGCCATGCAGGTACCGTTGCTGGGCAGTCAGCGTGGCTGGCAGGTGTCCACTGCAGTGGCACAAGGAGATACCACGATCGCGGTGAGCGATTACACCTCCGGCACTCTCGACACGGATAGCTTCGTGTTGATCAGTGATTGTGAAAGTGGCGATATCGTGCGCTTGACCGGCGATAGCAGCAATTCACTGAGTCTTGCGAGCGCCGTCGAGCATGGCTATGGCGGCTCGCAGCAGACACAGGCCTATGTCTATCCGATTCAGCGCTGGTATCTATTACTGGATCAGGAGGATGACGATTCGCCCGTACGTCTGTGCTTGAATCTGGAAGATGTTGACGGTGATCCTGAGGCTGGGTGTGGCGAGGAAGTGGCACGTTATGTCGAGGGCCTGGATATCACCTTTGACACTGCTAGCGGTAGCGGCAGCAGCGCTACTTTCGAGGTGGAACGAAGCGTCGCAGAGATCGAAGCGGATGATGACTGGGGCAACGTCAGACGAATACATCTCAGCCTTGCGCTCAAGACGCCACCCACGGTCAATGTTGCAGGTGAAGACAATGGTGAGTTGCAGCGAACTTTCGATATCACCCTGAGCCCGAGGAATATCGGATTATGAGTATCGCCCAGAAGTCTTTACCTCATCCGCCTCGCCAGCAGGGCATGGCGTTGCTGGTCGTGCTCATCATGTTGATCGTGGTGGGTGTGATGGCGGTGACCGGCAATGAAGACACCCAGTTGCAGACTCGCATGCTGATCAACACCCAACATTACGATACCGCCTATGCCGAGGCCGAAAGTCAGCAACAGCAGGCCGAAGATCGCCTGCTCGAAGGAGAGCTGACACTGTCAGACTTCATCAGCGGTGATGGGCTCTTTGATATCACGTCGGGAGATGCGCTGGAGTTCGATCCGACGCAGCTTGATGCATGGGAAGGGCAGGGCGTCTTGAGCGGTGATGATGCAGTGAATGGCAACTATGTCATCGAATATCTCGGGGAAACGACGGAAGGCGTCCTCAATGCTGACAACCTGAGCAGTAGTGAATTGTTGAAGGCTTATCGGATTACCGCTGCAGGCTGGGGTCTGGATAGCGC
Organism: Cobetia sp. L2A1; assembly: GCF_009796845.1. Classification (NCBI taxonomy): domain Bacteria; kingdom Pseudomonadati; phylum Pseudomonadota; class Gammaproteobacteria; order Oceanospirillales; family Halomonadaceae; genus Cobetia; species Cobetia sp. L2A1. The sequence continues at coordinate 3,865,003 of NZ_CP047025.1, read as the reverse complement.
CGGAGAAAAACGTGCACTGGCAGTGGTGCAGAGCGAAATCATGATGGCCGAGTAAAGAGAGTCTATCGATGACATCGAAGTATCTGCACCGCGTATTCAAGTGGCGCTCTGTGCGCTTTCTCCCGTTATTGTCTGGTGGATGGCTGGTGCTTGCCGTGCCTGCCATGGCAGATAGCGATAGCCTGCTCCAGTTACCTACGACGCAAAGTGTCGGGGTTACGCCCAATGTTCTGCTGGTGCTGGATGACTCGGGCTCGATGTCGTTTGAAGATACATTTGAAGGTGGGGAAACTGAACAAAGTTATAATCTCATCTACACATGGGATTATAAGAGTAACTATTGCCAGTTCTCATGGTGTTCTGTTGTTTTCAAACCCCGCACAAACTTGGATAACAAGTTCTTTTGTGCCACTCAGAATACGCAGGCTTACGATCCGGAGCAAACTTACCTACCTTGGAAAAAAGGCGATGGTGATGAGCGATATGATAATATGGATCCTACTGAGGCATGGATAGATTTCAGTTCTGGCGATAACAGGTACAATAGAGTTGACCTTACAGATTCCAGCTTGAATTATCGATATTACACCGGAGGTAGGTGTGATACAGAGATGACAGTTTCTAAGTTAACATCTGCCCAAAAAGTCAACTATGCCAATTGGTTTACTTACTACAGGAGCCGTTTGAGTGTTGGTAAGGCTGCTGGATTGGAGCTGCTTTCCGGTATTGAATATCGTACGGGGTTCATCACGATAAATCCTGATGCCAGTACAGCCAACAAAGTTGAAGTCGATGATATATTCGATTCCATTATCCAGTATGTAACAAATGCACTGAAAGTTGTGGTTGAGCTTGTTGCCAATAGTGATAGCGGGAACGACCATCTTGAAGATATCAGAGATGCCATTGTTGGTTCGGAAATAATTCCAAGTACCGTTAGTGGTTATAATAGCTACCGTGGCACTCCACTGCGTGAGGCACTATATCGTGCCGGGGAATATTACAGTGACAACTATTCACCGTTGGGGTCTACCCCCATTCTGTCGGAAGATGAAGGCGGCATGTGTCAACAGAACTTCACGGTCCTGATTACCGATGGTTTCTGGAATGAGGAAAGCTCTAGTACTGCTGGTGATGTCGAAGATATTGTTGATGCCAATGGTGACGGACGAATTTGGAATTATTCTTCTGGCAAGAAGGGCGGGGTCACCACTCTGGCTGATGTTGCGTACTACTACGCCAACAATGATCTGTTGACTGACCTGGGCAGCGGTACTTACGAAAAGCAGGTCATGACGACTTATACGGTGGCCTTCGGTGTCGAGTCCACCAGTGATGAGTGGGATGACGACAAGGAAGTGACTGAAAGTAGTTCCAGCACTATCGATGATCTGGAGCAGGCGGCCATCGATGGTGGCGGTTCCTATTTCAATGCCTCAAGCCCGACGGACCTCGTCAGTGCTCTGGCCTCCATCGCGGCGGAAATCGTCGCAGTCGGCAACAGCGTCAGTGGTCTCTCCACCAATCTGACCACGGCGAGTGTCGAGACGGATACTCTGTTGTTGGAAAGCCGCTATTCCGCCTCTACCTGGACGGGGGATGTCGTCGCCTCATCGGTCGAGGAAGGCAATGATGTCGATGATGATGATGAAGTCTGGAGCGCCGCCACTCAGCTGAGTGCCGCATTGAAAGAAGATGGCGGCCTGGATGGGCGCACTGTCTACACCATGGCCAGTGGGAGTGCGTTGGAGCTGACCACGGACAATGCCGACCATTTGACCAGCACCCAGCAGGCCGATCTGGCACGTATGGAAATCGGTGGTAACTCCACGGATGATTACGTGGACGCCGCGATTGAATGGCTGCGTGGCGATGATGAATATGAGGGCGATGGCCTGCGCAGCCGCAGTGGCGTTCAGTTGGGTGACATCATCGGCTCATCTCCTGTGGTGGTGACACGTGATGGCTCCACCACCGAGGGCAGCGTTTTCGTCGGAGCCAACGATGGCATGCTGCATGCCTTTGATCTCAGTTCCGGTGAAGAGCAGTTCGCTTATATTCCAGAACTGCTTTATAGCGAAGACGATGATGAAGGGCTGGGCTATCTGGCGGATCCTGCTTACCAGCATCGCTACTATGTCGATGGTGAACTGCGCCTGACGTCACTGGATGATGAAGAGTGGTTGATCTCGGGCTTCGGTGGTGGTGGGCGAGGCGTATTTGCCTTGAACGTCACCAAGGCCGTCGCCGGCGAAGATTTCAATGAAGACGATATCGTGCGTTGGGAATTCGGAACCAGTGACGATGATGACATGGGCCATGTCTACGGAACGGCACATGTCGTGACGCTCAACAATGGCGACAATGCGGTGCTGGTAGGCAATGGTGTCGAGACTGCCGACGAGAGTGCGGCGCCGACCCTGTTCATTCTGGATCTCGATGGTGTCAATGCCGGTAGCGTGATTGCCAAACTGGCACCGAGTGGTGTGACTGGTGGGTTGACCAACCTGCAGGTGGCAGATCTGGACAGCAATGGCACCGTCGACTTTGCTTATGGCGGTGATCTTCTCGGGCGACTGTGGAAGTTTGATCTCAGCGATGATGACAGCAGCCAGTGGAACGTCACGCGCCTGTTTACAGCGTGTGCCACGAGTCTTTCCGGAGGCGAATGTCCGACGGCCGCATTGCAGCCCATCACGGTCAAGCCGACGTTGAGTCGTTATTCCGGTGAGTCGCAGACCATGTCATCTCCCAACCTGCTGATCGCCTTCGGCACTGGGCAGGACATGTACGCGGATGACGACGATGCCGCCTGGGTGACCCAGAGCGTCTATACCGTGTTGGATGCGGGGGGCAGTCACACCAGTCTCAATCGTACCCATCTGGAGGAGCGCACCTTCGTCAGTGGTACCTATACCAATGGAGAGCTGACGGGGCGTACATTGGGTGGCGATAGCTTCAGCTATTATCCCAACCAGCTGGATGACCAGGACAGCGATCGTTTTGGCTGGTATGTGGATCTGGATGACAGCGAGGAAGAAGAGGTCGTGGAACCTGCCTCGCTGCTCTCCAATCTGGTGTTGTTCTCCACCAGCACTACCAGCAGCGGGACCAACTTCTGTGAGAGCACCGGGGGAGGCTGGTTGCTCGCATTGGATGCCGAGACAGGCCTGCCGACCTATGACGATGACGAAGGGAGTTACGTGACCATCTTTGATTTCAATCAGGATGACGCCTTCAGCAGTGATGATCTGGTGGGCACCATCGTTGACGACACCGCCGCTGTGGGCAATGTCGTGGTCAGTATCAAGCTCAGCGGGACACCGACGGCCAGTGTCAGTGTCGGCAGTACCGTCTATGTCGGTACCAGCTCGCTTGGCAGTGTGGAGGGTGATGTCTCGTCCTATACGCTGAATGTCTCCAGCTCCACTGATAGTGGTCGCGTATCGTGGTATCAGCTGCGCTGATCGTGACGCAGAAATACCACTGACGTCGCCGCTGCACCTCATGAGGGTGCGGCGGCGTCTTTTCTTTCAAGCAAGGCTTTCAAGGAAGACTGATGATAGCTGCAACCTTCTCTTCGCGCCGCAAGCATGCCGCCGGTTTTACGCTGACCGAACTGATGATCGTCGTGGTCATCGTCGGGATACTGGCCGCGATTGCCTATCCGAGCTATCAGAACCAGGTGATTCGCTCGCGTCGCGCGGATGGTCAGGCGGCATTGATGTCTCTGGCTCAGGCGCAGGAGCGTTACATGGCTCGCTGCGGCGAATATGCCACCAGCATCGCTGGAGACAGTGACTGTGATGCCGAAGGGCTCGGCCGCTCCACGGATTCTCCTGAAGGTTATTACCGCTTGAGTCTCTCGGACTCCACGACGACTCGTTTCACCTTGACGGCAGATGCGGTCTCGCCACAGGACATCGATACCGAGTGCGATGCACTGACCTTGAGCAGTACGGGGGTGAGAGATACCACCGGTACCGGTGATGATTGCTGGTAGTGATGATTGTTGATGGTGACGATGCGATAACCAGAGGTCTGTCATTTGTAGCGCGGTGATTGACGACTGCCATTCATGGGCTGTCACGAATATGTCATGCCGGTTCTTGCGCCTCGTCGCGGGCGGCGTATCGTAGACGACTTCTCTTCAAGGCTAGCGGCGGGAGCACTTTGGCGTGAATGACTTTCTGGTGGTGGGTGGAGGCGTGATTGGCATGCTGACCGCGCTTGAGCTGGCGGATGGCGGGGCAGAGGTCACGCTGGTCGAGCGCGGTCAATGTGGACGCGAAGCCTCATGGGCGGGCGGTGGCATCGTGTCTCCGCTATATCCTTGGCGCTACAGTGCGCCGATCTCGCGGCTCTCGGCATGGTCTGAAGGCTTTTACCCCACACTCGCTGATCGGCTGATCGAATCTACCGGCATTGATCCTGAATTCCGTCAGCAGGGGCTCCTGTACCTGAATGTCGAAGACGCCGAGCAGGCGCTTGCCTGGTCTGAGCAATATGCCAAGCCGCTCACGCGCGTCGGTGCTGACGTCCTCTACGACAAGGCACCTGCCGTCGCGCCGGGCTGCGAGTCCGCATTGTGGATGCCGACGTTGGGCAGCATTCGCAATCCACGCCTTGGCAAGGCTCTGCGGGCGGCGCTTGAAGCGCATTCACGTGTGCGCCTGTTGGAGAATGTCGCGGTGAAGGGCATCTTGATGCAGGACGATACTGCCATCGGAGTGCAGACCGCCAATTCGGTGCTGTCTGCCGGTCAGGTCGTGGTCTGTGGCGGTGCCTGGAGTCGTGAGATTCTGAGCGAGGCAGGCCTGGCGCTGCCGGTGCGCCCGGTGCGCGGCCAGATGGTGCTGTTCAAGGCACCCAAGGGACTGGTCGAGCGCGTGGTGCTCAAGAATGGGCGCTACGTGATCCCACGTGCTGATGGACGCATCGTGGCGGGTTCTACGCTTGAGGAGGTCGGCTTCGACAAGACCACCACCGCAGAGGCGCGCGACTCGCTGGTCAAGAGTGCCTGCGAGATCATCCCTGCGCTGGCAGAGTGTGAGGTTGAGCACCACTGGGCAGGCTTGCGCCCCGGCTCACCCACGGGCACGCCGTTCATTGGTGCAGTGCCCCAGCGCCGGCATCTGCACGTCAATGCTGGTCATTATCGCAATGGACTCGTGCTGGCACCGGCATCGACCCGCCTGCTGGCGGATCAGCTGCTCGGGCGCACGCCGATCATCGACCCCATGCCCTACCAGCCCGCGACCTTGCTGGCAGAGGTCTCCGGGGAAGAGGCGCCGTCAGAAGCAGCGACGACGCACTGGGCGTGATGCGGTTGTTCGGAAACGCTTTCTAGCGCATCGGAATGCTCTGATTCCCGTGCGCTGGGTTACTTCTTGCGCGGGCCTTCCTCGAGGAAGTGCGTCTGATGTTCGTGACAGCAGAAATGCAGTGCTTCATGACGGATGGCGTCATTTTCCGGCAGATGTAGATCGCAATAGGCGCAGCGCACCATGTTTTGCGCCTTTCGCTCGGCCGGAACGTCATCGTGATAGTCGTTTTGGCTTAGCTTCCATTGGCGATACATGCGGTAAAGACGCAGACCGGCCCAGAATAGAACGACGAAAACCAGCAGACGGATGATCAACAGGCTCATTCCTATATAACTCCCTGATGAGGACACGCGACTGGCTTTTGCCAGCGGCGTGACCTTGCGGGACAATGGCGGTCATCATGAATTCAGATGGACCGGTGCACGGCTCAGTCGTCTGAGCCAGATGTCTGGCCACAGTGTACTGGCCCCTTATCGAACCGCCAATCGAGAGATCCTTATTGCATGCAAGATCTGACTCTGGTGATGGCCCAGCTCGACCCGCTGGTCGGTGATATTCCCGGCAATACCGAACGCGCCATTGAGGCAGTTCGCGAAGCGAGTCTTGAGCATAAGGCCGACGTCGTAGTGCTCCCTGAGCTATGTCTGACCGGCTATCCGCCGGAAGATCTGTTGTTGCGCGAGTCCATGGAAGCACGCCTTGAAGAGGCGCGTGCGCGCATGGCGAAGAAGGTCGCGCGGGGAGTGATGGTCATCGTCGGTTATCCCGGCATGCGTGACGGCAAGCGCTACAATCTGGCCGGTGTCCTCAAGGATGGCGAGTGGATTGCTGAATATGCCAAGCAGGCATTGCCCAACTATCAGGTCTTCGATGAACAGCGCTACTTCACGCCAGGCACCGAGCCGTGCGTGGTGGAGTGTCGTGGCGCTCGTCTGGGGATTGTGATCTGTGAAGACCTCTGGGACGGTGCGCCGATCCGTCAGGCATGTGATGCGGGTGCCGACATCCTGGTCAGCCTCAATGCCTCCCCCTATCATCTCGAGAAGCCGGCCGAGCGCAATCGCCTGTTTGCCCAGCGTGCCGCGGAAGTGAGCTGCCCGCTGGTCTATGTCAATCAGATTGGCGGTCAGGATGAGCTGGTGTTTGACGGTGGCTCCGCAGCGATCGATGCCGAGGGAAATACCTGCGTGCAGGCGCCGTGGTGGGATGTCGGCCTGATGCCAGTGCAGTTCCTCCAGCAGAAAAATGGTCATTGGGTGCCTCAGTCCGGAGAAATCGCCGAGCTGCTGTCGCCCGAAGAATCGCTCTACTGTGCGCTGGTCACCGGTCTGCGCGACTACGTCAACAAGAGTGGCTTCAAGGGCGTGGTGCTGGGCCTTTCCGGTGGAATTGACTCCGGCCTGTCGCTGGCGATTGCTGTCGATGCCCTGGGAGCAGATCGTGTGCATGCGGTGATGATGCCGTACCACTACACGGCGGACATCTCGAAGGAAGACGCCGCAGAGCAGGCCAAACTGCTGGGTGTGAACTACGAGATAATGCCTATTGCGCCGATGGTCGAGGCATTCACCGAGACCCTGGCCGAGAGCTTTGCCGGTAGTGAGCGTGATACCACAGAGGAAAATCTTCAGTCCCGTTGTCGCGGTGTACTGCTGATGGCCATCTCGAACAAGAAGGGCCTGATGGTGCTGACCACCGGCAACAAGAGCGAAATGGCCGTCGGTTACGCCACGCTCTACGGTGACATGGTCGGTGGCTACAATGCGCTCAAGGATGTCTACAAGACGTGGGTGTTCCGCCTTGCGCATTGGCGCAACACCATGAGTCCGGCAATCCCGGAGCGTGTCATCACGCGTCCGCCATCGGCAGAGCTTGCTGAAGATCAGCTCGATAGTGATTCACTGCCGGATTACGACACCCTGGATGCGATTCTCACCCATTATATCGAAGGTGACATGAGCGCCGAGGCGATCATTCGCTCAGGCTTTGAAGAGGAAGACGTCTACCGTGTGGTGCGTCTGGTCGATCGTTGTGAATACAAGCGTCGGCAGGCGCCGGTGGGTGTGCGTGTCACGCCACGCGGCTTCGGACGAGACCGTCGCTACCCGATCGTCAATGGCTGGGCCGCTGGCGAATAAGGTATCCGGCAGGTGATATGACAGATCTGGGATTCTTTGCGCAAGCTGCTCAAATCGACGTCGTCGCATGAAAAAAAGCCCGTGATCGGTGATCACGGGCTTTTCGATGATGATGGCTCACGTCTGAAAGTGGTTAAACTGTCAGGTCATCAGCCTTCACGTAACGCGGTTCAAAAGTACGGCCATCCAGACGCTTGTTGTCCGGATCATTCTGAATCAGTACCTTCAGAGTCTCGCTGGCACGGTCACGGAGACCGAGGCCCAGATAGCCTTCTACCATCACGGCCAGCGCATCGCGGGTAGCAGGAGTGTTAGGGTAGTGCTCTAACACCCACTCGCCACGTTTGACGGCTGCCAGATAGGCCTGCTTGCGCAGGTAGAAATCAGCAGTCTGAAGCTCGCCTCGCGCCAGCACGTTGCGCAGATAGATGATGCGCTGACGTGAATCTGCCGCGTAGGTACTGTTGGGGAAGCGACGCACCAGTTCACCGAAGTCGACATAGGCATCACGCGTGGCGCCGAGATCACGTTTGGAAATATCGATCATCTCGAGGGATTCCAAACTGAACCGGCCTGCGCTGTAAGCTGCCAGTCCACGCATGTAATAGGCGTAGTCGGCTTGCGGGTGATCGGGGTGCAGGCGAATGAAGCGGCTGGCCGCGGCGCGTGCCGCTTCCCAGTTGTCGACCTGATAATAGGCGTAGATCAGTTCCAGCTGCGACTGTTCGGCATAGCTGCCGAACGGGAAGCGGGTATCCAGGGCTTCGAGTTGCTGAACGGCTGAATTGAAGCGACTGGTATCCAGGGAAACCTGAGCCTGACGATACAGCTCCTGTTCCTGGAGATCCGGTGCCGGCTCGGAGGTCGCGCAGCCAGCCAGCAAAGTGCTGGCCAGGGCGAGGGCAGTCAAGGGAAGGGCGCGCATCGGTTTCCTCATCTCGGGCAATCCATGGCGGGCATGCTAGAATCCGCCGATCCGCACTTACTATAAAGCAAAGGCCCTTTCCTGCGAAACGGCCTCAGAGAGCAATATGGCAGACACCATTAACCGCGAAGAGCGGATTCCGGAAACGATGATTGGCATGCGCTTCGATCAAGCCTGTGCCGAGATCTTCTCCGACTACTCCCGTGAGCGCCTCAAACACTGGATAAAGACCGGTGTGTTGACCCTCGACGGCGCTGCCGTAAAGCCTCGCGAGAAGGTATATGGCGGTGAACGCCTGTCCCTGAACGCCGAGCTTGAGGAAGAAGTCAGTCACGGTCCTGAGGATATCGAGTTCGAGATCGTCTTCGAAGATGATGATGTATTGGTCATCAACAAGGATCACGGCATGGTCGTGCATCCCGGAGCTGGTAATCATGATGGCACCTTGCTGAACGCCATCTTGCACCACTGCCCGGGCAATTCCATGCTGCCGCGAGCCGGTATCGTGCATCGTCTCGACAAGGACACCAGTGGGTTGATGGTGGTCGCCAAGTCGCTGACGGCACAGACTGAGCTGGCCGAGCAGTTGCAGGCACGTACCGTGTCGCGTGAATACGATGCAGTCGTGACCGGTGTGATGACGGCTGGCGGTACCGTGGATGCCCCGATCGGTCGCCATCCCAAGGATCGCAAGCGTCAGGCGGTCACGCACAGTGGCAAGCTGGCGATCACGCACTATCGCGTGGTTGAGCGTTTCCGTGGTCATACCCATGTCCGCTGCAAGCTGGAGACGGGGCGTACGCATCAGATTCGCGTCCATATGGCACATCAGCGTTATCCGCTGGTCGGTGATCCGGTCTACGGTGGCCGTTTCAAGTTGCCGCCGGGTGCCAGTGATCCACTGAAGGAGCTGCTGCGTCAGTTCCCGCGTCAGGCGCTGCATGCACGTCGTCTTGCCTTCATTCACCCGATCACCGGCAAGGAAGTGGAATTCCGTGCCGAGATGCCGGGCGACATGCTGGTATTGATCGATTATCTCAAGGAAGACATCGCCCGCTGAGTGACTGCTGGCACCGTGTCGGTCGAGCAAGAATGGCGATCGGCCTGCGCTGGCGCCAAGGAGATGACATGCACGACAGCCAGCGCCCGACCCTGATTCTACCGGATTGGCCCGCACCCAGCCCGGTGCAGGCCTTTGTCACCACGCGCGAAAGTGGCCCCAGTCAGGGGCCGTTTGCCGGTTTCAATTCTGCACTGCATGTCGGTGATGACCCGACGATGGTGGCGCGGGTACGAGAGTTACTGGCAGCAGAAGTCGATGATGATCGCCCGTTGGCCTGGCTGGATCAGGTGCATGGCACTCAGGTCGTGGATGCCTTTGAGGTCTGTCATGGCGGTGAGGCTGCGGCTACTGTCGCATCACCGCGTGCAGATGCCTGTGTCAGTACCGGCACGGGCCAAGCCTGTGTCGTGATGACGGCAGATTGCTTGCCGGTGTTGTTCTGCGATCGTCAGGGTACGCGCGTCGGCGTGGCACATGCTGGCTGGCGTGGATTGGTAGAGGGTGTGCTTGAGGCCACGGTCGCGCGTCTCGGGGAAGACCCCGGCGAGCTGATGGCCTGGCTGGGGCCGGCGATTTCCAATGCACAGTTCGAGGTGGGCCCTGAGGTCCGCGAAGCTTTCGTGGCCGATCAGGCTGAGGCAGAAGATGCCTTTGAATCCAGCCCCTACCGGTTAGGTCACTACATGTGTGACCTCTACAAGCTGGCACGCTTGCGGCTCGAGCGCGCCGGCGTTGGCCATATCAGTGGCGGACATTTCTGTACTGCCTCGGAACCGCGTTTCTATTCCCATCGTCGTGATGATGGTGTGACGGGACGTTTGGCCACGGTGATCTGGCTGCGCTGAACAGCATCGCTCAAAAAAAACGCCCCGCCCGCCTGAATTTTTTCAGGCGGGCGGGGCGTTTTTTTTGAGTAACTTTTGGCAGAAAGGCTCGCCAGGACTGTTCAAGAGAAACGCTGAATATCTGATCCAGGTCAGGGAATGTGGCATATATGCTGCGGTGCCGCACACCGCGTAGCCATGCTCCCTTGAAAGCCGCAAGTCAGCCCCCATCTTGAGGGTCAGATACGAATTGTTACAGGCGAAGCTCCTGAGAAAAGGAGTACCGCAATGACTCTCAGGAGAAGCACCATGCGTATGGACAAGTTGACCAGCAAGCTGCAAAACGCACTGTCCGATGCCCAGTCCCTTGCGGTGGGTCGTGGCCATAACGAGATTCATCCTCAGCATCTGTTGCTGGCATTGCTGGAGGACCGTGACGGAGGTCTCAAGGCGCTAGTCAACAAGTCGGGCGGTGATGCCACCAGCTTGATGAGCGGTCTGCGGCGTCAGCTGGATGACCTGCCTACCGTCTCGCAATTCGACGGTAATGTCGCGCCTTCTCAAGCGCTCGGCAAACTGCTCAATCTGGCAGACCGCGAAGCCCAGAAACGCGGTGACCAGTTCATTGCCTCTGAGCTCGCGTTGCTGGCAGCGCTGGAGTTGGGCGGGGATCTTGGCAAGCTGTTCACCTCTTCGGGTGTCAAGAAGCCAGCACTGGCAGCAGCGATTGATGCCTTGCGTGGTGGTGAGGCCGTGGGAGATGCAGACGCGGAAAACAATCGCGAAGCGCTCAACAAGTACACCATGGATCTGACCGAGCGTGCGCGGGAAGGCAAGCTCGACCCCGTCATCGGGCGTGACGAGGAAATTCGACGCACGATTCAGGTACTACAACGTCGTACCAAGAATAATCCGGTACTGATCGGCGAGCCAGGTGTCGGCAAGACGGCCATCGTCGAAGGGCTGGCCAGTCGTATCGTCAATGGTGAAGTGCCGGAAGGCCTCAAGAACAAGCGTGTGCTGTCACTGGATATGGGCTCGCTCTTGGCGGGTGCCAAATTCCGCGGTGAGTTTGAGGAGCGCCTCAAGTCGGTGCTCAAGGAGCTGTCGCAGGAGGAAGGCCAGGTCATCCTGTTCATCGATGAGCTGCATACCATGGTCGGCGCGGGCAAGGCGGAAGGCGCGATGGATGCCGGCAACATGCTCAAGCCCGCCCTGGCGCGCGGTGAGTTGCACTGTGTCGGCGCCACCACGTTGAATGAGTATCGCCAGTACATCGAGAAAGACGCCGCGCTGGAGCGCCGCTTCCAGAAGGTGCAGGTCGATCAGCCCAGTGAAGAAGACACCGTTGCCATTCTGCGCGGCTTGAAAGAGCGCTATGAAGTGCATCACGGTGTCGATATCACCGATAGCGCCATCATCGCTGCAGCGAGGCTGTCCTCGCGCTACATCACCGATCGTCAGCTACCCGATAAAGCGATTGATCTTATCGATGAGGCAGCGTCACGCATTCGAATGGAGCTGGACTCCAAGCCGGAAGAGATGGACCGCCTCGATCGTCGTTTGATTCAGTTCAAGATGGAGCGCGAGGCGCTCAAGAAAGAAACTGACGAAGCGACCCGCAAGCGTCTTGAAACGCTGGAAGGTCAGATTGAAGAGCTCGAACGGGAATACGCGGATCTTGACGAGGTCTGGAAGGCCGAGAAAGCCAGCATTCAGGGTGCGGCCCAGTTCAAGGCTGAGCTTGAGCAAGCGCGTATTGACCTCGAGCAGGCACGGCGGGCAGGTGATCTCAGCCGCATGTCCGAGTTGCAATATGGCGTTATTCCTGGCCTCGAGAAGCAGATCAAGGAGGCCGGTGAGAATGAGGCGGACACCTCGAATCATGTACTGCTGCGCTCCAATGTCACCGAAGAAGAGATCGCCGAGGTCGTGTCACGTTGGACAGGCATCCCTGTTTCCAAGATGCTCGAGGGCGAGCGCGACAAGCTGCTGCGCATGGAAGAGGCGCTGCACGAGAAGGTGATCGGCCAGGATGAAGCGGTGATCGCGGTGGCCAATGCAGTACGTCGTTCACGTGCTGGGCTATCGGATCCGAATCGTCCCAATGGCTCCTTCCTGTTCCTCGGCCCGACCGGGGTCGGCAAGACGGAGCTCTGCAAGTCGCTGGCCAACTTCCTGTTCGATACCGAAGAGGCCATGGTGCGCATCGATATGTCAGAGTTCATGGAAAAGCATTCCGTGGCACGCTTGATCGGTGCACCTCCCGGCTATGTCGGCTATGAAGAAGGTGGTTATCTGACTGAAGCCGTGCGTCGCAAGCCTTACTCGGTGTTGCTGCTCGACGAGGTCGAGAAGGCGCATCCAGACGTGTTCAACATCCTGCTGCAGGTGCTGGAAGATGGCCGCCTGACGGACGGTCAGGGCCGTACCGTCGACTTCCGTAACACCGTGATCGTGATGACCTCGAATCTGGGGTCAGAGATGATCCAGCGCATGAGTGGCCTCAATGGCGCTGTGCAAGGCGAAACAGAAAGCGAAGCTGCTGATAAAGCCGCCTTCCAGTATGACGACATGAAAGCCGCGGTAATGGAGGTGGTCGGTAACCATTTCCGTCCCGAGCTGATCAACCGTATCGACGAGGTGGTGGTGTTCCATGCGCTCGGACAGGCCCAGATCGCCTCGATTGCAGGTATTCAGCTTGAGCGACTGAAAGCCCGATTGGCCGAACGTGAACTTGGCTTTGAGATCACCGATGCCGCGATGACGCTGCTGGCCAAGGCAGGTTTTGACCCCGTCTATGGGGCGCGTCCGCTCAAGCGCGCGATCCAGAGTCGTATCGAGAACCCGTTGGCACATTCACTGCTGGCCGGTGATTTTGTGCCGGGTGATGTGATCCACGTCGATGTATCAGAAGGTGAGTTGACTTTCACGCGCTAGGATCTGCGTGAGATATCTCTCATGCAGGGGGCTGACGTAGGTCTCTCGCGTTGGGACGCTGAAAGAGTGCAGTGAAAGAGTGCAGTAATCGACGCCTCGTGACGGGCTGGCAGCAATGTCCAGCAGGCCGCGGGGCGTTGTCGTTTCCGTACTTCGAGCGCAAACCGATAATCAGGTATGTATCAGGATGAAATAGGCGCCGCAGAAAATTGCGAATTAATGGCAAATCAAGATGCTTTGCGCATGTATGTGGCGACATTCTGCATCTTTGGCGCGGCTTTTGGCGCAAGCGACGCAAACTGGCGTAAGGTGCAGTTGACAGTCCCCTGTGGCTGTTGGACTCTTGACCATTCCTGATTGCGGGCGCGGCCTTTCGAGCGACCCTCGAAGTACCGCGTTGAGGGCAGACGCTGAGTCTCTGCCCGCCTGTCGAAGGATATGCCGATCCGGGTACGCCAACCGTACCGATCGGCCATCAGCCCCGACCGCATCCAACCGATGTGACAAGAGTGCAGGCCCTAACCGGGCCTCAGACGCCAGGGTTTGGCATCAGGTGCCGTGACAACACGGCAGCGACATTCAGGTCGCACTCGATCCGGCTTGCGTATTGCCGCCGGACGCACTCGAGACCTCCAGGGGAGAATAATCAAGTGGAATTGCTTTCTGGCGCTGACATGATCGCCCGTGCCCTACACGATGAGGGCGTGGAATATATTTACGGCTATCCCGGGGGAGCGGCGCTGCATATCTATGACGCCCTGTTCCGTCAGGACAAGGTTCAGCACATCCTGGTCCGTCATGAGCAGGCTGCTACCCATGCGGCTGATGGCTACGCACGTGCCTCCGGCAAGCCTGGCGTGGTACTGGTGACCTCTGGTCCCGGTGCGACCAATGCCGTGACCGGTATCGCAACGGCCTATATGGATTCGATTCCGATGGTGGTGCTGTGCGGACAGGTCGCCAGCCATCTGATCGGTGAGGATGCCTTCCAGGAAACTGATATCGTCGGTGTGACTCGCCCCATCGTGAAGCACAGCTTCTCGATCAGACATCCGAGCGAAATTCCGGGCGTCATTAAGAAGGCCTTCTATCTGGCTGCCAGTGGCCGCCCTGGCCCGGTCGTGATCGATATACCTAAGGACATGACGGCGCCGACCGAGCGCTATGAGTACAGCTACCCGAAAAAGGTACGCATGCGCTCCTATAGTCCGGTGACTCGTGGTCATAGTGGTCAGATCAAGAAAGCGGTTGAGCTGATGCTCAAGGCGCGTCGCCCGCTGTTCTTCACGGGCGGTGGCGTTGTCTCCGGGCGTGCCTGTGAGGCGTTGACTGATCTGGTCCGTCGTCTCGGCTTCCCGATCACCACCTCGTTGATGGGCATCGGTGCCTATCCGCAGGGTGATCGTCAGTGTCTGGGTTGGCCTGGCATGCACGGCTCCTACGAGTCGAACAATGCCATGCACCATACGGATCTGATCATCTGTATCGGCGCACGTTTTGATGACCGCGTGACCAACAACACCTCGAAGTTCTGCCCGACCGCCAAGATCATTCACGTCGACATCGACCCAAGCTCGGTCTCCAAGACTGTGCGCGCTGATGTGCCGATCGTCGGTCCGGCGGATGCCGTGATCAACGAAATGATCAGTCTCGTGCAAGGGCGTGAACTGGCTAACCCCGAGGCGCTGGAAGCCTGGTGGACCCAGATCGACGGCTGGCGTGCCGAGCGTGTCGGCAAGCTCTATGAGCCTTCTGCTCCAGGCGAGCCGCTCAAGCCGCAGCAGGTAGTCGAGGCGGTACATCGTATTACGCGCGGAGAGGCCTTTGTGGCCACTGACGTCGGCCAGCACCAGATGTTTGCCGCTCAGTACTACAAGTTCGAGCGCCCCAATCGGTGGATCACCTCTGGCGGACTCGGCACCATGGGCTTCGGCTTCCCGGCGGCCATGGGCATCAAGATGTCCTATCCGGATGACGACGTGGTGCTGTTCACTGGAGAGGGTAGCTTCCAGATGATGATGCAGGAGTTCTCGACCTGTAAGCAGTATGGAGTCGGGGTCAAGATCATCAATCTCAACAACCAGTCGCTGGGTATGGTGCGTCAGTGGCAGGACTTGAATTACAAGTCCCGCCACTCGCATTCCTATATGCAGTCGTTGCCGGACTTTGTTCAGCTGGCGGGCGCCTATGGCTTCCGTGCCATCAAGGTGCACACAGTGGAAGAGCTGGAGCCGGCGCTGGAAGAGGCCTTCCGTAACAAGGACGAGCTGGTGTTCCTCGATATCTATGTCGACCCGCGCGAACACGTCTATCCGATGCAGGTGCCCCTCGGCTCCATGCGTGACATGCTGCTTACGAAGACGGAGCGGACCTGATGCGACATATCATCTCCATTCTGCTGGAAAACGAACCGGGCGCGCTGTCGCGGGTCGTCGGGCTGTTTTCACAGCGTAACTTCAATATCGAAACCCTCAATGTGGCGCCGACAGAGGACGCGACGCTGTCACGTCTGACGGTGACTACGGTGGGTGAAGATAAGGTCATCGAGCAGATCACCAAACACCTCAACAAGCTGATCGATGTGGTCAAGCTGGTGGATCTGACCGAGGGCAGCCACATTGAGCGCGAGCTGATGCTAGTCAAGGTCAAGGCGCTGGGTGCCCAGCGTGACGAGATCAAGCGCACGGCGGATATCTTCCGTGCTCAGATCGTCGACATCACGCCAAGCCTCTATACCATTCAGATCACTGGTGACACCGGCAAGCTGGATGCCTTCCTGGCAGCCATGCAGCCGGTTGGCGTACTGGAAGTCGCGCGTACGGGTGTTTCTGGCATTGCACGTGGTGAGAAGGTGCTGAGCCTTTAAGGACAGTCTCTTCAGTGATGATGTTGTCGCGTGTGTGATGGACCACACACTAGAACGGCGCCCTTCAGGGCGCCGTTTTTCGTTGTAGCATTCTCTATTTGAGGGCTGTCTATCAAAGTGACTTGCGAGATGACTTACTTGATAGGGCGCTGTGGGGAGGTGGGCAGCTGCTCCCACAGCGCGCGCACCAACGGATGGCGTAGCCTTTTCTCCTGTACGCACAAGCCTACCTTGTAAGGCGTCAGTGGCGGGTCGACGTCGAGAATCCGTACTTGATCCGCCAAGGGTGAGTTATCGAGGACGATCTGCGGTACCACGCCAATCCCAAAGCCCAGCCCGACCATACTGACGATGGCCTCGTTACCTGCGACCTGAGCATACAGACGTGGCTTGATGCCTCGCGCATGGCACCAGGCGTCGAAACGTTCGCGCGCGAGTCCCGTCTCCGACAGAATCATCGGCACGCGTGCCCAATCGATGCTCGTCTCGTCTGCACCTGTCTCATCGATGCCTTCAAGCTGTTGGCCGGGGCCATCACGGCGCGGTGCGATAAAGCGTAGCGGTGACTCGGCAAAGTCAGTGAAGGCAAGGCGGGCTGGCAGTACATCGGGGCGAGCGGCAATCGCGAGATCCTCATGGCCCATCAATACACGCTCCAGCGCCACTGCCGGGTCACCTGTGTGCAGTTTCAATTCCACATGTGGATGACGAGCGCGAAAGGCGGCGAGAATGTCGTACAAGAAACTATAGCTGGCGGTCACCGAGCAATAGAGAGATAGCTCTCCGCGTAGCTCGTTACTGTCCTCCAGTAGTGACTGACGTATGTCATCCCACTGATTCAGCAGTTCGCGAGCATGACGGCGAAAGCGTTCGCCAGCGGGTGTCAGGGCGACGCTGCGGTTGTCACGCTCGAACAGCGTAACGCCTAGGTCTTCCTCCATGGCGCGAATCGCGCGCGACAGTGCGGAGGCGCTCAGGTGACAGGCAGTGCTGGCCCGCCCGAAGTGCAGCGTCTCGGCGAGTGTCAGGAATTGCTTGAGTTGACGATTATCCATGCCGGAGGTCCGCTATCTGTGAATGCTGGGATGAGCTATTTTGCTGCATGCTTATCATTGCAGTAATCGGGATGTAGTGGTGCAAATATAGCATTTTACGCAATGAAGGGCGGCGGGTAAGGTGGTGTTATCGCCGCGCAAGAGAAGGACGGCAGACCTTGATCAAAAGCGTAGAAAAGGTTTTGATCTCCAGGGTGCACGACCTTCCAGGACGCAGAGCGGCCCAGAATAGTTGGCCGTCGGCGCTGGACACTGCTGAACGTCTCTCCCGGTAGGGAAGAGGCGGCAAGAACAACAGACACGCTATTTCATGATCTCATGCCATCCATTTGCATGGATGTGCCGCCAGGAGCAATGACGATGAAACTTTATTACGACAAGGACTGCGACCTCTCCCTCATTCAGGGTAAAAAGGTGGTCATCCTCGGTTACGGTTCACAGGGCCACGCCCATGCGAACAACCTGAAGGAATCCGGTGTCGACGTCACTGTTGCTCTGCGTCGTAGCTCCTCCAGCTGGTCCAAGGCTGAAGCTGCTGGCTTGAAAGTCTCCGAAGTTGAAGAAGCCGTCAAGACTGCAGATATTGTCATGATTCTGGCGCCTGATGAAAACCAGAAAGCCATTTACGAAAATCAGGTGGAACCGAATCTCAAGCAGGGCGCCACGCTGGCCTTCGCTCATGGCTTCAACATCCACTACAACCAGGTGATCCCGCGTGCCGATCTCGATGTCATCATGATCGCACCGAAGGCTCCGGGTCACACCGTGCGTTCCGAGTTCGTCAAGGGTGGCGGTATTCCTGATCTGATCGCTATTCACCAGGATGCGTCTGGTCAAGCCAAGGACATTGCACTGTCTTATGCAGCCGGTGTCGGTGGTGGACGTACCGGTATCATCGAGACGACTTTCAAGGACGAAACCGAAACGGACCTGTTCGGTGAGCAGGCAGTTCTGTGTGGTGGTGCAGTCGAGCTAGTCAAGATGGGCTTCGAGACTCTGACGGAAGCTGGCTATGCACCGGAAATGGCTTACTTCGAGTGTCTCCATGAGCTCAAGCTGATCGTCGACCTGATGTATGAAGGCGGCATCGCCAACATGAACTACTCCATCTCCAACAATGCGGAATATGGGGAGTACGTGACCGGTACGGAAATCATCAATGAGCAGTCCCGTGTGGCCATGCGCAATGCACTCAAGCGCATCCAGAACGGTGAATATGCCAAGATGTTCATCCAAGAAGGCAATACCAACTATCCGTCGATGACAGCACGTCGTCGTCAGAACGCAGAGCACCCGATCGAACAGACCGGTGAAAAGCTGCGCGGCATGATGCCGTGGATCACTGCCAACCAGCTGGTTGACAAGTCACGCAACTGATCGGATTCGTTCGATAGTCGTGTTGGTATCAGCAGGGCGCTCTCCATAAGGAGGGCGCCCTGCTTGCGTTAGGCTTGCTCAAGATGCACTGAGGTAGCGTCCAGAGATGACAGTTAGTGATGAGGACGCTAGGGTGTCAGCACTATCCGCGGTCACCGGCAGGTGTAGAATGTGGTTACCCTGCCACGACGAGGCAAGACGCAAGGAATCCCATGACAGACGACAAGCGAAATTCCGGCGCTGAAGACGCCCCTCAAACACCCCCGCGCCGCAGCTCGGTGTTGGATAAAGTGGTGGAAGAATTCACGGACGACAGCGAAGTGGTTGAAGAGACGGTCGAGGATGGCAAGCCTGTCCGTCGGCGTGGCATCTATCTGTTGCCCAACCTGTTTACTACCTCGGCGCTGTTCTCCGGTTTCTTTGCGGTGGTCTGTGCGCTGAATGGAGAGTTTGCCAACGCCTCCATCGCCATCTTTGTCTCGATGGTACTTGATGGTCTGGATGGTCGCGTTGCGCGATTGACCAATACCCAGAGCGCCTTTGGCGCGGAATACGATAGCCTGGCAGACATGCTGTCCTTCGGCGTGGCGCCAGCATTGGTTACCTTCAGCTGGATATTGCAAGACGTGGGCAAGATTGGCTGGATTGCTGCCTTTGTCTATGTCGCAGGTGCTGCTTTACGTTTGGCACGCTTCAATGTGCAGATAGGGTCTACTGACAAGAAATGGTTCATCGGTCTGCCGAGCCCAGCAGCAGCAGCATTGGTCGCAGGGTGTGTCTGGACGATGCATAACTTCGATGCCGAGACCTTCGCCTTCAAGTCGCTGATGGTCTTTGTGGTGGCGGCCGCTGGTATCCTGATGGTCTCGAACATTCGCTACTACAGTTTCAAAGAAATCGACCTCAAGGGGCCGGTACCCTTCGTGGCACTGCTCGCCATTGTGCTGGCCTTCGTGGTCATCTCGCTGGAGCCTTCCGTGATGCTGCTCGGACTCTTCGCGCTTTATGTGGCCAGTGGTCCAGTCATGGCGCTAGGACGTAAGTTGCGCAGCAGCAAGGCGTAAGACTGTTAGTGGATGTCGTTATACAGTCCCGGCAAACGACCCCGTCATTCATTGGCGGGGTCGCTTCGTTTCCAGACCGCGGTCAGGCCTTCAGGGGGATGATGTAGAGGTAGGGAAGGGGCAGGGGAAGAGAAGAAGTGGGGTGAAGGAGCATGAGGGTGCTGAGCTATATCGTTCAAATCCTTGGGTGATGCTGGCAGCTGGTACTCTTGTCTCATCTACCGTCAAGAGTGTGCTGAAAGCCAGTATCAGCGCTTTCTGACATTGTGATGACATTCCTTTCAAAAAGCCCTTGCGCTGAACCAGTTCGGTGCGTAAAGTACGCATCCGCTGCCGGTGACGCAGGGCGTTACCAGCGGTGAAAGAGGTGTGCAGGTGATTGTTTCGATTGATGTTTTTCAAATCTCTCCGAAACACTCCACTTGACAATCCCGGCAGATTCGCTAGAATACGCCGCACACCTTACGGAACACGTGAACGGGCATCGCCCCTCACTACTTGATGATGCTTAGAGGCAGTCGACTGACTCATCACCAAGTGCTTGACTTCTCAAGCGTTCCTGGTAGAATATGCCTCCTCGCTTAACAGCGACGCTCTTTAAAAATTTGATCAGGTAATTCGTGTGAGCGCTTGCCGATGAGTGGTGACAAGGTCACCAAATATCGGAGCAAGCCTCTCACGAGAAGTTTGACTCTGAACCAAGTTTGGTCTGCTTAACAGACTATCAAGCTTATCAACTGAAGAGTTTGATCATGGCTCAGATTGAACGCTGGCGGCAGGCTTAACACATGCAAGTCGAGCGGAAACGATTCTAGCTTGCTAGAAGGCGTCGAGCGGCGGACGGGTGAGTAATGCATGGGAATCTGCCCGATAGTGGGGGACAACCTGGGGAAACTCAGGCTAATACCGCATACGTCCTACGGGAGAAAGCAGGGGATCTTCGGACCTTGCGCTATCGGATGAGCCCATGTCGGATTAGCTAGTTGGTGAGGTAATGGCTCACCAAGGCGACGATCCGTAGCTGGTCTGAGAGGATGATCAGCCACACTGGGACTGAGACACGGCCCAGACTCCTACGGGAGGCAGCAGTGGGGAATATTGGACAATGGGCGAAAGCCTGATCCAGCCATGCCGCGTGTGTGAAGAAGGCCTTCGGGTTGTAAAGCACTTTCAGCGAGGAAGAAAGCCTTTGGACTAATACTCTAGAGGAAGGACATCACTCGCAGAAGAAGCACCGGCTAACTCCGTGCCAGCAGCCGCGGTAATACGGAGGGTGCAAGCGTTAATCGGAATTACTGGGCGTAAAGCGCGCGTAGGTGGCTAAGTCAGCCAGGTGTGAAAGCCCCGGGCTCAACCTGGGAACGGCATCTGGAACTGCTTGGCTAGAGTACAGTAGAGGAAGGTAGAATTCCCGGTGTAGCGGTGAAATGCGTAGAGATCGGGAGGAATACCAGTGGCGAAGGCGGCCTTCTGGACTGATACTGACACTGAGGTGCGAAAGCGTGGGTAGCAAACAGGATTAGATACCCTGGTAGTCCACGCCGTAAACGATGTCAACTAGCCGTTGGGTCCCTTGAGGACTTAGTGGCGCAGCTAACGCAATAAGTTGACCGCCTGGGGAGTACGGCCGCAAGGTTAAAACTCAAATGAATTGACGGGGGCCCGCACAAGCGGTGGAGCATGTGGTTTAATTCGATGCAACGCGAAGAACCTTACCTACCCTTGACATCCAGAGGACTTTCCAGAGATGGATTGGTGCCTTCGGGAACTCTGAGACAGGTGCTGCATGGCTGTCGTCAGCTCGTGTTGTGAAATGTTGGGTTAAGTCCCGTAACGAGCGCAACCCCTATCCTTATTTGCCAGCGAGTAATGTCGGGAACTCTAAGGAGACTGCCGGTGACAAACCGGAGGAAGGTGGGGACGACGTCAAGTCATCATGGCCCTTACGGGTAGGGCTACACACGTGCTACAATGGCAAGTACAAAGGGTTGCAATACGGCGACGTGGAGCCAATCCCATAAAGCTTGCCTCAGTCCGGATTGGAGTCTGCAACTCGACTCCATGAAGTCGGAATCGCTAGTAATCGTGGATCAGAATGCCACGGTGAATACGTTCCCGGGCCTTGTACACACCGCCCGTCACACCATGGGAGTGGACTGCACCAGAAGTGGTTAGCCTAACCTTCGGGAGGGCGATCACCACGGTGTGGTTCATGACTGGGGTGAAGTCGTAACAAGGTAGCCGTAGGGGAACCTGCGGCTGGATCACCTCCTTATCGACACTGTTTATCGCTCGCGGCAAGTGCTCACAACGAATTACCTGATCTTATTGCTGGCTTAGCCGGCAGTGGCAAGCGCGCTCCTACGAGTGCGCTTCTCACTGTTCACTGAACAGCCGCTCTTTAACAATGTGAATCATGCTGACGATGGATATGTGCGCCAAGCATATGTCCATCAAACGATATGTCGGAGTTGTCCGACAATTCGTAATCCTTGACAGACCCCTTGGGGTTATATGGTCAAGCGATTAAGCGCATACGGTGGATGCCTTGGCAGCCAGAGGCGATGAAGGACGTGATAGCCTGCGATAAGCGTTGGCGAGGTGGCAAATACCCTGCGACCCAACGATTTCCGAATGGGGAAACCCACTCACCATCAGGTGAGTATCTATAGGCCAATACATAACCTATAGAGGCAAACCCGGGGAACTGAAACATCTAAGTACCCGGAGGAAAAGAAATCAACCGAGATTCCCCAAGTAGCGGCGAGCGAACGGGGACCAGCCCTTAAGCGATACAACTGACAGACGAACAGGCTGGGAAGCCTGACGATACAGGGTGATAGTCCCGTAGTCGAAGTCTGAGTATCGTGAAATCGAGTAGGTCGGGGCACGAGAAACCTTGACTGAACATGGGGGGACCATCCTCCAAGGCTAAATACTCCTGGCTGACCGATAGTGAACCAGTACCGTGAGGGAAAGGCGAAAAGAACCCCGGCGAGGGGAGTGAAATAGATCCTGAAACCGTATGCGTACAAGCAGTGGGAGCAGACTTGTTCTGTGACCGCGTACCTTTTGTATAATGGGTCAGCGACTTATATTCTGTGGCGAGCTTAACCGATTAGGGGAGGCGTAGCGAAAGCGAGTCTTAACTGGGCGACCAGTCGCAGGGTATAGACCCGAAACCGGGCGATCTATCCATGGCCAGGGTGAAGATTGAGTAACATCAATTGGAGGCCCGAACCCAAGTATGTTGAAAAATGCTGGGATGAGCTGTGGATCGGAGTGAAAGGCTAATCAAGCCCGGAGATAGCTGGTTCTCCTCGAAAGCTATTTAGGTAGCGCCTCACATATCATCATCGGGGGTAGAGCACTGTTTCGGCTAGGGGGTCATCCCGACTTACCAACCCGACGCAAACTCCGAATACCGATGAATGCAGTGTGGGAGACACACAGCGGGTGCTAACGTCCGTTGTGAAAAGGGAAACAACCCAGACCGTCAGCTAAGGTCCCAAAATCCTGATTAAGTGGGAAACGATGTGGGAAGGCTCAGACAGCTAGGAGGTTGGCTTAGAAGCAGCCATCCTTTAAAGAAAGCGTAATAGCTCACTAGTCGAGTCGGCCTGCGCGGAAGATATAACGGGGCTAAATCAGGTACCGAAGCTACGGGTTCATCCTTATGGATGAGCGGTAGAGGAGCGTCGTGTAAGCCAATGAAGGTGGATTGAGAAGTCTGCTGGAGGTATCACGAGTGCGAATGCTGACATGAGTAACGATAAGGGGAGTGAAAAACTCCCCCGCCGGAAGACCAAGGTTTTCTGTTCTACGTTAATCGGAGCAGAGTGAGTCGGCCCCTAAGGCGAGGCGGAAACGCGTAGTCGATGGGAAACGGGTTAATATTCCCGTACCGGATATGGTTGCGATGGGGGGACGAAGAAGGCTAGGTGAGCCAGGCGTTGGTTGTCCTGGTGAAAGCATGTAGGCCGAGGAATCAGGCAAATCCGGTTCCTCTGAGGTCGAGATGCGAGACGAACTGACTACGGTCAGGAAGTTGCCGATGCCACGCTTCCAGGAAAAGCCTCTAAGCTTCAGATCATATGCGACCGTACCCCAAACCGACACAGGTGGTCAGGTAGAGAATACCAAGGCGCTTGAGAGAACTCGGGTGAAGGAACTAGGCAAAATGGCACCGTAACTTCGGGAGAAGGTGCACCGGTTTGAGTGAAGGACTTGCTCCGTAAGCTCTTACCGGTCGAAGATACCAGGTGGCTGCAACTGTTTATTAAAAACACAGCACTCTGCAAACGCGCAAGCGGACGTATAGGGTGTGACGCCTGCCCGGTGCCGGAAGGTTAATTGATGGGGTTAGGATTCGTCCGAAGCTCTTGATCGAAGCCCCGGTAAACGGCGGCCGTAACTATAACGGTCCTAAGGTAGCGAAATTCCTTGTCGGGTAAGTTCCGACCTGCACGAATGGCGTAATGATGGCCACGCTGTCTCCACCCGAGACTCAGTGAAATTGAAATCGCAGTGAAGATGCTGTGTACCCGCGGCTAGACGGAAAGACCCCGTGAACCTTTACTATAGCTTTACACTGGATGCTGATGTTGTCTGTGTAGGATAGCTGGGAGGCTTGGAAACCTGGGCGCTAGCTCAGGTGGAGCCAACCTTGAAATACCAGCCTGACATCATTGGCGTTCTAACTCAGGTCCATTATCTGGATCGAGGACAGTGTATGGTGGGTAGTTTGACTGGGGCGGTCTCCTCCTAAAGAGTAACGGAGGAGCACGAAGGTACCCTCAGCACGGTTGGAAATCGTGCATTGAGTGCAAGAGCATAAGGGTGCTTGACTGCGAGACAGACACGTCGAGCAGGTACGAAAGTAGGTTCTAGTGATCCGGTGGTTCTGTATGGAAGGGCCATCGCTCAACGGATAAAAGGTACTCCGGGGATAACAGGCTGATACCGCCCAAGAGTTCACATCGACGGCGGTGTTTGGCACCTCGATGTCGGCTCATCACATCCTGGGGCTGAAGTCGGTCCCAAGGGTATGGCTGTTCGCCATTTAAAGTGGTACGCGAGCTGGGTTTAGAACGTCGTGAGACAGTTCGGTCCCTATCTGCCGTGGGCGTCGGAAGTTTGAGAAGAGCTGCTCCTAGTACGAGAGGACCGGAGTGGACGAACCTCTGGTGTTCGGGTTGTCACGCCAGTGGCATTGCCCGGTAGCTACGTTCGGACGGGATAACCGCTGAAAGCATCTAAGCGGGAAGCCCCCTTCAAGATGAGACTTCCCTGAGGCCTTGCGCCTCCTGAAGGGCCCTTGAAGACTACAAGGTTGATAGGCTGGGTGTGGAAGCACAGCAATGTGTTGAGCTAACCAGTACTAATTGCCCGTGAGGCTTGACCATATAACACCCAAGGGGTTTGCTTCGGCGAACCGCCGGGATTACGACACACGACAGTGTGCGTCAGACAGCTCCGACATAGCGTTCAGCATGATTCATATTGCGAGTCACGAGGCCCAAAAGCCTTGAGACTCAGGTACCGCAAGGTGCCACCGTTTCGCCTGACGACCATAGCGAGCGTGAACCACCCGATCCCATGCCGAACTCGGAAGTGAAACCGCTTAGCGCCGATGGTAGTGTGGAGTTTCTCCATGTGAGAGTAGGTCATCGTCAGGCACTTATACTGAACCGCCCCTGTAGCCTTGCTACAGGGGCGGTTCTCTATGTGCGCAGAAAAACATACAGAAAATATCTGAAGCAATATCTCTCAAACGCCCCTGTTGCCACCGCGACAGGGGCGTTGTGCATTTATAGAAATTGATGATGCATTTGCAGGAATAGATGAGTGGTTGTGCATAAGTTTCTTTCATCGGGCAATGTAGAGTAACGAATACCCTTGGGTCGATCTGCTGGCGAAACCTACTCGGAAAATTGAGCAGTCTGCGGAGTGTGATGTGTCAGTCCGAGTGATTGAGATGTTCAGGACCTTGACTGTATCGAGCTATTGTCACAACACCATAGGAGTTCCTGAGATAATCGCGTAAAAATATCATAAATATCAGTAGGTTAAATTATCTTCTGTAACTTTCAATCAGAGGGGGCGACTGAAATATGACCCGAGTTTTCAGTGTCCAGCATTCTGCACTGCAAGGTTGCGCAAGTTTTTTTAAATTAGGGTGAACCAATAGCGTATGGCGGTATCTGAGTATGTGAGTTTCGACGTTCCCTTGCTTAGAAACTTGTCTGTGCTATCCCATCAGCAGACTTTTGAGATACGGCGCTCCTGCCTTGCAGTCGAGCAGCCTATCCGCCGGCCACTTCCCCAGTGGCCGGTTTTTTTATGCCTGAAAGCTTCATGTCTCCGACGCTGTCAGACAATGACCTCCTGTCATCATCAGTACTCAGTACTGGTTGACTCCTTTACGCGACGGGTGAAAAGCAGAGCAGTGGATGCTGGCAATGCATAAAAAAGCGGCTAGATGATTGCTCATCCAGCCGCCGGCCTACCCTCTATCAGTCTACGTGTTACTTAATGATTCTGCTCGATACCCTGGATGTACCAGTCGGCACCATCGCGTAGCTCGCGGATGAGGTGCCAGGTTTCATTGAACTCATTCTGCTCACCGTTCTCGTCGAGCACGCCGTGGAACAGAACTGTGGCTTCGGCTTGCTGGCCGACTTCCTGCACACTGCCC
Organism: Cobetia sp. L2A1; assembly: GCF_009796845.1. Taxonomy (NCBI): domain Bacteria; kingdom Pseudomonadati; phylum Pseudomonadota; class Gammaproteobacteria; order Oceanospirillales; family Halomonadaceae; genus Cobetia; species Cobetia sp. L2A1. The sequence goes on along the minus strand of NZ_CP047025.1, from coordinate 3,838,727 downwards.
AGTTCAGCAAAGAGGCGCATGATCTCGGTGCGGTTGTTGGCTGGCTGCTTGGCACGCTCTTCGCGCAGCAGGTTGTAGAGTGCGGGTGTCACATACTCCTGTATGCGCGGTAAATCATTGTTATCCCAAGCACGCTGCAGGGTCATGAAGTGCTCCTTGGCTCCGCCGAGGAACTGCTCCTTGTTGAACCATGCTGGCTCGCCGGTGGGCTTATCGTCAGTGAGACCTGCACCGATACCACCAGCAGGCGCCAATGATTCGCCGTGTTCATGTTGCTCACGCGACTGCGTATTGCGTGGCTGGTCATCGTGCTGTGAGCGCTGACCTGCTGGCCCGCCACTCGGCATTGTCGCTTTCTTGGACGCTCTGAGGAATTTGAAGGCTACGAAGGCGATTGCCGCGATGATCAGGAAGTCTGTCATGCGTAGACCGTCAAAGGCACCACCGAAAAACAATGAAGCCAGGAGGCCACCAGCAAGCAGCCCTGCCATGGGCCCTGCGAACTTGGATAAACCGCTGGAGGGCTTGGATTTCGTGGTTGTACCGCTGGTCGTCTTGTTGCTGCCGAATAGCGAGCTGGAGGATTTTCCGCTATCGGCAGAACGTGAATAGCTACCAAAACTCTTGCCGCCGCCAAAGCGTTTGGCTTCTGCGTGTTCGACACTTAGCCCGAAGCCGAGTAGGCCGACCATCAGCATAATGAACAGATGGCGCATGTGGTATCTCCTTGAATGCGCTAGCGTGTAAGTGGAAGCCCATTCTAGCCTTGGAACCGCTGAGGGAGGATCAATGGACGACGAAAATTCTCTACATCTGATGGCACGACGTTCGCTGCTGCTGCTGATTGATTTTCAGACACGCCTGATGCCGGTATTGAGTGGGGGAACAGAGGCTATCAACTCAGCGATTTGGCTGGGCGGGATAGCCGAGACGCTGGAAATTCCGGTATGGCTGACCGAACATTGCCCTGATAAATTGGGCGAGGGTGCTCCTCTGACGCACATGCTGAGTCAGAGGAGCCGGTGTTTTACCAAGCGTAGCTTTAGTGCCTTTGAAGCGCCTGATTTCAGGGAGGCACTTGCCGCAAGCGGCTGTGATCAGTTGGTGGTCTGTGGTGCTGAAGCTCATATCTGCGTGATGCAAACAGTGCTGTCGTTATGTGGGGCAGGCTATCGCGTAGCGCTGGTGGCCGATGGGATCGCCAGTCGCCGCCCACACGAGGCAGCGTTGGGAGTGGCGCGCTGCGAGGCGGCAGGCGCCAGTATCGTCAGTGCCGAGATGGTCGCATATGAGTGGCTGGGACGTGCTGATCACGCCATGTTCGACGATATACACCACCGTTACCTCAAACCGCGCGCCAGTGAAATCTTGAACTTCCCAAGTCTGGGTGACTAGTTCTCAAGAGCGCTCAGGCGCGCGCTGCATCGGACTCACTGCGAGTGAAGACGAACGTATCTGCCTCGGAGGCAGCATTGTCGAAGCGATAGCCTGCGACATCAAAGTCCTTGAGGGTCTCTGGAGTATCGATATCTTCCTGAAGCATCCAGGCGCTCATCATGCCGCGTGCTTTCTTGGCATAGAAGCTGATGATCTTGGATTGCCCATTCTTCTCGTCCTTGAAGACAGGTGTAACGATACGATGACGGAAGGCCTTGCCATCAATGGCCTTGAAGTACTCGTTGGAGGCTAGATTGACGAGGACCGATGACCCACTGTCTTCCACGGCCTGTTCGAGCGCTGGGGTCAGTGTCTTGCGCCAGTAAGCGTACAAGTCCTTGCCCGCCGGGTTGCTCAGTCGTGTGCCCATTTCCAATCGATAAGGCTGAATCAAGTCAAGTGGACGCAACAGGCCGTACAGACCGGAGAGTATTCTCAGTTTTCGCTGTGCGCGCTCGAATTCAGCCTCACTGAAAGTATCAGCTGCCATGCCCTGATAGACATCTCCCTGAAAGGCGAGCACTGCCTGCTTGGCATTATCGGGCGAGAAAGGTGTCTGCCATTCCTGAAAGCGTGCTGCATTGAGGCCAGCCAGCTTGTCGGACAGCTTCATCAGGCTGGCGATATCCTGCGGCGACTGATCACGCAGGATATCGATCAGTGGCTGTGCTTGCTCCAGAAAGTCCGGTTGGGTATGACGTGACGTGACGGGGGCGCTATCGAAGTCCAGCGACTTGGCGGGCGAAATCACACTCAGCATGAAGACCTCCTGACGGGGAAAGATTCAGTATATCAGGGCGACAAGAAGGCCCCGAGTCCAGTGGAACTATCGGGGCCATAGGGCATGCATGGGATGTGCATCAGACGGTACAGTCAGTATCGCCGTATCAGGTATACGCCAGCGAACAGCAGCAGCACCCCTGCTACGCGACCTGGCGATAGATCATGCTGCGGGAAGGTTGCCCAGCCGAAGTGGTCCAGTACTACGGAGGCCGTCAGCTGACCGGCCAGGAAGGTCGCCATCATGGTCGCAGCACCCAGTTTGGGAACGAGGATCACGCTCGCTGCGACGAAGAAGGCGCCTAGCAGGCCGCCAGTCCAGCTCCACCATGGCGCCGCCTTCAATGCACCGATAGCCGGCATTGGTAGCCGCATGGCCATCACGATGCCTATCAGTGCTATGGAGCCGATCACGAAGCTGACCATGGCCGCCATGATCGAGCTGTGAGTCTGCAGAGCTAGCGTGGAGTTGACGCCTGCCTGAATCGGCATCATGGCACCGGCGGCCACTGCCATCAGAACCATGCTCAGTTCAGTGGGATTCATTGTGCATTCCTTGAACGCTCACAGGCCGCGCGTGCTGGCCGGCCTGTGAGCGTGCGATGCTGTGGGAGGAGTTGTCGCGCGAGTGCTCTGGAGCGATCAGAGCCCACGTTTGAGCAGACGCCAACGGGATGAAGCGTGATCAGGGGCAGGGATTGGGTGCGGTGTTGTGGATCATCTCGATCTCGGCCAGCACTTCATCGCTCAGCTCGACCTCAAGGCTTTTGATGTTGCTTTCCAGCTGCAGCATGGTGGTGGCACCGATGATGTTGCTGGTCAGGAAGGGGCGCGTATTCACGAAGGCGAGCGCCATCTGGGCCGGATTCAGGCCGTGACGACGCGCGATATCCACGTAACAGGCGATGACGTGCTGAGCCGGTTCAGCGTTATAGCGCTGAAAACGCTCGAACAGTGTCAAGCGAGCGCCTTCCGGGCGCGCGCCATCCAGATACTTGCCAGACAGGGTGCCGAAGGCCAGCGGGGAATAGGCAAGCAGGCCAACATCTTCACGGTGTGCGAACTCTGCCAGGCCTACCTCAAAGCTGCGGTTGACCAGGTTGTAGGGGTTCTGAACGCTGGCGACGCGCGGAAGATTCAAGCGCTCGGCCAGATTCAGGCACTGCATCACGCCCCACGGCGTCTCGTTGGAGAGGCCAACGGCGCGAATCTTGCCAGCAGTGACCAGTTCGCCGAGTGCTGAAAGGCTTTCTTCCAGCGGGGTCATGTCTTCGTCTTCAACTGCCTGATAGCCCAGCTTGCCGAAGAAGTTGGTCTTGCGGTCCGGCCAATGCAATTGATAGAGGTCGATATAGTCGGTACCGAGGCGACGCAGGTTGTCATCGCAGGCGGCGAGAATCTGTTCACGCGTCAGGCGAGAGCCGCCACGCAGATAGTCCATGCCCGGGCCTGTCACCTTGGTGGCAATCTTTACCTGATCACGATTGCCGCGAGCTGCCAGCCAGCTGCCGATGTACTGCTCGGTGCGACCCTGGGTTTCTCCGTTTGGGGGGACCGGGTACATTTCGGCGGTGTCGATGAAGTCGATACCGGCCTCGAGCGCGCGATCAAGCTGTTGATGTGCATCGGCTTCGTTGTTCTGCTCGCCAAAGGTCATGGTGCCAAGGCATAGCAGGCTGACGTCAATGCCGGTACGGCCGAGAGCTCTACGTTGCATGCGGAATTCACCTATCGAATGGATGTCTGGAAATGCAGGGAAGAGCGAGTATCGGGCGCCGGTTTCGTGAGGAACCCGTCGGCAATTTCGCTCGGGGGACGGCGCACATATTAGCAGTGTAATAAAAACCCACAAGGCAGGGTTGAGTCCCTCCGATTGCGCGCGTATGCTTGGCGCCCCGCCGTCAGGGGAGCAGTCTTTCGAGACCGCCCGCAAGGGTAAACTGACCGCGGTGGCAAGGAGAACAGCGTCGCAGACTCAGGATCGAGTTACATACGGCGTCACCCCTCTTATCAGTTTCAAGGTTACTCGTCATGCCGCAGGCCCAAACCCTGATGACCGGACTGAAATACCGCCTGGCGGAGCGTCTGTTCCACGCCTCCTGGCTTTCCGGCTCTCAGCAGAAGCATCGTCTGACCATGCGTCTGTTCAATCACTGCGCGAATGCCGGTCACACCGGCGCGCTGTCATTGTACGGTCACATGCTTTTCCAGCGTGGCAATTCCGCGCAGGAAAAGGCCAAGGGCGCACGATTCGTCATCAAGGCCGCCCAGGCGGGCGACGTGCACGCCCAGTATCAGGCTGCATGTATCTACGAGCACGGTTGTGCCCAGTACCAGAGTGATCCGGCCAAGGCTGTGACCTGGTATGCGCGTGCTGCGGAGTGCCATCATGCACTCGCCGCCCAGCGCCTGGCGCATGCTTACCGTGAAGGCTCGCTGGGACTGTCGGTCTGTCCGCACAAGGCTGAACAGTGGGAAGCCCACGCGCGTACTGGCAGTGACGCTGAACTGCACTAAGGGTGATTCGCCTGATGCGGCGGTACTTCAAGCCTCTCTCAACAACGCCCTCCTTGCGAGGGCGTTGTTGTCTCTTGCCGTCACGTGAACATCGACGTTCATCGGTAGGCGTGCAGGACTCGCCAAGCGGGGGGCAATTCCCGTAACCTGAAGACATTCAACCTCTTCTCGCCCGGGCCTTGCCTGCCTGAGACACCTTGGGAGATCTGTGTGACGCTGCCTATTCTGCTCGATATTGAAGCCTCCGGCTTTGGCCGCGGCAGCTATCCGATCGAGATCGGCTTGGCGCGTGCCGACGGTAGTAGTTGCGCCTTTCTTATCCAGCCACTGGATGAGTGGGTCCACTGGGATCCCAAGGCGGAGCTGCTGCACGGCATTTCACGTGCTCGACTGGCACGAGAAGGACGGCCCGTGCGTGAGGTAGCACAGTGGGTCAATGATGAGTTGAGTGAAACGCGTCTCGCTTATAGCGACAGCTGGGGCTATGACAATACTTGGCTATCGTTGCTCTTCTATCATGCCGGTATGTTGCCGCGTTTTCGGTTGGAAGCGCTGCGGCGCTTGCTTGATGAAGATCAGCTCAATGTCTGGGCGGATCTCAAAGAGGCGGTGATCACCGAGGGCGGGATCCAGCGTCATCGTGCTGGCGACGATGCGCGCTTGTTGCAGTTGACATGGCAACGGGCTCAGCATATCGATCGCGAGTAGCCGCCATGCTTTCATCATTGCACATTGATAGTGGTGTGTTCTGAGGGTCAGAAGCCAAAAAAGGGCTGCCTATTTCTCTTGCGAGAGAGGCAGCCCTTTTTTGTGGTTTCACAGGCAGTATTTCATACCGTCTGGAACGTCGTCTCAGGTACCGGTGATGGCCAGCAGTACCTTGCCGGTACTGGCGTTTTCCTGGATATAGGCATGGGCGGCGTCTGCCTCTTGAATTGGCCAGCTACGATCGATATGCGGGCGCAGCTCGCCACGTGCGAGACGCGGCCAGACATGTACGTAGAGCGCATCCAGCACCATGCCCTTGCCTTTGGGCGAGCGAGAACGCAGTGTCGAGCCGATCAATCGCTGGCGTTTCATCAGCATGCGTCCCAGATCCAGTTCATCCATGCGCCCGCCCATCAGGCCGATCAGCACCATGCGGCCATCCTGGTTCAGTACTTGCTGATTGCCGGCCAGATAGCCACCGCCGACGGGATCGAGGATCATGTCAGCGCCACCCCATTCGTTCACCGCATCGACAAAGCTGCCATCGTGACGATTCCAGCCAGCATCTGCCCCTAGTCGCAGGCAGGTCTCCAGCTTTTCCTTGCTACCGACGGTGACGAAGCAGGGATGCCCGAACAGTCCGCATAGCTGGATAGCGGTCGTACCGATACCGCTGGCACCGGCATGCAGCAGCACTCGCTCCCCGCGCTTCAAATTGCCCTCGATGAACAGGTTCAGCCAAGCAGTCGCAAACATCTCCGGCAGGGCCGCTGCTTCGCGTAGGCCATAACCTTCCGGTACCGGTAGCACCTGTAATTCGTTGACCACCACCTCTTCGGCATAACCGCCACCTGACAGCAGTGCGCAGACTGGATCACCGACCTTGAAGCGCTCCACATGGCGACCGACTTCACGGATCGTTCCGCTGACTTCCAGTCCTAGAATCTGGCTGGCACCTTCAGGAGGCGGATATTGGCCAGCACGTTGCATCAGGTCGGCGCGATTGACACCAGCCCAAGCGACCTCGATGCGCACCTCATCTGATGCAATACCTTGAGGTGCCTCGCACTCCTGCCAGACCAGTGCCTCATTCTCGACGGCTATCGCAAACATTCGCTATCTCCTTGGCTTGGCAGGGCTGCTGCCTTCTTGTCGGTCGTGATCATGGGACTCACTGTCATCTGACTGTACGCGGACTGTGACTTGCCTGTCATGAGATGGCGTGAACCTGTCGTGATATCAAGCCCCTTTGATACAGACAGAGAGTTCCGCATCGCGCTGCGGTCTGAGGAGTGAGCATGATCGATACTGCCCGTGTTATCGCCGCCAAGTATCCAGCTTTTGCCCAGCGGCATCCGCTGATCCGCCAGCCGGCATTGGCGCTGCTACGTCGATTGGTACATGAACGCGAGATCAATACCTTTCTCGCCGAGCATTCCGAACTACGTGGCTTTGACTTCATTGATCGCGTACTGGACCACTTCTCCTTCGGCTACACCGTTTCTTCGCGAGAGCGTGAGAATATCCCGGCATATGGCCGCGTGGTCATCGTGGCAAATCATCCGCTGGGCTCACTTGATGGCCTGGCGCTCCTCAAGCTGGTAGGTGAAGTCCGCCGTGATGTGAAGATCATCGCCAACGACATCCTGATGAAGGTCGAGCCGCTGGCACCCTTGTTGCTGCCGCTGGATAACCTCAGTCGGCGCGGTTATCGCAAGAGTAGTGGCCTGATCTGTGATGCCCTGATGAACGAAGAGGCGGTGATCATCTTCCCTGCGGGAGAGGTCTCGCGCGCGGGTCCTACGGGGCCTCGCGATGGCAAGTGGTTGTCCGGTTTCCTGCACTTTGCACGCAAGACCAACGCCCCGGTATTGCCGATCCATGTCAGTGGGCGTAACTCGACACTGTTCTATGCGCTCTCGTTGCTGAATCGCGGTCTTGGTACATCGTTGTTGGCGCATGAAATGTTTCGTCAGCGTGCGCGCCAGCTCACGCTTCGCATCGGTGAGCTGATTCCGCTGGCACGGCTTGATAGCGATGCCCTAAGCACCAATGCCAAGACACGGTTGCTACGCAAGCATCTGTACCGTATCGGACGCGGAAAACAAGGGTTATTCATTACCGAGAAGGCGATCGGCCATCCAGAGGAGCGGCAGGCACTACGTGAAGAGCTCACGCCCTGTGAGCTATTGGGCGAGACGCGTGACGGTAAAAAGATCTATCTGTTCGATGCCTTTCCCGGCTCCAGTGTCATGCGCGAGATTGGCCGTCTGCGTGAAATCAGCTTCCGCCGTGTGGGGGAGGGGACGGGGCAGCGGCGCGATATTGATCGCTACGATGCGCATTATCGCCATCTAGTGCTATGGGATGACGCTGATCTCGAGATTGCTGGTGCGTATCGCATTGGAGAGGTGAGGCAGATTCTGGCTGCACATGGCGAGAAGGGACTCTATAGCCCGAGCCTGTTCCGCTTCACCCCAGCGCTACTCGAGCGCATGGATGAAGGGTTAGAACTGGGACGTAGCTTCGTGCAGCCGCGCTATTGGGGACGGCGCAGTCTTGATTATCTCTGGCAGGGGCTAGGCGCCTATTTGCGTTGTCACCCCGAGATTCGCTGGTTGTTTGGCCCAGTGACGCTTTCCAATAGTTATCCTGAAGCCGCGCGCGCATTGATTGTCAGCTATTACCGTCACTACTACGGGGATGATGAAGGCTTGGCGCGCGCGCGCGCGCCCGTTACCTCTTCGACATCTGACAGGGAGATGGACGCGGCAGCCCATCTGTTTGATGGTCAGGATGCTGCCGGTGATTTCCGACGTTTGCGCACCCAGTTGGATGCGATGGGTGTGACCGTGCCGACGCTTTACAAGCAGTATGCTGAGGTCACTGAGCCAGGCGGCACATGCTTCCTCGATTTCAGTGTCGATGCCGATTTCGGCTACTGCATTGATGGGCTGGTCATGGTCGACGTAGAGAAGATCACGGCCAACAAGCGTGCACGCTATATAGGGGTCGCTGCTGCTGGCGGCGACACGAATGCTCTCTCTGCTGTGTCTGTCAGAAACGATATCGCCAGCGGTGTCGAGTCAGTATATGGATGATTCGTGACGAATGCCGGCGCTGACCATCACGGAGTCGGGATGCAGGCCTCGGGTGTCAGGCGCGCAAGTAACGACGTAATCTCGCGTTCACTGATCAAGCGGGCGCGGGTGTCAGCATCCAGGAAGCCAGCCTCGACGGTGCGATCCAGAAATTCGAGTAGCGGTGCGTAGAAGCCATCGCTATCGAGCACGGCAATCGGCTTGGCGTGGAAGCGCAGATATTGCCAGGTCCAGGTCTCGAACAATTCCTCCAGCGTACCGATGCCGCCCGGTAGGGTGATGAAGGCATCTGCCAGCGCGGCCATCTGTGCCTTGCGCTCATGCATGTCCTCGACTTCGATCAGGCGGGTGAGACCGCCATGCGCCTTCTCGTTACGCACCAGCGCCTCGGGAATGATGCCTATCACTTCTCCGCCAGCAGCGAGCGCAGCATCGGCGAGCGCTCCCATCAGGCCGGCCCGTGCACCGCCATAGACCAGCCCCCAGCCACGCTCAGCGATGGCTTTGCCTAGTGCTTCAGCCTGTTGGCTGTGATGCGGTGAGTTACCCTCGCGGGAGCCTAGATAGACACAGATGCGATGCATACTTCTCTCCTGAAGGTCTGTTCTGAAGGTCTGTTCTGAAGGTCTGTTCTGAAGGTCTGTTCTGAAGGTCTGTTGTGACAACTTGCCTTGAATGAAGGGTTTGAAGAGCCACTGTTGCCGTTTGCCTTTTATCCTACCCGAGTTGCGCGCTGACGGTATGACGCCAACCAATGATTTCACCGTCGCATCATTCGGTAGGCAGCAGACTGCATTCATGGGCCTGCTCTGCTACCCTTGCCGCCCCCCCGCAGGCGACGGCTGGCGGGCGCTGACGCCCTTGAGCCTTCTCATGGGAATGCATCACAACCCACGACGATACCCGATGAGGGGAATCGCGTGACAACAGGGCAGGAGAGGCAGATGGCGCAGGTGCGCGGACGCTTCGCCAGTCGGCTGGGCTTCTTGATGGCCGCCGCTGGTTCGGCAGTAGGACTTGGTAATGTATGGGGTTTCCCGTCCCAGACAGCCAATAACGGAGGCGGAGCCTTCGTGGTGATGTATCTAGTGTTGGCCTTTCTACTGGCTTGGCCGGCACTGATGGCAGAGCTGGTCATTGGTCGTCATGGACAAGCCAATATCGTATCCAGCATGAGCCTCGGCCGTGGCCTCACCAAGCGCTTTGGTGCATTTGCGGGCTGGGTAGGCATGCTCACCGCGAGTTTGATTCTGGCCTTCTATGCGATCGTGGCGGGTTGGTTGCTCGGCTATACCGTCGCTCCCGTGACGCAAGCGTTCGGCATGGAGAGCGCCGCCAGTTGGCTGACGACCTTCGACTTCACGCGCAATGTCTCGCTGACGGCCGTCTTCCTCGGCCTGACCATGGCGATCGTGGTCGGTGGCGTGCGCGGCGGGATCGAGAAGTGGTCCACGCGCCTGATGCCTGTACTGCTGGTGTTGCTGGTGGGTTTGATTGGCTATGTACTGACGCTGCCGGGAGCCGACGAGGGACTTCGTGTCTATCTGACCCCCCAGTGGGATCGTATCTTCGATGCTGATCTGATGCTGAGTGCCATGGGACAGGCGTTCTTCTCGCTGTCACTGGGTGTGGGCGCGATGCTGATCTATGGCTCCTATCTCGGGCCGGAGCAGAACCTGCCACGCCTCGGGGTGCTGGTGACACTGATAGATGTCGGTATCGCCTTCCTCGCCGGACTGCTGGTGATTCCTGCCATGTATGCCGCACGTCATCTGGGCGTCGAGATCTTCGATGCCGAAGGCCTGCTGAAAAGCTCCGATACCTTGCTGTTCGATACGCTGCCAGCGCTGTTTTCCCAGATGGGTGGCGCAGGTGATGTGCTGATGGTGGCCTTCTTCGCATTGATGAGCGTGGCGGGTATCACGTCCTCTATCTCGATGCTGGAAGTGCCGGTATCTTTCGTGGTCGAGCGTGGCTGGCTCGGGCGGCGTGCCGCCACACTGGCTGTGGGTGCCACTGTGATGGCCGTCAGCCTGACCATCGCGGCCAACTTCGGCGCGTTGTTTGGCCTGGTGATCATGTTGACCACTCAGTACAGCCAACCGCTGGTCGCGCTGGTGATGTGCCTGCTGGTCGGCTGGGCAATGTCGCGTCATGCACTGCTCAAGGAGATCCAGAGCGGCGCGCCGGACATCGAGTCCAGCCTGTTCTGGAAGATCTGGCCGTGGTACGTGCGCGTGATCTGTCCGCTGTGCATTGCACTGGTCTTCGTGCATTCACTGCAAGGCTGATAGCCGTGAGGTAAGTATTTCCCACAACGCAAAAAGCCCGCCGATTGGCGGGCTTTTTCATGTCTGACAACCGAGGGATGTCATGTGTCGCCAGACAGTGAAGCGAGAGAGCGATAAAGACTCAGGGCAGCTCGGACAGCACGTCGTAGTGGGCATCGACCCAATGGCCGATGGCATTGCCATCGGCGTAAGCAAGGTGCTGGGCGTACTGGGTGTGTAAACAGCGCACTTGATTCCAGTCGCGGATGCCGCCGACGCCACGCTCTCGCATCAAATCACCAAAACCCTGGGCTTCGATGGCGGTGCGCTCCGCCTCGCTCATGAAGCTCCAGCGCTCGGCGACATAGGCTTCATGGCTGGCGCGATAGCGGGCCAGCAGCGTGTCATCAGACTTGAGGCTTTCTTCCAACCCCTTGATGACACCTTCAGCCTCGATGCGCGACAGCGAGATCTTGAGGCGTTCGTCGCACAGCCAGTAGAGGGTCGGGAAGGGCTTGCCATCCACCAGCGAATGCATGCGCAGCACCAGTGGGGTGCCTTCACCATCGGTGGCGGCCACGGCCTGGATGCCACGCGGTTTACGCCCGAGCTGGCGCTCGATGATCTCGAGCTCACGCGCGTCAGGACTATGATTGGTCAGGATCACCATGCTTACGGTCAGGCTCCAGCACACACTTGTTGGACCGGGAAACGGCCCGGAAGAACGCCTGGTTGAGCTGCTGGGGGCTTGGCACATAGCCATGCCACTCACGTTCGCAGTAGTCACTGCCGCGCGCCATCAGTTCTGGGGCCAGACGATTGAACCAGCCATCATAATCGTAGGGGTCAAGGCCCGGCAAGCTGATGTGGGGGTAGTCGGCGAAGCGCTCGATGAACCACGCCTCCAGCGCTGCCTCTACTTGCGCATGCAGCGCTGTCATCTCCGGATAAATCCACTTGCTGTAGCGAATGCCCATCGGGCCTCCTCGCTGGCGTGGCGGCAGGTAGCGGCAGGTAGCGGCAGGGTGACAGGTGGCGAGAGCCTCAGTCCTCACGCGCCAGCGGCGCGAACTGCCCATTGCCCAGTTCACACAGTAGCGCGGGAGCGAGACCGATCTCCAGTCCTCGGCGTCCACCGCTGATGAACATCTCCTCCACCCCCTCGGCGCTGTCGTCCACCCACAGCGGCAGACGCTTCTTCTGGCCCAGTGGACTGATTCCGCCCACCACATAGCCGGTGGCACGCTCGGCAGCATCATGTGCGGCCAATGCCGCCTTGCGTGCGCCAGCTGCCCGCGCCAAGGCCTTGAGGTTCAGTGTGCCCGTTACGGGCACGACCGCCACGACGAGTGGCTGGCGGGCATTGCTACCCTCCAACTGACAGACTAGTGTCTTGAAGACTAGGGCTGGATCAAGCTCCAGCGCCTGAGCGGCCTCTTCTCCATAGGCTGGCGCGCGCGGGTCGTGCGCATACTCCAGCGTACGATGCGGCTTGCCCTTGAGTAGCTTGAGCGCAGGCGTCATGCCGGCACACTCTCCACTGTCATGCTGCGTGCGTCGCGAGTCATGGCTGCCTCACGCAGGGCAGACACATCCAGCTCGGCGCTATCGGTGTGCTCGTGGAGATGGGTGATCAACGTCTCGCGCAGTTCGCCTTCAATGCGTCGCGACTGCTTGCTCTGATGATCAAATTGCACCAACACGCACTGTCCGCGTGCCCCGCATACGCCTTGCTGCCAAGCCTCTTGCGTGACAGTGAAAGAACTACCACCGAGACGAGATAGCCAGGTGCGGATTTCCACGTCCTGACCGTACTGCAGCTCAGCGAGAAAATCGACTTCAATACGCGCCATGATCAGTGGCCACTGGCGTGGGTCCAGGTCGGGCACAAAGACACGGAACAGATCATTACGCGCCCACTCGAACCACGCCGGTAGACGGGTGTTGTTGACGTGTCCGAGGGCATCGGTATCGAAGAAGGCGGGTTCCAGTCTTTTGAAGTACATGCCATCACTCCTGTGAACGTTCGCGCTGCCGAAGGCGCTCCAATCGGCCCATTGACCTCAGACTATCAGGAAGACTGGAGTTGTGTCGTTCGACGCGAGATCAATCGTCGTTGCAGTGGAATGAACACGGCAAGCCATGCTGTTGCCACGAGGAAGCCCAATAGAGTGCCGAGCGCGACGCCTATCGTCGGATAACTGAGCGAGACCACCACGGCGTAGCACAGCAGCGAGCCAAGACCCGCGGGGTAGTGCTTGATCACGGTGGCAACGGCTGATGGCCCTTGCGTCAGATGCAAGATGACCAGCAATGGATACATGGTGACCGGAAATGCCGCGACCAGCCCCGCCCACGAAGGCGGCAGCACATGGGCTAGTGCGGTGATGCTGAACACGATGCCGGCGGCCAATGCTGCGCGTGCCATCAGAGTGATCCACGAGAAGGGCGTTTTGCTGGCGGGTGTTTCTGGCACATTGCGATACAGGCGCATACAGAGCGCGATGGCGGCAAGCGTAACCAGCACGCCTGTCACGCGTGTGAAATTGAACTGCGCCAGCACCAGGCTGGCCACCAGCCATGCCAGCATGCCGCCCAATGTGCCATTGATCACGCCACGGATACCCGTCGCGCGACCGCCAAGCCAGTAACCCGTTCCTAGTGCGAGCGTCGAAGAAAAGCCCGCCAGGGTATAGACGGCGCTCTGGCCGGCGAAATCAGGCGAGATCTCGATGCCGATAAACCCTAATGTGATGGCCGTGCCCAGCGGATAGCCAGACAGCATTCCTGCGGTACGGGTCGAGAGTCGCTCTGCGACCAGCGACAGTCCCAGGACCACCGCGATGGAAATCAGCAGTTTCAGCACTTGCAGGCCAAATTCTGGCGTCAAAACGCTTTCCATCAATGCGAGTCCCAAAAGCGTCGATGGCAAAGCGAGATCTTGCCAAGTGCTAGTCCAGAAGCCTGATGCTGGTGTGCCTCGGCTACCTCACTGAAATCAAACTGGCGGTCGTCAAGGTGGACCTTGAACTCGCCTTCCTCGACCAACTCCACCAGCTTGCCCAGTGCCTGACGTTGCTGCTCGTGACCGATGCCAGCCGTCAGGGGCAGCAGGATAGAAAGTACTTCGAGGCTGCGACTGCCGGCATGTAGCGGCGAGAGGTCGGCCATGGTGCGGGCATTGATCGTCACGATGCGACCGCCTAGCTTGCTGGCGGCGAAGCTGGCGGCCAGGTTGTCACCTCCTACACAGTCGAATACCAGGTCAAAGCCCTGGCCTTCGGTCAGGCGTGCGACATACTCCGACACGGCTTCCTCGCGGTAGAGCACGACGTGTTCTGCACCGCAGGCACGTGCCATATGTGCCTTGGTATCGCTTGAGACCGTGGCGGTGACTTCTGCGCCCAGCCAGCGTGCGATCTGAAGCGCGATATGCCCCACACCACCGGCACCCCCGTGAATCAGTACGCGCTGTCCGGCTTCCAGCTGGCCGCGCTCAATCAGTGCCTGCCAAGCCGTGATGAATACGACGGGTAGGGCACCTGCTTCCATGAAGCTCAGGCGGCGAGGCTTGCGAGTGATCAAACGCTCGTCGGCTAGCATGTAGTCGGCCAATGCACCTTGATGGGCACCAACCCCGCCGGCAAACCCGAGGACTTCATCACCGGGCGAGAAGGTCAGCACATTGTCGCCGACAGCATCGACCACACCGGCGACATCACCGTGCAGCACGCTGGGAGTGGGCGGGAGCAGTGTCACAAGGCCACCCGCCAGCTTCAGGTCAATCGGATTGACACTGGATGCCGCGACACGGATACGCACCTGACCAGGGCCAGGTGTGGGTAGTGGGCATTCAGTAGCAACAAATTCGGCATCCGGGCCGGGGTTGCGCAGCACCATGGCGTGCATGGAAGCGAGCATGTGACGTCCTCGTTGAAACAAGTTCCGGCCATCTCGGCCAGTGAACGGCACACCCTACCCATTGCACCGAGACTCGGCAATGCGACCAAGGCGGGTTGTACAGGGTGATTTGCTGAATTGTGTGTTCAGAAACGCAAAAGCCCCTGCCATCAGGCAGGGGCTTGGAGCATGTTGCGGCCAGAAAGCCTATCTCAGTGTCTGATCCACAGTACGTAACATGCTGCCATCAGGCGTTCTGACGCTTGGCCTTCTTGTCGACCGGTGCTATTTCGCCGGACTTTACCTTGGCCAGATACTGGCTCAGCTCGCGCTTCACGACTGGCATCAGGTAGTAGAGGCCGATGACGTTCGCGATGGACATGGCGAAGATCATCGCATCGGAGAAGTCGATGACCGGCCCCAGGCTCATGGACGACCCGATGACGACGAAAGCAAGGAAGATCAGCTTGTAGAGGATTTCAGAACCCTTGCCTTCACCGAACAGGTAGGTCCATGCCTTCAGGCCGTAGTAGGACCAGGACAGCATGGTAGAGAAGGCGAACATCAGTACCGCGAGTGCCAGCACATACGGGAACCACGGGAAGGCGGTTTCAAAGGCGTAGGAGGTCAATTGAACGCCACCAAGGCCTTCGACCTGGTAAGCGCCAGTGATGACGATAACCAATGCAGTCATGGTGCAGATGACGACGGTATCGATGAACGGCTCGAGCAGCGCAACGATACCTTCAGTGGCCGGCTGGGATGTCTTGACCGCAGAGTGAGCAATGGCAGCAGAACCGATACCGGCTTCGTTGGAGAAAGCGGCACGTTTGAAGCCCTGAATCAGTACGCCGACGATACCACCACCGACCGCGACTGGAGCAAAGGCACCTTCAATGATGGCGCTGAAGGCATCCGGAATCGCGCTGAAGTTGAAGCCGAGAATGATGAGGGCTGAGATTACATAGATGATCGCCATCATCGGGACCAGTTTCTCGGTGACGCGAGCGATGGATTTGATGCCGCCGATGATGACCATGCCGACAATGGCCGCCATCACGAGGCCGAATAGCCAGCCGTAACCGATCAGGAAGCTGGTATCACCGCCGGTGACGTTGACGGCCTGCTGATAGGACTGATTGGCCTGGAACATGTTGCCGCCGCCGATGGAACCGCCGATGGCACAGATGGCGAAGAAGATCGCGAGTACCTTGCCAAGACCAGCCTTGCCGTTTTCAGCGAAGCCCTTGGAAAGGTAGTACATCGGGCCACCGGAGATAGAGCCATCCGGATTGATGTTGCGGTACTTCACCCCCAGGGTACATTCGCAGAACTTGGAGGCCATGCCGAGCAGGCCAGCAAGAATCATCCAGAAAGTCGCGCCCGGGCCACCGAGTGAGACAGCCACGGCGACACCAGCGATGTTACCGAGTCCGACTGTGCCAGATAGGGCTGTGGCCAGTGCCTGAAAGTGGGTGACCTCACCTTCATCCTTCGGGTCGGTGTAATCCCCTTTGACCAGACGAATGGCATGGCCGAACAGGCGGAACTGCACGAATCCGAAGTACAGGGTGAAGACGACGGCAGCAATGATCAGCCAGCCGACGATCAGCGGGAACTGGGTGCCTGCCACCGGCACGGAATAGAAGATGAACGAGACGATCGGATTGACGATCGGGCCAATGATGTCACTGATGGCTTGATCCATGCCTTCAGCACGTGCAGGGCTTGCGATAAGGCTGGCGATGAAGGCTGCCATGGTAGCGGCCCAGGGGGCCAGGGAGCGAATTCGACTCATGAGAAGAAACCTCGAGAAGCATGTTGTCGTTATAAGGGGGGCCGGGACATGACGTGTGCTATTTGCCCAGTGCTTTGCCAAGGGCATTTCATGGGGCTAGGGCACGACAGTGACGGGAACGGAGGCTTCTTGAATCAGATGAGCGGTGACGCTACCGAAAATGCGCGAGCGGACGCTCTCACCCTTGCGGCCGACGATGATCAGCTCGGCATTCACTTCGCGAGCCAGCAGACTCAGGATCTCGGCCGCATCACCGTGGCGTACTCGTCCTTCTACTTGATAACCCTCTTTTTCCAGTTCAGCGATGGCCGGTGCCAATACGCGTTCGCGTGCCAGCTTGATCTCATTCTCACGGCGTCCAGCGCGTTGAGCATTCTCTTCCGGCGTGTTGAAGCTGTAGGGCGACCACTCAACGACGTAACACAGAATGATATTGGTCTCTGGCCCGATGAGGGTGGCGACCCGCTTGGCATGGGCGATGGCGCTATCGCCACCCGGTGTGCCATCCAGTCCGACAATCAGGGAGGTGGTCATTAAGGCTCTCCAGGAGCTTGCTAGCCATTGTGATGCGGCTAGCGGATTCTTGTTGAAATACCGTCCGTAGACGGTTGAATGAACTTTACTCCTCGTAACTGGCAGAAATCCCTGCGTTAATAACGCTTCATGAAACGATGATTAAACGAAAGAATATTGAGAAGCCTTCGCTACTCAAGCATTTACCGTGCCTGATAATTCCTGGGCCACTGTGAACAAGGTGCTGTCGCCAGTTGCCAGACGACAGCGCTGCCACCATGGGTCGTGATGGTGCACAAGCAGAGCGCGAGTGGACTGTTATCCGGCAGGCCATGGACTTCGGGAAATAGAAGTTATGTACGGTAGCTGAATTGTGGTGGCTGGAATGCCTAAAGAAATATGCAGTAGCGAGGAGAGGTCTGGATGAGGAGTCAGGGTAGGGGCAAAGTAAAGGCGCAAGACATTCTTGCTTGGCGACCGCGTCAAGCACTAGCAGGTGGCCGCCACTAGGTGACTACGACAGGTTGTGCAAAGCGCAGTCGCAGAAGGGGAGTTGGCAGGCGAGGCTAGCCTACCGGTAGACTTTCGCTATCGGGCTACACCAGCCGCTGGTGGGTAAGGTCTTGCCAAGCGGCGTCAATGGGCCATGCCAGTGGCTGACGCAGGTGTTCAGGCAGTGCGATCAGCGCGGCGTCGGGGCTGGCATGCTCACGCATGCGCATCCAGCAATAGGCCCAGGCGCAGGCTGCATCACTGTCGCCGGGGAGAGGGCGCGCTGGCATCTGCATCAACAGGAATAATGCCGCCTTGGGTGCCCATAGAGGCGCACCGCCATCATTGGCCCAGCGTTCCAGCATCGCCCCATCGGGGTTGGATGAAGGCTGGCCGAGGCTTGCTACGCGTGCCGTATCGGCCAGTAGTACGGCAAGACGCTCACTGTCGCCTCGGCCATGGGTCAGCCAGGCGACCAGCAAGCCGGGAAGACCCCGCTGTGCCTGTTGGTAAAAAGTGTCTTCTGACATGCGCAAAGCCTTATGCTGTAGTAAATCCACAGGGATTGTTGTACTCGCTAGCCTTTTATCGGCGAGATGACGAGTCCTGCCTCACGTTACCTGCTACAGGGAGAACCCGTCATGGAATATGATTTTCTCACCCCTATTGATCGACGCCAGTATCCATCCCAGAAGTGGGATCGCTACGATGCCGATATCCTGCCGCTTTGGATTGCTGACATGGATTTCAGCGCCCCACCGGCAGTGACACGAGCACTGGCTGAGCGAGTGGCACATCCGGTTTACGGCTATGCCAAGCCCTCAAGCAGTCTTGACGACAGTCTGCGCGACTGGAGTCGTGAGCATTATGGCTGGGAGGTGCCGCGTGAGGCTATTGTCTGGCTACCTGGTGTGGTGCCGGCACTGCACCTGGCCAGTCTGGCACTGACGTCACCCGGTGCTGGCGTGGTCACGACGACCCCGATCTATCCGCCCTTTTTGAAGGTGGCCCAGAAGACTGGCCGCCTGGCGCAGATGGCACCGCTGACAGAGCCACTGACAGCGGGTGGCCCTTGGCGTCTGGACATGGAGGTGCTGGAAGCGGCGATCACGCCCGAGACCGAGCTGCTGCTATGGTGCCATCCGCATAATCCTACCGGCCGCGTCTGGCGCGAGGAAGAGCTCGATGCACTGGCAGAGCTGATCGAGCGTCATGATCTGCTGGTGATTTCCGATGAGTTGCATGCCGATCTGGTCGTTGACCCGACGGCTCGTCATATTCCCTTGGCCAGTTTGAATGAAAAGCTGGCAGCGCGTTGCGTGACCTTGTGGGCACCCTCCAAGACCTTCAATACGGCCGGGCTGACATTCGCCTGTGCGGTGATCACCAATCCCGAGTTACGCGCGCGCTTCACTGATGCAACCAATGGCCTGATGCCCGATACCAATGTGCTTGGCATGGCAGCGACCGAAGCGGCATGGCGTGAGGGCGAGCCGTGGCGTCAGGAGTTGTTGAGCGTGCTGCGTGACAATCTCGATCTGCTGGAAGCGTATGTGGCGCGCTGGGACGGCGTCAGCATGTCGCGGCCAGAAGCGACCTATCTTGCCTGGTTGGATATGCGTCAGGCTGGGCTGGGGGATTCACCACAGCAGACGCTGATTGATGAGTGCGATGTCGCCCTGTCAGACGGTGCTGACTTTGGTTGGCCGGGATTTGTACGTCTGAACTACGGGACTACCCGGTTACAGCTGGAGCAGGCGTTATTACAGATGGATCAACGGCTGGCGGCTCAAGATAAGTGACAGACGAGAGCATGATCCAGATCACGTCATCGAAGTCTTGTGTATCTCTTCCTTGAATTGATAATCATTATCGTTAAGTCTGTAGTGAGGTCGCTCGAAACGAGCGGCTGTCATTCAGGAGGTGGAGCGATGATGCGCGAGATTTCAGCAGAGAACGGGCAAGGGTCTGTCTGGCGGGAGGGAGTCTCGTATGCTGCCTGCCACCAGTGGTGCTGCCATGGTGGCTGTCTGCGACTGGCGCGTCAGGCCAGCGCTTCGCTTGAGGATGTATTCTGGGAGTTTCCGCTTACCGCACAGCAGGCGCGGGCGCGACCCTCACTACTCAGAGGCTGGTCTCGTCATCGCTCATAGCGCGTAGCCAAGGCACCGTCCGCGCAGCGCCACGCACTCTCATGGATTCACGTACGGCATCGCAAAGCGCCCCATGGACATCTCATGTCCATGGGGCGCTTTTTTACCGTCTGATGGCCGTCAGCATCGTATCCGCAGAGGGGCATCAAGTCTCAAGTGATGCGATATCAATACATCAGCGCGAAGAGCTGGCGGCGGAAGCGCACCGTTAGCTCATGCGTTGCGCCAAGAGCATCGAATACGCGCAGCAGTGTCTTGCGTGCAAGGTCTTCACCGTACTGGCGATCGGTCTTGACCAGGCTGATCAGAGCATCCAGTGCCAGTTCGTAATGACCATCAGCCAGATCGCGCATGGCACGTTGGTAGCGTGCTTCACTGTCGTCTCGCTCCATCATTGCCTGGACGTCTTCCGGCGTCGGCGCTTCGGCGATGAAATCGATGCGCGCCCTGACTCCGCGCGCTTTCGCGCCATCACGATCTTCCGGCTTCAGTGAGTCGAGCAGCTGGCGAGCGTCTTCGCCATTGCCTTCGGCCACGAGAACGGAGGCGAGATTGATACGGTATTCCGGTACATCCGGTGCGTCCTGAGCGAGCTGCTGATATAGCGCCTTGGCAGTGCCGAGGTCACCGTTCTCAAGCGCTTCTGCCGCCTGTTCTGACAGGTTAGGGCCGCCCCCCGCTGCAGGTAGCACCTGATGCTGAGCGAGGAACGTGGTGACTTCTGCTTCCGACAGTGCCTGGGTGAAGTTGCCAGACAGAGAGCCTTGCATCACCAGCTTGACGTCCGGCACTGATTGCACGCCCAGCTGAGCGGCGATATCACGGTTGTCATCGACATTCAGCTTGGCAAGGATGAAGCCACCGGCATATTCCCGTGCCAGCTTCTCCAGTACCGGTATCAGTGCCAGGCAGGATTCGCTCGACGGTGACCAGCAGTCAAGTAGCACCGGCACCTGCATGGAGGCTTCCAGTACCTGCTGCAGATTGCTCATGTCGACATCAATGATGTAGGTGTTGGCATCCTCCGCCTGTCGGGGGGCTGCTGCGCTGCCAGCGCCGACAATGCCTTCTGGCTGGGCTGCAGTGGTGTCATTTCCGGTCAATGGCTTGCCGGTATTGGGATCGATGATCATGAGACATGCCCCGAAGATTCTGTATGCGATTCAAGGCTCGCAAGCGAGCCGGTTGGCCTGATGATGCGGGCCGACGCAGCGGAGTTCAAGGTGCTCGCACATGAGAGGCAGGCATTGGCACTTCAGGGTATCAGGCTGTCGCCCGCCAAAGAGGCGATACAGGCGACTTCCTTCTCGTTTAGTGGCATCACGGAAAGGCGTGCGCGCCTTACCAGGTGGCTTTCGGCCATCGGTGGAGCGGCCTTGATGCGAGGCAGGGGGAGAGTGGCGGAGAGCGGGCGCAGATAAGCAAGGTGCGGTGCCAGCCAGCGGGGTGGCTTTCCCGCTTCCAGATCAGCGACCTGGCGAGAATCAAACCCCGTGTGATCAGGATTGCTGGCAGTAGGATCCGGTAGTGCGATCTCACTGACGACGGCTAGCCCCACTATTGCAGGCACCTTGCAGCTGGAATGCTGGATAAGCACTACATCGCCGCAGCTCATTTCACGTAGAAAGTTGCGGGCTTGATAGTTGCGAACCCCATCCCATAGCGCGGGAGACTCACGACGTAGATCTTCCAGAGAGAAGGTGTCGGGCTCCGTCTTGACTAGCCAATGGCGCATGCGAGACTCCCTGCAAGGAAAATGGTGTCTGAAGATTCTCGCATGCTACCGCGCTGGACATGTTTTTTTGTGCGCATACGAAAAAGGCCTGATGCATAAGCATCAAGCCTTTCGAATTCTTGGTAGCGGGGACCGGATTTGAACCGATGACCTTCGGGTTATGAGCCCGACGAGCTACCAGACTGCTCCACCCCGCAACACTGGATACTGCTTTTGCTCCAACTCTCTGACGCATCAGATGTTGGTAGCGGGAACCGGATTTGAACCGATGACCTTCGGGTTATGAGCCCGACGAGCTACCAGACTGCTCCATCCCGCAACACTACGTTGGTTCCCTAAAAGTCTGAAAATACTGACTCTTCAATGGTAGCGGGGACCGGATTTGAACCGATGACCTTCGGGTTATGAGCCCGACGAGCTACCAGACTGCTCCACCCCGCATCAACGTGGGGCGTAGTATAAGCATATACAGCGCTGGGTCAACCGTTATCCCGTAATTGGTGCAAAGACTTTGCGATGTGCGAGTGAGGACAAACCTGCCATCGAGATTCAGGAGATAGTCGTCATTGCATGTGAGAGATCTGCTACATACTTTCCGGCTGGATATTGTCCATACTGGACTGTGACGCGCCTCGGACAAGCTGATAGCCGAATGCGTTGAGCGCACGGTGGTTATCACGCTGTTGGAGAGAGTCGCTATTGTCGTTATTACCGAGGCGGCAAACTGCCCAAGGGCAGGTTGCTGACCGGGAACATGCCATGCTGTGTCCGTTACAGGACACAGGACGTTCCAGGAACAGGGAGTTACAACACCATGACGCAAACAGCACCCGTTGCATGGGTTACCGGTGGGACCGGTGGTATTGGTTCCGCTATTTGTCGTGAGCTGGCGAGCCAGGGGTATCAGGTCATCGCTGGGTACAGGAACAAGGAAAAGGCAGAGGGTTGGCTAATAGAGCAGCATGCTGCCGGGTTCGAGAACATCGCTCTCTCTGGTATCGAGCTGGATAACTTCGAGGCTTGTCAGGCCGGTGTGGATGAAATTCGTGAGCGTTTCGGGCCGATCTCCGTACTGGTCAATTGTGCGGGCATCACGCGTGACACCACTCTGCGCAAGATGAGCTATGAGCAATGGCGCGAGGTCATCAACTGCAACCTCGATAGCGTCTTCAATACCTGCCGTGCTGTCATCAACGACATGCTGGAGCACAAGTACGGTCGCATCGTTAACATCTCCTCCATCAATGGCCGCAAGGGTCAGTTTGGCCAGGTGAACTACTCGGCAGCCAAAGCCGGGATGCACGGCCTGACGATGGCATTGGCGCAGGAAACTGCGACCAAGAACATCACCGTCAATACCCTGTCACCGGGCTATATTGCCACTGACATGATCATGAAGATTCCGGAAGAGATTCGCGAATCCATCCGTGAAACCATTCCGGTCAAGCGCTACGGTACTCCGGAAGAAATTGCGCGTGCTGTCGCCTTCCTTGCCGACGAGAAGTCAGGATTCATCACCGGCGCCAACCTGGACATCAATGGTGGTCAGTTCATGGGGTGAGGCGACGCTCGCCTTGCACTGGTTCGCGCCAGTTGGTTCTTTCGGCTCACGTTCATCCGGCCCGTGTTCATGAGGCTGGAGAGTGCACTTGCAGGGCATGCTGATTGAGTCCAGATGGAGGATGATTCCTCCATGATGAAATAAGCCCCCGCCTCGAGAGAGGCGGGGGCTTATTTTGTATTGCGCCGTTCAGGTGCGGCGCTGACCTACGTCATGACGTGCTGCGGTTCACATGCTGCTGCTAGTGATTGAATAGCGCATCGAAACGTGGCAGCTCGGTTTGCCAGGCATCCCAATCCAGCGGGCCGTTGGCGAGCAGGGCGTCCAGCACTTCATCCAGCTCTTCTTCACGCTCCATGCGCTCACCTAGCTGTTGATTGATGCGTGCCACCTGAACGGTCAGGCGGCGCGATTCATCTTCGGTTCCCAGCGGTGCTTCAAACAGGATGGCCAGATGCACGCGCAGCTCGGCCAGACGCTCGTTGGCGGCGCTACAGTTACTGGGTTCAGCCTGGCGCATCATGTTACGTGCTGCATTGGCCTGACGGCTGTTGTCGTCGAATGCCGAGGTGTCTGGCAATTCAACCTCGCTGATGTCGCCCCGGATAGCGCTGGCGTCGGCGACAGCATGCTGCTCCAGAAGATCGCGCCATTGCTGCCATTCTTCGAGTAGTTGCACAGCATGCAGCTCATCCAGGCGCTGTTCGCGGCGCTTGAGGATGCCGTTCCAGCGGCGGCGCATACCGTCGCCACGCTTGCCGCGCGGCAGTGCGCCGAGGCTATCAGCTTCTTTCAATGCATCATCAAGCTGCGCAGCGTCTTCGAGTGTTTCTGGCTCCCAGCTGTCGAGGCGCTCGATCAGTGCCTGCCATTGATCAAGGCGGACTTGTTCGCGACTGTCACGGTCTTCGCGGTCTTGATCGCGGGCAGCGAAGATACGATCACAGGCAGCACGGAAGGCTGTCCACAGGCGTTGCTCCTCGCCCTTGGGAGCACGGCCCAGCTCACGCCAGCGGGTTTGCAGTGTCTTGGCCTGCTCGGCGCGCGGACGCGCGGGCGAATTTTCATCGGCCAGCGCCTCAGCTGCTTCTACCAATGCTTGCTTGGCGGCGGCAATCTGCCCCGCGCGGTTATCGATCAAGCTCTGTAGCGCGGTGAGTGCTTCGCCGAAGCGATGCGACAGCTGGCGTCCAGGGCCTGCTGGTACCGGTGTGTGGCGGCGCCACTCTTCACGCGCACGATCACGAATCTGACGCAGGAAGTCCGGGTCAGCATCGTCCATGGCATGGCCGTCAAGAGATTCCAGCTGCTCGCAGAGTGACTGGCGCATGGCGAGATTATGCTCACGCGCCTGCTTGCGAGCCTCACGGTACTCCGTGAGGCGCTGCTTGATGGCGTCAGAGGCTGTGCGGAAGGCCTGGCTTGTCTCACGGGTCGCTGCGGCATCGGCCAGCTCGCGCCACTGCTGAATCAGCAGCTGGTGCTGGCGGTCACGCTGCTCATCGCCGATATCGTCGCGTTCGGCCAGTGTGGTGATGGCATCAAGCAACTGTTCACGCTTTGGTGCGGCGACGAAATTCTGCCAGTCACGCAGCTCTGCCACACGGGCACCGAGCTGGCGTAGGCGTGTCTGACGGGCAGCGTCCAACTTCCCTTCGCTACGGTCACGTAGTGAGCGGTGTAGTCGACTGGCAGGCTTGAGCTTGCCAGCATCGAGCTGAGCTTCCAGCATATCGATTTCAGCGTCGAGTGCCGCGGCATCGAGAGCAGAGCTCGCGGCTTCGTCGATGGCTGACGGCTGCTCCGCGTCGTCTTCGCGTTGCGCTTCATCCGAGATTGCCGGAGCAGCATTGGCCAAGGCTTCTTGAAGCGCAATGAGGCTCGCGGTCATCGGCAGGCCCGATGGCCAGGCGATTTCCCGCTCCAGACGCATCATCTGCTCGATATCGTTGTCGACCAACGCGGCGTCGAGTTCGACCTGAGCCAGTTGATGACGATGCCAGGCATCCAGTGGATTCTGCAGTTGCTGTTGCAGGCGTTGATGCTGCTCCAGCAATTCAGACGGCGCCGAGAATTGGTCGGTCAACTCGCGCCAGCGCTCACCTTGCAGACGACGCTGGGCTTGCAGGCTGGCGAAATCATGATCATTGACGCGTTCACGACTCTGCAGGTCATCCCTGGCGTGCGTCAGGGCTGTCAGGATTTCTGTCAGGTGTGTGCTCAGATTGGCGCTCAGGCGCTCGTGCTCACGAATGGCCTGTTCACGTGACTCATGATCGCTGATGACCTTGTATGCCTGCTGACGGGCATCTTCAAAGTACTGTTGAGTCGTGTGCTCGGCGGCTGGCAGTCGCTCCCACTCGCGCAGCAGTGAGCGATAGCGCGACGGCACGCTGTCCTCCCACGCCTGACGGGGCAGCTTTTCCATCTGGCGTAGCAGGTTGTCACGGCTGACAGTGAGGGCATCGGCTTCCTGCGCATCAGCGCGGCGACGTGCCAAGGTGTCACGCGCCTGACGCTGTACGTGACGGTCACGCTTGGCATCACGCACAAGGCGCTCAAGGCCGGTCTGGCTTGTGATACGCGCTGCTGCAGCATGACGCACTGCCGCGATGGTGTTGTGGCAGGCCTGCTGGATCAGCGCATCTTCATCGTCGATGCGTGCCAGTGCTGTCAGACGCAATTGCTGGTTGTCGCCACGCGCGGCAACAGCCGAGAGCAGCTCACTATCATCCAAGCGCTCGACCAGTTGCTCTCGGCTCAGCAGCGAGGGAGCATCCTGCCCACCACTCAGCAGTTCAACCAGACGTTCGCGGACCAACCCATCGGCACGATCCAGCAGCGGCAGCAAGCGCTCAGGCGTCTGCATGCGTGTCAGAGCGGCATGGCGCACTTCAAGAGCGGAATCGCTGAGAATCAGCGTTTCCAGAATCTTGCGCTGTTCCGGGATGTCAGGATCAAGTTGATCGGTGGCAGCAGAGCGAATGGCGGGGTTGGCATGTTGCCAGCGAGGCGTGAAAAGGCGGCCAGTGAGGCGGGAAAGCAGTCCGGTCATGAGAGAGCGGTTATCCAGGCAAAAATAGAGGGGCGCAACAACAGCCGGTCACGAAGATAGACGTGGTTTGGTAGCGTCGACATCGATTCCGGGGTGACGGCGCATGAATTTCGTCACCCCACTATCTTATCAGTCGCAGGCTCCCATTTGTGTGTTCTCACGTGTGGATGAATGCGCATGGCTGGCTTGGCAAGGCTCCGTGCGCGACATCACGGGCCGTGTGACGCATCATGGTCGTGATAATAGTGATGACGTCGTGACCTCGCGACACCTGACAGTGCGGTCTGCTGGCCGTATCATCAGTTGCAGCGCCGTGTCAGCTCACATAGCTTTGTTATCCAGAGCCTTGTCGCCAGGTGCTTTGTTATTCAGGGTATGTGATACAGCGCTGTGTCATGTGCGAGTGAGAGCTATGTTATCCAAGTGGCCTTCTTCTTCGGGATGCCACTCGGAGGATGCATCGGGCTTCACGTGCATCATCAAGAGTGTCGAAGGGCTTCGATACTCCTTACGCAACCCGGAGTCAGGTCATGAGTCTCAGTACGGACAGGGCCTCTCAGGCCTTCATCTTCAAGGGCGGCATGCTGCCGATGACGGTCATGGAGCTGGCCAGTGGTGATCCGGAGCAGATCCGGGCCCAGCTGGCCAGTAAGCTCAATCAGTCGCCGGCCTTTTTTCAGCACACGCCGGTAGTGTTGAGCGTCGAGAAACTCGATGAACCGCATCTGGCACTGGAGCGCATCTGTGCCGTGTGCCGTGGCCATAAATTACTGCCCGTGGCTGTCCGTGGCGGCGGTGACCCTGTGCGCCAGTCGGCTTGGGCCTTGGGACTTGGCTGGTTCCCGCCGCAGGAGCACCGTGGTCGTACACTGGAATCCGTGCCGCCAGTTGCCGAGCCTGAAGCTGTTGCCGCCCCCGAGCCTGAGCCCGAGGTAGAACCTGTTCATGCCAGCAAGGTATTTCGTGGCACGGTGCGTTCAGGTCAGCAGATCAGTGCCTCTGATGGTGACCTCGTCATTATCGGGGCGGTGAATGCGGGCGCCGAGATTCTGGCCGCTGGCAGCGTGCATATTTATGGGGCCTTGCGTGGTCGCGCGTTGGCCGGTATTCATGGCGACCGCAATGCCAGCATCTACTGTAAGGAACTGCATGCCGAGCTGCTCTCGGTAGCCGGTACCTACAAGCGGCTTGATGATATCGACAACCGTTTGCTGGGCGCCAGTGTCGAAGTCGTGCTTGAACACGATCAACTCTGCATCGCACGACTCAACTGATAACGCGAAGGCCGTTGATGATATGTCGCGGTCCGCCAACTATCTGTCGACATTGGTGCTTACATCATCGTGTCGCGCAAGACCGGTGTTTACGAGGTTTCTGATTCATACACGGTTGCGCGTGAAACGAACCCTAATATTTACAGGCGATCCCCGTTCTGCGGGTGACTCTCAGCAAGGAAGATACCTTTGGCCAAGATTATCGTAGTGACGTCAGGCAAGGGCGGGGTTGGCAAGACGACTAGCGCCGCCGCCATTGCCACCGGACTGGCTCTGCGTGGCAACAAGACGGTCGTGATCGACTTCGACGTGGGTCTGCGTAACCTGGACCTGATCATGGGTTGCGAGCGCCGTGTGGTCTATGACCTGGTGAACGTCATCCAAGGCGAAGCCAATCTCAAACAGGCCCTGATACGCGACAAGCGTATCGACAATCTGCACATCCTTCCGGCGTCTCAGACTCGTGACAAGGATGCGCTGACTCAGGAAGGCGTCGAGAAGATACTGATCGCGCTGCGTGAGGATTTCGATTACGTCATCTGTGACTCCCCGGCAGGTATCGAACGCGGTGCTCAGCTGGCGATGTACTTCGCTGACGAAGCCGTCGTTGTCACCAACCCTGAGGTCAGCTCGGTACGTGACTCCGACCGGATCATTGGTCTGTTATCGTCCAAGACCCGCCGCGCAGAGCTCGGCGAGACACCGGTCGTCGAGCACCTGTTGATTACTCGCTATCATCCGGCACGTGTGACCGGTGGCGATATGCTTAATCTGACGGACATCCAGGAAATCCTGTCGATTCCGTTGATTGGCCTGATCCCGGAATCCGATGCCGTACTGCGTGCCTCCAATCAGGGCGTGCCGGTAACACACGATCAGAAAAGCGATGCCGGACAGGCGTATGTTGACTGCGTCTCCCGCCTGTTGGGCGAGGAAGTGCCGCTGCGTTTCCATGAAGTTGAGAGGCGCAGTCTACTGGCCAGAATGTTCGGAGGGGGGCGCAAGTGAAATTACTGGATTTTCTGAAGCGAGAGCGCAAGAAGACCGCTAATGTCGCCAAGGAGCGGCTCCAGATCATCGTTGCGCACCAGCGTAGTCAGCGTGACCAGCCGGATTACATGCCGATGCTGGAGCGCGAGCTGCTTGAGGTGATCCGCAAGTATGTTCAGGTCGATCAAGATGCCATCAACATCTCTCTTGATCGCGAAGACGATTGCTCAGTGCTGGAGCTCAATGTCACCTTGCCGCGTCCCGGCGAGAAAAATTGATCGGCGGCGCCTTGCGTCACGCCTGACCCTTCCTGCCAGAGCACTGTGCCAGCCTTGCTGAGTACGGTGTTCTGGCACGTTCATTTTCAGACCGCCCGCGTGGAGATTTCCTGTGGCAGAGCCCACCTTCCTGTGGCACGACTACGAGACCTTCGGCGCTGATCCGCGCCGTGATCGTCCTTCGCAGTTCGCGGCCATTCGTACCGATGCCGATTTCAACGAGATTGGCGAGCCGCTGACGCTCTACTGCAAGCCAGCTGACGACTTCTTGCCCCATCCGGTGGCGTGTCTCATTACGCGGATTACACCACAGCAGGCTGAGCGGCGCGGTATCCCGGAGGCTGAGTTCGCTGGGCGTATCAACGACGAGATGAGCGTGCCGGGCACCTGTACGCTGGGCTATAACAGCCTGCGTTTTGATGACGAAGTCAGTCGCCATCTGTTTTATCGCAACTTCCTCGATCCGTATGGACGTGAATGGCAGAACGGCAATTCGCGTTGGGATCTGATCGATATCGTGCGAGCCTTCCATGCACTACGTCCTGAGGGCATCGAGTGGCCCAAGCGTGAAGACGGCGCGCCCAGCTTCCGCCTGGAGCACCTGACGGCAGCCAATGGTATCGAGCATGCCGGAGCTCACGATGCGCTGGTTGACGTACGTGCGACCATTGCCTTGGCGCGCTTGCTCAAGGAGCGCAATCCGCGCCTGTTTGACTACCTGCTCAAGTTGCGTAACAAGCGCCACGTCGCGAGCCTGCTCGATATTGGCGCACGTAAGCCGATGCTGCATATCTCGCGTCGCTATCCTGCTTCGCGGGCATGTGGTGCGCTTGTCGTGCCGCTGGCAGAGCATCCGTCCAATGCCAATGGTGTGATTGTCTATGACTTGTCGGTAGACCCTGCACCGATGATGGAGCTCACGGCAGAGGAAATTCGTGCCCGTGTGTTTGCGCGTGCGGATGATCTGGCCGAAGGCGAGGAGCGTATTCCACTCAAGGTCATCCATCTCAACAAGAGTCCAGTGCTGTTGCCCGCCAATGCGCTCAAGGATGTCGAGGGGCCGAGCAAGGGTGAGTACGGCGAGATCGTCGAGCGCTTCCAGATCGATCCCGCGCAATGTCGTGTGCACTGGAAGTGGCTCAAGGACAATGTGGGTATTGGCGTGAAGGTGGCGCAGGTGTTTGCCGAAGCACCGCCTGAGCCTCCCGCTGATCCGGATCTGATGCTTTACTCTGGTGGCTTCTTCTCGCCGGCAGATCGCAAGGAGATGGAACGGGTGCGTGCCACGCATCCGGAAGCACTGGACGATACGCCGTTCGCCTTTCAGGATGGCCGTCTTGAAGAGATGCTGTTCCGCTATCGCGCACGCAGTTACGGCTATACGCTCAACTCTGCCGAACGCGAGCGTTGGGAGCAGTGGCGCTGGGAGCGCATGAATGACGAGACGGTGGCTAGCCTGACCGTGAAGGGATTTGTGGCAGAAATCCAGCAATTGGGACAGTCCGAGCAAGACCCTGATCGGGTACAGATTCTTGAAGAGCTGGCGATGTATGTGGAAGGCATCATGCCGTCCCAGGCCTTTGGCTAGAACGGCCAGGCTAGGCGGACGTTAAAATATGGCCCTACACAAAACGACCCCGGCGATTTCGCCGGGGTCGTTTTGTGTAGGGCCATTGCCAAGCCCAGCGCCTGTCAGTGCTTCGCGCCGCCTGTTTGCTGTGCAGAAGGGGCCGACGTGGTCGCTTCCGCCTGGGCGCGCGGTGCCTCCGGCAGGAGGGGTAGCGCGAGCTTCGGAATGCGCTCATTGAAGTTGCTGGGCGTATTCGGGTCGAAGGCGAGTTCCAGCGAGTCAGCGGTCCGCAGTCGCTTCCAGGTCGCGCGGATGTCTTCCGGGCTGATCTGTTTCACGGCAGTGACCAGCTGCTGACGACGATCAAAGCCGGTCCAGCCGAAGCTCAGTTCGTTCCAGTTACGTGCGGCCAGCTCAGATAGGCGGCGTGGCTTCTGGGTCAGGCTGTCAATGACGGCCTGGCGGTAGGTTGCCAGCGCCGACTCATCGAGTGTCTGAACGCGACTATCGAACTCGGCCATGAAGGCATCCATGCGCGAGAATAGCGTCTTGCTGTCCTTGGACGGCGATTGCACCAGCATGCTCAAGCCTGGTGCATCCAGCATTGGTGAGTAACTCGCCGAGACGATATAGCCCAGTTGCTCATCGGTACGTAGACGGCTGTAGAAGGGGGCTTCGATCAACTGCCCTAACACGGCGAGGCGTGCCTGGCTTTGCAACGTACGATCCTGGCCCTGCAGGTAGCGCAGCGCGCCGGCATCACTGCGAGTGCTGTCCGGCCGCAATTCAGTCTGCTGACTGATCTGACGAACTTCCAGTGCCGGGATTGCCTCACGCGTGACACGTGGTGCGAGGCCATTGAACACTAGCTGGCCGGTTTCTTTCGCCTGTGCGGCAGAGAGGTTGCCGGTCACCATCGCTTGCACGTGCAGGCGGGCGAGGAAGCGCTTGCGGAAGGTGTCTAGTGTTTGACTGTCTACCTTGTCCAGTGCAGCCATCATCTGAGGTGTGGTTGCCAGCGGGCCCACTAGCGTCTCGCTGAGACTGCGCCCCAGCTGGGAGTAGAGCGGTGCCTGTGCGCGATTTTGCAGGCCACGGCGTAGACGCTGGGTAATGCGCTCGAGCGTGGCGGGCACTATCTCGCCATTGACCAGCTGATTGAGCACTTCGCGCATTTCGGGCTGTTGTCCATCACGCCAGCCATTGAATTGCAGTGTGATGCCGCGGCCATGGGCATAGGCCAGTGCGTCCTGCCCTGCCAGTCGTGCCGGGTAAAGGCGCGAGTTGAGGCTCTCGTTCAGCCAGGCCGCCAATACACGATTCATGACTTGCTCTTCGACCGTCGTGCTTACCTCAGGGTTGAGTAGCCCGAAGCGCCACTCTGCCTGTGGTACACCGAAGCTGTCATTGCCCTGATACCACAGTTCTGCGCCTGGCTCATCCAGCAGTTGTGACGGTGCGGCCTTGGGCAGTGACAGTACGCGGAAGTCGCTGGCCAGGTAGGGATTGGGCTCGGGAAGGGTCAATTGACTGGACAGTGGTTCAGCCGCGTCGGTCGATGTGTCATCAGAGGTGTCTTTCGCAGTGTCCGAGACGACTTCATCAGTCTTCAGGCGCGTCAGCGTGTAAGGCGCCTTGAACCATTGGCCCTGCTCGTCGCCATTTACCTCGGGGCCAGAGTAGACCTCCAGCATATTATCCGGCGTGAGGCGTGCCAGTGTCTTGTCGAGCAGCGGCGCGTCAAAGTTCTGCATCAGGTAGGGGGCGGCCAGCACGTCCTTGATCGGATAGCGCGTCATCATCATCGCCAGGTTACTGGCCAGGTCGACTGGCGAGCTACGCTGTTGGAAGCGGAATTCCTGCTCGCCCAGCTTGGCTTGCTCAGCGTAGCGCCAGTCGTTGACACCCTGCGTACGGATCAAGGCCAGATAATCAAACAACGCTGCGCGAATTTCGGGCTGGTGCTTGGCGCCTTCTGGCGTCAGGGTGATATTGATGCTGAGCAGCGCACTATGGCCATCGCTGAGGCCACCACCGGCGGAGAGGGCATCTGCCCAGCCCTTGGCTTTGAGAGACGCAAGCAGGCTGCCTTCACCTTCATGACCGATCAGGTTGGCGAGATAGCTGACGGGCTGCGCGCGATAATGTTCGATAGGGTCATCGATCGGGAACATGAACGCGAGCTCGTGCTCCTGCTTCAGCGTCTTGACCTCGAGGCGTGCCGGTAGCTCGCCTTGTGTGACCAGCGGTACATCGATATCGGAACGTGTCAGGTCACGATCAGGGACATCGCTGAAGTTGTTGCGCGCAAGTTGCTCCAGTACATCGAGAGATTGCGGGCCCACCAGCGATAGACGCATGACACCTGCGCCGTAGTGAGCGGTATAGAAATCCACCAATCGCTGACGGAGGCTGCCGGCGTCAGTGTCTTGCAGGGTGTCGAGACTCCCCACACTGAAGCGATTGAAAGGATGCTCAGGGTTCAGCGCCTTCTCGACGGCTTCGTATACGCGACGCCCATCATCCTGCATGCGCGCCTGGTATTCAGAGTTCACCGCATGACGCTCACGATCCACATACTCGGCATTGAACTGCGGCGCGACGAAGAAGCGTGCAAAACGTGGCAATGCCTCATCAAAGGCATCAGGGTCGATATCGAAGAAGAAGTTGGTATCCTGGCTGGCAGTAAAGGCATTGTGCTGGCCGCCATGCTTGGTGATGAAGTCCTGGTAGGCGTCTGGATCAGGATAGCGATCGGTCCCCAGGAACAGCATATGTTCAAGGAAGTGTGCCAGCCCCAACACATCTTTCGGGTCTTGAGCACTCCCCACTTCCACGTCCATGGCCGCCGCTGCCTTGTCGGCATCGGCGTCACTTACCAGCAGTACCTTGAGGCCGTTATCGAGAGTCAGGCTGCGATAACTACGCTTGTCATTCTCGCTTTTGATGACTGGCCCCGCTTGCGTGTTCACGCTGACACTCTGGGGGCTGCCGGGTGGGCTGGCAGTTTCCGCTAGCGCGAGAGTGGGGGAGAGACCAGCCAGAACGATGGCGGCGATGGCGGCGCTTAGGCCGAGTGGGCGAAACCTGGGTAGCAGTGGCATCTTCTCTCCTGGTACGAAAGACCGGTGACGGCAAGGCGGTAATGAGTGCGCCGCTGTATATGAGCTACGCGCTCAACGCGCTGACGGACGCGTGAGCAAGACTTAGGTCAGCATGGGGCCGGTAGGGTGCGCCACACTCCATTCCTGATGTGCTGGATCATTGACGCGCCGTGCTACCGGAAATGCCGCGAGCCTGGCATCGGGTACCAGCATGCCACGTACCGTTTCCAATGGTGTGTCAGCCGTTAACCACTCACGTACCTGATGCGGCGCAATGACGGCTGGCATTCGGTCAGTAAGGCGAGCGCTGACACCCGCACATCCCACGCTGATCAAGGCAAAGCTGTCGCGCCCTTCCGGCGGCATGCCTTCTATCAATGGCGGACTGAAGTGGCGAGTCCAGAGCGCTGCCAGCAGCAAGGGTGCACGATCGGCATGCGTGATCAGAAACGGCTGCTTCATGTTGGGCTGTTCCTTCCAGACGTAGACACCACCGACGGGGATCAGTGCCCGCTGGCTGATGAAGGACTCACGAAACATGCGTCGCGTTTCCAGCGTCTCCGCACGTGCTACGTGTGGGGCATGGTCCATGATGTCCAGCCAGCTAGGCGTCAGCCCCCACAGTGCAGGCACCAGGCGCAGCTTCTGGCCTTCAAGGCGCAACATCGAGGCCGGCATGCGCGGTGCACGGTTGGCGCTGGTCAGCAGCTCATTGCGCAGTTGGCGAGTGAGTGAGGCGGTCGCGAGCTTGCCGAGCAGGTCGCGAGGCGGCAGGTCTTCGGGGAAGGGGGGGATATACAGACGTCCGGCCACGGAAATCCTTGAAGGCGGAGGGCGAGAGGAACATGCAGGCTCTCATGCTGCCCAATGGGCGGCCATGAGCCCAGAGCATGCGGCATGCAACAGCATGCCACACCTTGGTGGCGCTTGCGTTTGCGCTCAGTCTCGATATGCTGGACGGAAACAGTGTTCGATTCAATGGCTGATACGGGCCGCTTCAAAAGATGTTGCAATGACATCCTATGGCTTTGCTCACCCGTGCAGTGCGGACACACACCGCGTTAGATTTGCTACGCGGTAACGCATCTCAAGCATCAGAGGAATTCGATGGCCCGTCCACGTCAGCATGCACCGGAAGCGCTGCATGCGCGGGTAATGGAGACCTGCGATGAATGGCTCAAAGAGCAGCCTGTTCACGCCCTGTCTCTACGCAACCTGGCTCGTGAAGTCGGCTGCGCGCCCAGTACCCTGCTCAAGCTTTATGGCAGTTTTGGCAACCTGCTCCAGCACGTCAATCTGGCGACGCTGGACCGTCTGCATGCTGCGATTGCCGGGCATGAGACGCCGAGCCCTTCAGAGCGTCTCAAGTCGCTTGCGCGCGCATATTGGGGCTTTGCCCAGCGTGATCCCTACCGCTGGCAGTTGTTGTTTGACTTCCCATTGGCAAAGGAAGGTGAGCTGGACCAGCGTCAGAACGCCATGATTGAAGGATTGTTCGAGCGTGTCGAGATAGCGTTGGTTGAGTACGCCCCTCGTGTCGAGTCTGTTGAAGCCAAACGCATGGCACGCACCCTGTGGGGTAGCGTGCATGGCTTGGTTCAATTGGGCATGAATGAACGCCTTGGCCTGTGGCAGGGTCAGCCACTGGAAGTGACTGAACTATTGGACCAGCTGCTTGATACCATGCTGGCAGGGCTCAGAGTGCGCAGCGAGGCTGCAAGTGCGGGGGATGTGACGGAAGAGGAGCAATGAGTCGAGATTTGCTCCGGCGCCCACGGTTCGCGCCTTTTTTCTGGACCCAGGCCCTTGGTGCCTTCAACGACAATCTTTTCAAGAATGCCTTGCTGCTATTGATGACCTTTGTGGTGATCGAGCAGCGAGGGTGGGATACCGGCATCGTCAATAATCTGGCGGCCGGGTTGTTCATCCTTCCTTTCTTGCTGTTCTCTGCCTGGGGCGGCCTGCTGGCAGACCGCCTGGATAAGCAGCGGCTGATCGTCAATCTCAAGTGGCTGGAGCTAGCGACCATGAGTGTCGCAGCGGGTGCCTTGATTTTTGAAGCATGGGAGCTGTTGCTGGCGCTGCTATTCATGATGGGCACCCAGTCGGCACTGTTCGGCCCCGTCAAATACGCCATTCTGCCGCAACATCTCAAGCCTGATGAGCTGGTCAGCGGCAATGCCTGGGTCGAGCTGGGCACCTTCCTCGCCATTCTGATCGGTACGCTAGCCGCCGCTGCCCTGATGGCACTCGGAGGGGATCTGGCACGCTGGGCCCTGTCTGCGTCGCTGGTCACGCTATCGCTACTTGGTGTGTTCGTGGCGCGAAAAATCCCGCCGGCGCCATCGCTATCACCAGGCCCTGTCCCCTGGCGACCTCTCTCCGGTAGCATCTCGGTAATGCGTGAAGGGCTGGGGAATCGTCGCCTCAAGTGGGCACTGCTCGGCATCAGCGCATTCTGGTTTCTCGGGGCTAGCTATCTCACTCAGTTACCAGCCTATGCGCGCGATATTGTGCATGGTGCGGAAGGCGCGACGTCTGCGCTGTTGGCAGCCTTTGCGATCGGCATTGGGATGGGGTCGCTGGCCTGCGAGCGTGTTTCGCGCGGTCGACTCGAAACCGGCTTGGTACCCTTTGGTGCACTGATCATCTTCGTTGGCGGACTGGATCTCGCCCTGCGCCCGACACTGGGCAGTGCGGCGCAGGCGACACCGTTGCTGGAGTTGCTTCAGGTGGCAGGATTCTGGCGGATGTGCCTGGATCTTGGTGTGATTGGCTTCGGTGGCGGTCTCTATATCGTGCCGCTCTATACTCTGCTGCAGATTCGCAGTCCGGAAAGTTATCGTGCGCGCGTGATTGCGGCTAATAACGTGCTCAATGCCTTGCTGATGGTACTGTCAGCCGGATTCGGCATTCTGATGCTCAGTACGCTGGAGCGTAGCCTGCCTGACTTCCTGTTGGTGCTAGCCTTGATCAGCGCACTGATTGCCGTGGTCTGCATGCTGCGTGATCCTCGCCCCTTCCTGCGTCTCAATATCTTCATCCTCATTCATCTGATGTACCGTCTGCACCTCAAGGGGCGCTGGCGGATACCGGCAGAGGGGGCGGCACTGGTGGTCTGCAATCATGTCAGCTTCATGGACGCCCTGATTCTTGGGGGGGCCAGCCCACGGCCGTTGCGTTTCTTGATGGACGCTGAGATCTATAACTCACCGTGGTTGAAATGGTTCTTCCGGATCGCGGGCGCTATCCCGGTCGATTCTTCTCGCAGGGACCCCGCAGGTGTAAGGCGTTCACTGGAAGAGGTCGGCAAGGCACTACGTGACGGTGAGGTCGTGATGATTTTTCCTGAGGGTAAATTGACTCGCGATGGTGAGGTCGGGCGTTTCCGGCGCGGGCTGGAGCTGATCCTGGCGCGTAATCCGGCACCGGTGATTCCGATGGCACTAGGTGGGTTGTGGGGCTCCTGGTTCTCTCACGGTGGAGGCCCGGCATTCTCCAAGTGGCCGCGACGTATTCGCGGTCGTGTCGAGCTGTGTGTCGGGCGTACCTTCGAGGCTGATTCCGTGAAGGCGAAGGAGCTCGAGGATGCGGTACGCGATCTGCACCGCAAGGCATCCCGTCTGGCGCGAGGTCAATGATGTGCCAAGCGTGGCTGATTTGGTCTGGATAAGCTTGGTGACATCGCCATGAAAAACGCCGCTTCGAGTCTCCGGAGCGGCGTTTTTGTGTTCTGCTTCCTTGCTCTGCTAGCGCGGTGCCTCAGGCAGTCTGATTGGACGGGGCGGTATGGCGCGTGATCCAGAAACCGAAGCAGCCCAGCAGGCAGGCGGCCAACATTACCAGCGGTACCGGCAGCATGTTGTCACCGTTCAGCCACAGACTGGCGAAGGCGCCGTAGAGGCCACCCCCCATGAAGAGCACGGTGCCGGAGATGGCATTGGCGACGCCGTGACCGCGGCGGAAGAGTGACTGATAGTCGGCCATGATGTTGGGCGTGATCATGGCGCCCGCGCCAAGCACTACCAGCATGCCGGGAATCAGGGTGCTGGCAGTGATCGAATCCGTCAGAGCGAGGCCAAGCAGCACGCAGATCCCTGTCAGTTGAACCCCCAGCGCCATCTTGACCAATGTGCGTGTGCGCAGGTGCTTGAGACCAGCGTGGTTGAGACGATTGCCCACGAACATGGCCACCACGTTGGCGCTGAAGGCCAGGGCGAACTGGGTCGGCGTCATGTTGAGCAGCCCCTGATACAGATAGCTGGCATTGGTGATGAAGGTGAACATGATGCCCGGCCCGCACAGGATCAGAATCAGGTGCCCCGGCACTCCGCGTGTGGTCAGAACCTCACGGTAGCTGCGCAGCACATTGCGCGGCCGGAAGGGGGTTCGCTCACTGGCAGGATGGGTTTCCGGCAACCAGCGGTAGATGGTCAGTCCGACCAGCAGGCCATAGACCGCCAAGGCGTAGAAGACGGTTGTCCAGTCGCTCAGCGAGATCACGAGCGCCCCCAGAGATGGCGCGATCAGTGGAGCTGTCATCAACACCATGGTCACATTGGTCATCAGGCGGGCGGCGTCCTTGCCGGTCGCGACATCTCTCACCACTGTGCGAGACACACCGCCGGTCATGCCGGTGGCGATCCCCTGCAGTACGCGCAAGCCCAGTAGCCAATGAAAGTCCTGAGTCAGCGCACAGCCGAGTCCGGCGATGAGGAACAGTACGAAGCCACTCAGGGCAACGGGACGACGCCCCAGACTGTCAGACAGCGGGCCTCCTCCCAGCTGACCCATGGCATAGCCGAAGAAGAAGGCCGTGATGGTCAGTCCGATCTGATGATCATCCACCCCGAAGCTGCTGGCCATTTCGGGCATGGCGGGAAGGTAGGCGTCGGTTCCGAGTGGGGCGAGTGCGACCATCAGGCCCAGCATCAGCGTAAAGCGCGCTTGTTGGTGCAGGGCCGGCGTCGAGGTGTGGGTGGAAGCTGAGGTCATGAGAGCCATCGGGATTGAGTGGAGAAGCCTGTCTGGCGATGCATCTGGCTGGGGTAGCACCAGTCGGGAATCGTCAGCGGTAGAGGGTCATGTGGCAGTCGCCGCACGCAGATGCCCGCGCCGGATACCATGTATCGATCACTGTGCCGATCTTTCAGGCATCGGCACAGGATAGCGCTTGCGTCAGTCGCTGACCGCCCCGCGCAATGCAATACCGCATTGCGCGAGAATTGAAGGCAAAAGGCCCGCCGGATGGCGGGCCTTTGCGTGTTGCCAGCACGCTCTGTCGAGCCAATGCTGCAAGCGGTTCATCAGCCTCGCGTGGTGCGCGCTGCCTGCCAGCAGCGAGCCGAGGTGATCTGATTGTCCTTCACCTGTTGGATCTCGATACGCGTGGTGCCGATCGCCAGGCTGGCAGGCGCGTCCGGGAACGACTCCAGATGCTCGAGGATCAAGCCATTGAGTGTCTTGGGGCCGTCAGTCGGCAGCTGCCAGCCGATGGCCTTGTTGATCTCGCGAATGTTGGCCGTGCCTTCGATGACGTAGCTGCCGTTGTCCTGCGGATGAATCTCCTGATGAGTGCCGGCTACGTCAGTGGTGAACTCGCCGACGATCTCTTCCAGGATATCTTCCAGCGTCGCCAGACCCTGCACGTCACCATACTCGTCGACCACGATACCGATACGGCGCTTCTGCTTCTGGAAGTTGAGCAGCTGCGTGTGCAGCGGCGTGGATTCCGGAATGAAGTACGGCTCGCGAGCCTCTTGGATGATGGAGGCCTTGGTGATCTCGTCCAGCGACAGGAAGCGAGCGGCATTGCGCAGGTGCAGGATGCCGATGATGTTGTTGATGTCGCCCTTGTAGACCGGTACGCGAGTGTGTTGGCTCGCACGAACATGGCTCAGGATGATGTCGAGGTCGTCATCGAGGTCAATGCCGAAGATTTCCTGACGCGGCACCATGATGTCATCGACGGTCACGTTCTCAAGGTCAAGAATCGACAGCAGCATGCCCTGGTGACGGCGGGGAATCATGCTGCCTGCCTCGTGCACGACGGTACGCAGCTCGTCGCGCGTCAGACTGTCGGCATTGTTGCTGACATCACGCACGCCAAACAGGCGCAGCAGACCATTGGAAATGCCATTGACCAACCACACAAGCGGATAAAGCACCTTGAGCATCGGCTCGAGAATCAGTGAGGCCGGATAGGCAATGCGCTCAGGGTTCAAGGCGGCCATGGTCTTCGGCGTCACTTCCGCAAAGATCAGCACCACGATGGTCAACACGGCGGTAGAGACAGCCGGGCCAGATACATCACCGAAATAGTGGATGGCGATGATGGTGGCCAGTGACGCAGCCAGATTGTTGACGAAGTTATTGCCGATCAGAATGACGCCGATCAAGCGGTCAGGACGGGATAGTAGGCGGGTAACGCGCTTGGCACCGCGCTCACCGCTTTTCTCGCGGTGGCTCAGGCGGTAGCGGTTGATCGACATCATGCCGGTCTCGGAACTCGAGAAGAAGGCAGAGAGGATGATCAGAACGACCAGTAGGCCGAACAGCAGCCCCAACGGGGTGTCGTCGCTCAAGAGTGAAGGGTCCTCGGTGGCGGATTTACGCGCATGATACTGCCACGCCAATTGCATTGCATCCGCCAAGACAGGCATGAGTGAACCGCGACAGGGCAGAGCGTGGCATTCATGGGCTTGATGTCAGTGAGCGAAGACAATCTGTAATGCGAACTTGGTGCCGAAGAAAGCCAGTGCCAATACCAGGCAGCCACCGAGCGTCCAGCGTGCTGCACGCTGTCCGCGCCATCCCAGAACGTGATGCCCGAACAGCAGAATGGCGAAGATTACCCAAGCACCTAAGCTGAGGACAGTCTTGTGGGCCATGTGCTGAGCGAACATGTTGTCGAGATAGATCATGCCGCTGATGATCGATACGCTCAGCAGGATCATGCCGGCCCAGATCAATTCAAATAGCGCACGTTCCATGCTGGTCAGCGCCGGTAACACCTGCACGATGCCGCGGGTGTGACGCGTCTTGAGTGCATGCTGCTGGAGTGAGAGCAAGCCTGCCTGCATGGCAGCGATGCTAAGGAAGGCGAGCGCTGCCACAGACGTGAAGATGTGGGCGATAAGTCCGGGCGAAAGCGGGTTTTCGGTATTGGCGCTCGGCAGATTGATTACTCCGAGCACACAGGCTGCAGCAACGGGGAACAGCACCGCGCCGCCGGCAAGCACGGGTTTGAACAGGCTTGCAACGACCAGTAGCAGGCTGATGGCCCAGCTGACCAGTGAGCCGCTCTCGAATAGCCCCAGGTGGAGCTGTCCACCGTGATTGAGGGTGACCCACACGATGACGGCGTGGCAGGCAACGGCAATCAGCGCAAGGCTGCGCACCAGTCGTGCGCGTACCGGAACACGGCGCGTCAGTGTCAGGCCCTGCCAGAGACCGGCAGCGAGATAGAAAATGATGGCCAGAATGGCAAAGGGCAGAGCCTGCATGTGCTGTTGTCCAGGTGCCGGAGGGTATGGGAGAGCAGGTCTCATCTGAGGCGCTGTCTATATGCAGAGACTATACCGAAAGCACTGGCGGGATTGCATCTACCTCGGTACTTCTATTACGGCTTATGTCGATGAAGGAGGTGCAGCGATACACATATTGTCCTGATCATCAGTGCACCTATCATGGAGACAGACCCGCCCTGTGCGTATAATGTGCCGCAGGATAACCATTTACGCGCTGGGGCGTCATGCCGTGACGTCGGAGTCGAGATAGTTTCATATTCTCGTCCCGCTGCGCGGACCCCAGACGTCCCTAGCCGGAGAGGCCCATGTTTCAAAGTTTGAGTGATCGTCTGTCGCACACGCTGAAGTCGATTACCGGCCAGGCGAAGCTGACGGAAGACAACATCAAGGACACCCTGCGCGAAGTGCGTAAGGCGTTGCTTGAGGCGGATGTTGCCCTGCCAGTGGTCAAGGCCTTCATCGACCGTGTACGTGAGCGTGCCGTCGGTCAGGAAGTGTCCAAGAGCCTGTCGCCGGGCCAGCAGTTCGTCAAGAT
The DNA here is from genome assembly GCF_009796845.1 of Cobetia sp. L2A1. Lineage (NCBI taxonomy): Bacteria > Pseudomonadati > Pseudomonadota > Gammaproteobacteria > Oceanospirillales > Halomonadaceae > Cobetia > Cobetia sp. L2A1. The sequence continues at coordinate 3,797,427 of NZ_CP047025.1, read as the reverse complement.
CGTCCAGCAGGAGCTGGAATCGATCATGGGCGAGGCCAATGAAGGGCTGGTGCTCAAGAGCAATCCAGCCGTCATCTTGATGGCGGGCCTGCAGGGCGCGGGTAAGACGACAACCGTCGCCAAGCTGGCGCGTTACCTGCGTGAGCGTGAGAAGAAGAAAGTATTGGTGGTCTCGGTTGACGTCTATCGTCCTGCGGCCATTGATCAGCTCGAAATGCTGGCCAAGGAAGTGGACGTCGATTTCTTCCCGTCTGATTCTTCTCAGCAGCCGGTCGCGATCGCTGAAGCGGCAATGAAGCACGCACGCATCCAGTTCCACGATGTGGTGCTAGTCGATACCGCAGGCCGTCTGCATGTCGATGCCGACATGATGGACGAGATCACGGCACTGCATCGCACCCTCTCACCGGATGAGACGCTGTTCGTCGTTGATGCGATGACCGGTCAGGATGCCGCAAACACTGCCAAGGCCTTCCATGAAGCCTTGCCGCTGACCGGTGTGGTACTGACCAAGGCCGATGGTGATGCACGTGGCGGGGCAGCATTGTCCGTGCGCCACATTACTGGCAAGCCGATCAAGTTCATGGGGATGGGTGAGAAGGTCGATGCGCTCGAACCCTTCCACCCAGACCGTGTTGCGTCCCGCATCCTCGGCATGGGCGACATGCTGTCGCTGATCGAGGAAGCCGAACGTACCGTCGACAAGGGCAAGGCCGAGCTGCTGGCCAACAAGGTCAAGAAGGGCGAGGGTTTTGATCTTGAGGACTTCCGTGATCAGCTCCAGCAGCTCAAGAACATGGGTGGCATGGGGAGCTTGATGTCCAAGTTGCCGGGCATGGGCCAGTTGGCAGAAGCTGCCCAGGGCCAGGCCAGCGAGAAGGAGCTGGGCAAGCTTGAGGCGATGATCAACTCCATGACGCACAAGGAGCGCCGCAATCCTGATCTCATCAACGGCTCGCGCAAGCGTCGCATCTGCATGGGCTCCGGTACCCAGGTGCCTGATCTCAATCGTCTGCTCAAGCAGCACAAGCAGATGGCCAAGATGATGAAGAAGGCCGGCAAGAAAGGCGGCATGCAGAAAATGATGCGCGGCATGTCTGGCATGATGGGCGGTGGTGGTGGTCCCGGCGGCATGGGTGGCCCCGGTGGTATGGGCGGAATGGGCGGTCCTGGCGGAATGGGTGGCGGTCGCTTCCCGCGCCGCTAAGCCTCTGACGCCTGACGGTCTTTATCGCCAAGAATTGCGCTCCACGATGCCGATGGTGTTGCGGAGCGTTTGTGTGACCTTGGAAAAAGGTTTCCAAGGCTTGTCAATTTCCGTAGAATGTCGCCTCTTCGTGTGGACCCTCCATGCGAAGCCGAGTTCTGTGGCACGTTTTTCACTTCAACACGAAGGACAGATTACGCAATGGTTACCATTCGTCTGGCACGTGGTGGCGCCAAGAAGCGTCCCTTCTACCACCTCGCTGTAGCTGATTCCCGCACAGCCCGTGATGGCCGCTTCATCGAGCGCGTCGGCTTCTTCAACCCGGTCGCTCGCGGCCAGGAAGAGCGTCTGCGCGTCGATCTCGAGCGCGTCGCTCACTGGCAGCAGCAGGGCGCACAGGTCTCTGACCGTGTCGCTCAGCTGCTCAAGGAAGCTGGCAAGCAGCAGGCTTGATATCCAGGATGCCTACTCACTCCAATAACCCGCAGCCGACTGCACATTCACCGCATGGTGATGATGTTGTAGTCATGGGGAAGCTTACCAGCCCCTATGGCGTGAAAGGCTGGCTCAAGGTGTATTCCTACACCAGCCCGATCGACGGCATCTTTGATTATGCCGGCTGGATGCTGAAGCTGGACGGGAAGCAGATTCCCGCACGCCTCATGCAAGCCCGTCGCCATGGCAAAGGCCTGGTGGCACAGCTGGAAGGTGTCGATAGTCGTGAGGCTGCGCAGGCATTGGCTGGAGCGGAGATTCTCCTGCCCAAGCAACATCTGCCGCAGCTGGAGGTGGGTGAGTACTACTGGCATCAACTGGAAGGTCTCGAGGTGGTGACGCTGGATGGCCAGCGCCTCGGGAAAGTGAGCACTCTGATGGAAACCGGTGCTAACGACGTTCTGGTGATCAAGCCGAACGACGACAGTATCGATGAGAAGGAACGGCTTGTGCCGTACCTTCCCAATCAGGTGGTTCGCGATGTGGATCTCGTCACTGGGCGCATAAGCGTCGATTGGGATCCCGAATTCTGATGTTAAGCACAGAGAGCTGATGCCTGTGTGGATTGGTGTAGTAAGTCTGTTTCCGGAAATGTTCACGGCCATTACGGCCAGTGGCGTGACCGGCCGGGCGGTCGATAAAGGCCTGCTCGAGGTCGATTTCTGGAATCCGCGTGACTACGCCACCGACAGGCACCGTACGGTCGATGATCGTCCCTACGGCGGAGGTCCCGGCATGTTGATGAAGGTCGAGACTCTGCGTGGCGCCATTCGTGACGCTCGCGCCGCTGGCGGTGACAATGCCCGTGTGATCTATCTCTCCCCGCAAGGTCGCAGGCTGGACCAGGCCGGTGCCCGCGAATTGGCGACGCAAGAGCGCCTGATCGTGGTGGCCGGACGCTATGAAGGCATTGATGAACGCGTGGTGGAGGAGGAGATCGACGAGGAATGGTCGATCGGCGATTACGTCCTGTCTGGCGGTGAGCTGCCAGCCATGGTCTTGATCGATACGGTGGCACGCCTGGTGCCGGGCGTACTTGGGCATGAAGCCAGCGCGGAGGAAGATTCCTTCACCGATGGTTTGCTCGATTGTCCGCACTACACTCGCCCCGAAGTCATCGACGGCAAGCGGGTGCCAGATGTCTTGCTCAGTGGCAATCATGCTCTGATCAAGCGCTGGCGGTTACAGCAGTCTCTGGGACGTACTTGGCTAAGGCGTCCGGATTTGCTTGAGAGCCGCACGTTGACTCGAGAGGAGCGCAAGCTGCTCGACGAGTTCATCGCGCAGCACGCCCGGAAAGGTAAGGCCTGATCTTCGCGGACATTGCGTTCGCTTTTAGGAGAAGGTCTCCATCGTGGCGGAGGTGCGGCACGGCCCGGAGTCATCTTGCGGGAGCCCCGTGGCGCGTCACACACAAGGTCGATCCCCGTGTTCAAGGCCGTTTGCGGTGCCGGGGTCATGACAAACATCAGCCTCAGGGTTGATGCTAACGAATTTGGAGCTAGCGATGAGCAGCAAGAATAAACTGATCCAGGCGATCGAAAACGAGCAGATGGTCAAGGAAATCCCGACCTTTGCACCGGGTGACACCATCGTCGTCCAGGTCAAGGTCGTGGAAGGTACTCGTGAACGTCTGCAGGCCTTCGAAGGCGTGGTGATCGGCAAGCGTAACCGCGGTCTGAACTCCGCTTTCACCGTTCGCAAAATCTCCCACGGTGTGGGCGTCGAGCGTACTTTCCAGACTTACAGCCCGCAGGTTGACGGTATCGCCGTCAAGCGTCGTGGTGACGTGCGTCAGGCCAAACTGTACTACCTCCGTGAGCGTAGCGGTAAGTCCGCACGTATCAAAGAAAAGCTGGGCTAAGCGGCTCCGTATTTTCTGAATGCAGAACTCGGCACCCCACGAGGGTACGAATTGCCACTTGTACTCTCGTAGAGAACACCCCGCCATGCATCGCATGGCGGGGTGTTCTCGTTTCCGAAAGTCGGAAAGCTGCGATGAGTGGAGCGGGTTAATCCACCTGTCAGGCTGTCAGAGTAGAATTGACAGTCACGTGCACATTACATTCACTCGATAATCAAGGAGGCGCCGGTATCATGGATGACGATGGACTTGTTGAGCGCTTTCTCGACACGCTGTGGCTTGAGCGTGGTGCCAGTGACAATACGCTTGGTGCTTATCGTAGTGATCTCGACGCATGGCGGCGCTGGTTGTCTGTTCAAGCGTTAGATGGCACAGAAAGAATGCCCTTGTTGTCAGTGACCTCACCGCAGGTACAGGCCTTCTGTGATTCGCGTCGCGAGTCGCATGCGCTTCGCTCTACCGCGCGCCTGTTATCGGCATTGCGACGCTTTTATCGTTGGGCGCTGGCAGAAGGGATGATCGAGTCCGATCCTCTGCATGAGGTGCGTCTGCCCCGTGTGATCCCCAGTCTTCCCGGCACATTGGATGAAGATGAAGTCGAGCGCTTGCTGGAGGCTCCGGACCTGGAGACCGCCATTGGATTGCGCGATCGCACCATGCTTGAAGTGTTATATGGTGCGGGATTGCGCATCAGTGAGTTGGTGAACTTGAGCGTTGATGCGCTGAACCTTCGCCAAGGTGTGGTGCGAGTCATCGGCAAGGGTGATCGCGAGCGGCTGGTACCATTGGGGGAGGAAGCTTGTGACTGGTTGTCACGCTGGCTGTCCGTTGGCCGACCTGCGATGATGGCCGACCAGGCACGTCCGGCGCTGTTTCCCGGTCGGCACGATAGCGCAATGACACGGCAGACTTTCTGGCATCGCATCCGTCGCCATGCTGTGACGGCCGGCATCGACAAGCCGCTGTCACCGCATACGCTCCGCCATGCTTTTGCTACGCACCTGCTTAATCACGGTGCCAATTTGCGCGTTGTGCAGCTGTTACTGGGACATCGCGATCTATCCACGACCCAGATTTATACTCATGTGGCCCAGGCGCGCCTGGAACGCCTGCATGCCGAACACCATCCGCGTGGCTGATGGGCTATGACCTCGCCCGCGGACGTCAAGGAGAGATCAATGAGCAAACTTCCCCCCCGGACACAGCGTCTGACGTACGCTCTCCGCCTGCTTGGTGCCGGCGCGTTACTGACACTTCTGGCACCGCTGGCGCAGGCTGATGCACTGGATGACCTGCGTGGCAAGTTGGTCGTCAATGGCAAACCGCTGCCGATCGAGACATTGGCCTCCAGTCCGATAAAGGGACTTTATGAGGTACGTCTGACGAGTGGTGAGAGTTTCTATACCGACATTGATGGTCAGCATCTGATTGTTGGCGAAATGTATCGCAATGATGCGGAGAAGGGGCTGGTCAATCTCAGTGAGCAGAAGGCCAATGGTGAGCGCCGCAAGTTGCTGGCTGATGTCAGCGAAGATGACATGGTCATCTTCCGGCCTGCTGGTGAGGTCAAGGCAGTTATCAGCGTGTTTACCGATACCACCTGCCCCTATTGCCGCAAGCTGCACAAGGAAGTGCCTGAGCTGAACGCACGCGGCATCGAAGTGCGCTATCTGGCTTTCCCGCGCGGGGGCATGCGCTCTCAGGGGGCCCGTGAGTTGGCTCAGGTGTGGTGCGCCGAGAATCCTACTGAAGCCATGAATCGCATCAAGAATGAAGGTGAGGTGCCCAAGCAGGCCGCTAGTTGTGATGCTCCGGTCGCTAGCCAGTTTGAGCTCGGTACGCGCATGGGGGTTCAGGGCACGCCGGCGATCGTGATGCCAGATGGCCAGATGGTGCCGGGCTACCTTCCGGTTGACCGCCTTGCCACGATGCTGGGTGTTGATAGCTGAGTGGAAGGCAAGTAATACATCGATCACGCGTTGACAGGCCGTCCTGCCTTGCTACCGTGGTCACGGCAGACTGCAGCAGGTTCATGCTGTCTGGATAAGAGACCGACGACAGGTCGGCAAGGCGACAGCGCAACAGGCGCGGCCATCAACGCTGGATACAGTAACAAGAGAGGAAAGCGACGTTGAAACCGGTGAAAGTAGGAATCTGTGGTCTGGGTACCGTAGGTGGCGGCACGTTCAACGTGTTGACCCGTAATGCCGATGAAATTGCGCGTCGTGCCGGGCGCCCTATTATTATCGAACAGATCGGTGCACGACGTGATAATCCCGACTGCGATCTCACTGGTGTCAGCCGTACTCATGACATCTTCGAGGTGGCGCGCAATCCCGAGATTGATGTGCTGGTCGAGTTGATTGGCGGCTATGACGTCGCGTATGAGCTGGTGATGGAAGCCATTGCCAATGGCAAGCATGTCGTCACTGCCAACAAGGCATTGATTGCCGTACACGGTAACGAGATCTTCCGTGCTGCTGCTGAAAAGGGCGTCATGGTCGCTTTCGAAGCCGCTGTTGCCGGTGGCATTCCGGTCATCAAGTCATTGCGCGAAGGCCTGGGTGCCAATCGCATCCAGTGGCTGGCTGGAATCATCAATGGCACAGGCAACTTTATTCTCAGTGCGATGCGTGACGAAGGCCGCAGTTTCAATGACGTGTTGGCTGAAGCGCAGGCGCTAGGGTATGCCGAGGCTGATCCGACCTTCGATATCGAAGGTATCGATGCCGCGCATAAGCTGACCATCCTGGCCTCTATTGCCTTTGGTGTACCGCTGCAGTTCGACAAGGCCTACACCGAAGGCATTTCGCGCATTACTGCCGAGGACATCGAACAGGCTGATAACCTTGGCTACGTCATCAAGCATCTGGGCATCACGCGTGCGACTGGCAAGGGGCTCGAATTGCGCGTGCATCCGACGCTGATCCCCAAGGAGCGCCTACTGGCCAATGTGCATGGCGTCAAGAATGCCATTGAAGTGATGGGTGATGCGGTCGGCCCTACTCTTTACTACGGAGCGGGTGCTGGTGCTGAGCCGACGGCCTCAGCTGTCGTGGCTGACCTCCTCGACGTGGCGCGGGACATTGCGACTGACCATCGCTATCGCGTGCCGTATCTGGCCTTCTCTGAGGTCAATCAGCACGGTGATACGTTGCCGATTCTGCCGATGGAAGATATCGAAACTGCCTGCTATTTGCGGTTACAGGCAGTGGATCGCCCAGGCGTATTGGCGCGTGTCGCAACAATACTTGCTGAGCAGGGCATTTCCATCGAGGCGATTATCCAGAAGGAAGCCACCGAAGGTGAGTTGGTGCCGATCATTCTGCTGACGCACCGTGCTCGTGAGCTGCATATGAACGAAGCGATTCGTCAGCTGGAAGCATTGGTCGATGTCGCTGGCTCCGTGGTGCGTATCCGCGTCGAAGATCTCGACGACAACGCCTAACGGCGTGCATTCGGGAGTGGCTTTTGGTCACTCCCGCTGGGCAGCCGGCGAGGGTCGGAAGGGCAAGAATCATTCAGGTGGCAAAGGCCACGGGAAGACACGACATGCGTTATATTTCTACGCGCGGCCTGGCGCCGGCGCTCGGGTTTGAAGATGTAGTCCTGACAGGGCTGGCCAGCGACGGTGGCTTGTATGTACCGGAAACTTTGCCGCAGTTCAGTGCTGATGAGCTCAGTGCGATGGCTGGTGAGTCTTATGCGGAAATTGCCTTCCGTGTCATGAAGCCGTTTGTCGACGGCGCCATCGATGACGAGACATTTCGCGGTATCGTGCGCGAGACTTACGCCACGTTCAGTCATGATGCGGTAGTGCCGCTCAATCAGCTCGACAGCAATCATTATCTGTTGGAGCTGTTTCACGGGCCGACGCTGGCCTTCAAGGATGTCGCGCTGCAGTTGCTGGGCCGTTTGCTCGAGCATTTCCTCTCCAAGCGTGGCGAACGTGCCATCATCATGGGAGCGACGTCGGGTGATACCGGTTCTGCTGCCATTGAGGGGTGTCGTGCCTGCGACCACGTGGATATCTTCATTTTGCATCCGCATAACCGGGTGTCTGAAGTGCAGCGTCGCCAGATGACTTCAGTGCTGGCACCGAATGTCTTCAATATTGCCATCGAAGGCAATTTTGATGATGCTCAGGCAATGGTCAAGGCCAGCTTTGCTGATCAGGACTTCCTGAATGGTACGCGTCTGGTCGCGGTCAATTCGATCAACTGGGCGCGTATCATGGCCCAGACGGTTTATTACATAGCAGCGGGCGTCGCACTTGGTGCGCCGGCACGTCAGGTTAGCTTCACGGTCCCTTCGGCCAACTTCGGCAATATCTTTGCCGGGTATCTGGCCTCGCGCATGGGGTTGCCGGTCCGTCAGTTGGTGATCGCCACCAACGCCAACGATATCCTGCACCGTACGATCTCCTCCAATGACTTCTCGCGTCAGGAGCTGAAAGCGACGCTGGCACCGTCGATGGATATCGTGGTGTCCTCCAACTTCGAGCGGCTGTTGTTTGAAGCCTATGGACGTGATGGCAAGGCGATCCGCGAGCTTCTTGAGCACTTCTCGCGTGAACCGTCGGCATTGGCGGATGCACCGCTGGCCAAGCTGCGTGAGCTGTTCTCTAGTCATAGCGTCGACGACGAGACGATCCTTGAGGTCATTCGTGAGGCACATCAGCGTACCGGCGAGATTCTTGATCCGCATACGGCCACAGGCTATCGCGCGGCAGAAGCCTGCCGCACTGATACCGTGACACCGATGATTACGCTGGCGACCGCTCATCCCGCCAAGTTCGCTGAGGCTGTCGCGCGTGCAGGCTTTGCGGGTGTTGATCTGCCGCCGCACCTGAGTGATCTGCTTGAACGCGAAGAGCGTTACAGCGTGCTGCCAGCTGAATTGGCTGCCGTGCAGAAGTTCGTGCGTGAGAATCGCCGCGGGTGATCGCATCAGCTACCGGTCGGGCCTTTGGGGCTGATCGGTAGTCATTTTTTCATGGCCGTCATTTTTGCAGTCTTCTGCCGAAATGGCGGCCATGTCGTTTGTCAGGAGTCCTTCATGTCAGTCACTTCCACCTTGCCGGCCCCTTCATTCCAGAGCACTTTGGCGCGTCCGGATGAGCGTACGCTCGCGGTCAGCATTGCGCGCGTCATTCGTCCGCGTGCACGGGACGAGCGCCTCTATCAACAGGGCATCGCGACAGGTCTGAGTGAATTGCAGGCTCGTGTACTGGCCGGGCGACTGACATTGGAGAGTTGCAAGGCACCGCTGGAAGCACTGATCACGCCGGCACTCAAGCATATTGAGCATCCCGAGCGGCTGGCAGATGGTCGTCGCGCCGCCGAGCGTATTGCTCGCGCGGTCAGTGACGGTGAGCACATTGGCATTCTGACGGACTATGACGTAGATGGCATCACTTCCCATGTAGTGATGCTGCGTACACTCACCGAGCTGTTTGGCGTGCCGAATGATCACGTGCATAGCTTGATAGGTCATCGTATACACGATGGCTATGGGATCAGTCTGTCGCTGGTTGAGCGAATCATGACGTTGTCGCCGCGACCCTCATTGATCGTTACTGCTGATTGCGGCTCCAGTGATGAGGCGCGTCTGGCGCTGCTCAAAGAGGCCGGGATAGAGGTGGTAGTGACAGACCATCACGCACTACCGCTTGAAGGGCCGCCAGCCTCGGCCTATGCCACTGTCAATCCGACACGTGCTGATTGTGACTATCCGGATGCCACTATTGCAGGTTGTATGGTGGCCTGGCTAACCATGTCGCTGACCCGCAACGTGTTGATCGAGCAGGGCAGGTTGCCTGGCGATGCGCCCAAGCTCTCGCCGTGGCTGTCATATGTGGCACTGGGTACCGTGGCGGACTGTGTGTCGCTGGGGGGCAGTGCAATCAATCGTGCAGTGGTCAATCTCGGCCTGACGCTGATCAATCGCATGCAGGAGCCCTGCTGGCGTGCGATGGCTGAGCGCCTTGGTGCTGATAGTGTACCTTTCAATGCCGAGACGCTGGCCTTTCAGATGGGGCCACGCATCAATGCACGCTCTCGCCTTGATGATCCTTATGCTGCGCTGCACTTCATGCTGGCGCGTGAAGATACGGTGGCAAACAAGGCTTTGGATGTGCTCGATCAGGACAATCAGTCACGTAAGACGATAGAAGCTGACATGGTGGAGTCGGCGCGTTCGCTCGCCATGGAGTCGCTGCGGGCAGGGCATAAAATCATCGTCATCTACCTTGAAGATGGTCATCCGGGAGTGCAGGGGATTGTAGCTTCTCGCCTGGTTCAGAAATTTGGTCGTCCTGCTGTCGTGCTTACCCCAGCGGCGGCGCCAGGTATGCTGACAGGCTCGGGTCGTTCTATTGAAGGGCTGCATCTGCGTAATGCCTTGCAGCGGGCTCATGATTTAGCCCCGCACTGTTTGCCGCGTTTCGGTGGTCACAGTGGGGCCGCCGGCGTTGGGCTGCCAATGGAAGAGAAAGATGCCTTTGTTCAAGCCATTCAACAGGCCGCTGACGAGCAGCTAGGTGATCAGTCGCTCAATCCATTGATACTGAGTGATGGAGAGTTGGCAGAAGGGCAGCTGAGTCTGACGACTCTCGACGAGATCGAGCGGCTCGCACCTTTCGGGCGTGAGTTTGAAGCGCCTCTCTTCGAGGGGCGCTTCATGATAGAAAGCTTGCGGCCCGTAGGTGCTGGCGGTAGCCACCTCTCTTTGGAGCTGTCGTTGGGGCGAGTGCGCATAAAAGCCATCTGGTTCAGAGCATTAACGCCTGGCGAAGCTCCCGTCTTTGGCCTGGGAGATCTTCTGCACTGCGCTTATAAGTTGTCTCGCAACCGTTGGCGAGGCCGAGAAACACTCCAGTTGATGCTGGAATATGCCCTGCCGGCGTGACGTGTGCGATAAAGATGACATTTCGACCCAAAAGCCCTTGCGCTGAACCAGTTCGGTGCGTAAAGTACGCATCCGCTGCCGGTGACGCAGGGCGTTACCAGCGGTGAAAGAGGTGTGCAGGTGATTGTTTCGATTGATGTTTTTCAAATCTCTCCGAAACACTCCACTTGACAATCCCGGCAGATTCGCTAGAATACGCCGCACACCTTACGGAACACGTGAACGGGCATCGCCCCTCACTACTTGATGATGCTTAGAGGCAGTCGACTGACTCATCACCAAGTGCTTGACTTCTCAAGCGTTCCTGGTAGAATATGCCTCCTCGCTTAACAGCGACGCTCTTTAAAAATTTGATCAGGTAATTCGTGTGAGCGCTTGCCGATGAGTGGTGACAAGGTCACCAAATATCGGAGCAAGCCTCTCACGAGAAGTTTGACTCTGAACCAAGTTTGGTCTGCTTAACAGACTATCAAGCTTATCAACTGAAGAGTTTGATCATGGCTCAGATTGAACGCTGGCGGCAGGCTTAACACATGCAAGTCGAGCGGAAACGATTCTAGCTTGCTAGAAGGCGTCGAGCGGCGGACGGGTGAGTAATGCATGGGAATCTGCCCGATAGTGGGGGACAACCTGGGGAAACTCAGGCTAATACCGCATACGTCCTACGGGAGAAAGCAGGGGATCTTCGGACCTTGCGCTATCGGATGAGCCCATGTCGGATTAGCTAGTTGGTGAGGTAATGGCTCACCAAGGCGACGATCCGTAGCTGGTCTGAGAGGATGATCAGCCACACTGGGACTGAGACACGGCCCAGACTCCTACGGGAGGCAGCAGTGGGGAATATTGGACAATGGGCGAAAGCCTGATCCAGCCATGCCGCGTGTGTGAAGAAGGCCTTCGGGTTGTAAAGCACTTTCAGCGAGGAAGAAAGCCTTTGGACTAATACTCTAGAGGAAGGACATCACTCGCAGAAGAAGCACCGGCTAACTCCGTGCCAGCAGCCGCGGTAATACGGAGGGTGCAAGCGTTAATCGGAATTACTGGGCGTAAAGCGCGCGTAGGTGGCTAAGTCAGCCAGGTGTGAAAGCCCCGGGCTCAACCTGGGAACGGCATCTGGAACTGCTTGGCTAGAGTACAGTAGAGGAAGGTAGAATTCCCGGTGTAGCGGTGAAATGCGTAGAGATCGGGAGGAATACCAGTGGCGAAGGCGGCCTTCTGGACTGATACTGACACTGAGGTGCGAAAGCGTGGGTAGCAAACAGGATTAGATACCCTGGTAGTCCACGCCGTAAACGATGTCAACTAGCCGTTGGGTCCCTTGAGGACTTAGTGGCGCAGCTAACGCAATAAGTTGACCGCCTGGGGAGTACGGCCGCAAGGTTAAAACTCAAATGAATTGACGGGGGCCCGCACAAGCGGTGGAGCATGTGGTTTAATTCGATGCAACGCGAAGAACCTTACCTACCCTTGACATCCAGAGGACTTTCCAGAGATGGATTGGTGCCTTCGGGAACTCTGAGACAGGTGCTGCATGGCTGTCGTCAGCTCGTGTTGTGAAATGTTGGGTTAAGTCCCGTAACGAGCGCAACCCCTATCCTTATTTGCCAGCGAGTAATGTCGGGAACTCTAAGGAGACTGCCGGTGACAAACCGGAGGAAGGTGGGGACGACGTCAAGTCATCATGGCCCTTACGGGTAGGGCTACACACGTGCTACAATGGCAAGTACAAAGGGTTGCAATACGGCGACGTGGAGCCAATCCCATAAAGCTTGCCTCAGTCCGGATTGGAGTCTGCAACTCGACTCCATGAAGTCGGAATCGCTAGTAATCGTGGATCAGAATGCCACGGTGAATACGTTCCCGGGCCTTGTACACACCGCCCGTCACACCATGGGAGTGGACTGCACCAGAAGTGGTTAGCCTAACCTTCGGGAGGGCGATCACCACGGTGTGGTTCATGACTGGGGTGAAGTCGTAACAAGGTAGCCGTAGGGGAACCTGCGGCTGGATCACCTCCTTATCGACACTGTTTATCGCTCGCGGCAAGTGCTCACAACGAATTACCTGATCTTATTGCTGGCTTAGCCGGCAGTGGCAAGCGCGCTCCTACGAGTGCGCTTCTCACTGTTCACTGAACAGCCGCTCTTTAACAATGTGAATCATGCTGACGATGGATATGTGCGCCAAGCATATGTCCATCAAACGATATGTCGGAGTTGTCCGACAATTCGTAATCCTTGACAGACCCCTTGGGGTTATATGGTCAAGCGATTAAGCGCATACGGTGGATGCCTTGGCAGCCAGAGGCGATGAAGGACGTGATAGCCTGCGATAAGCGTTGGCGAGGTGGCAAATACCCTGCGACCCAACGATTTCCGAATGGGGAAACCCACTCACCATCAGGTGAGTATCTATAGGCCAATACATAACCTATAGAGGCAAACCCGGGGAACTGAAACATCTAAGTACCCGGAGGAAAAGAAATCAACCGAGATTCCCCAAGTAGCGGCGAGCGAACGGGGACCAGCCCTTAAGCGATACAACTGACAGACGAACAGGCTGGGAAGCCTGACGATACAGGGTGATAGTCCCGTAGTCGAAGTCTGAGTATCGTGAAATCGAGTAGGTCGGGGCACGAGAAACCTTGACTGAACATGGGGGGACCATCCTCCAAGGCTAAATACTCCTGGCTGACCGATAGTGAACCAGTACCGTGAGGGAAAGGCGAAAAGAACCCCGGCGAGGGGAGTGAAATAGATCCTGAAACCGTATGCGTACAAGCAGTGGGAGCAGACTTGTTCTGTGACCGCGTACCTTTTGTATAATGGGTCAGCGACTTATATTCTGTGGCGAGCTTAACCGATTAGGGGAGGCGTAGCGAAAGCGAGTCTTAACTGGGCGACCAGTCGCAGGGTATAGACCCGAAACCGGGCGATCTATCCATGGCCAGGGTGAAGATTGAGTAACATCAATTGGAGGCCCGAACCCAAGTATGTTGAAAAATGCTGGGATGAGCTGTGGATCGGAGTGAAAGGCTAATCAAGCCCGGAGATAGCTGGTTCTCCTCGAAAGCTATTTAGGTAGCGCCTCACATATCATCATCGGGGGTAGAGCACTGTTTCGGCTAGGGGGTCATCCCGACTTACCAACCCGACGCAAACTCCGAATACCGATGAATGCAGTGTGGGAGACACACAGCGGGTGCTAACGTCCGTTGTGAAAAGGGAAACAACCCAGACCGTCAGCTAAGGTCCCAAAATCCTGATTAAGTGGGAAACGATGTGGGAAGGCTCAGACAGCTAGGAGGTTGGCTTAGAAGCAGCCATCCTTTAAAGAAAGCGTAATAGCTCACTAGTCGAGTCGGCCTGCGCGGAAGATATAACGGGGCTAAATCAGGTACCGAAGCTACGGGTTCATCCTTATGGATGAGCGGTAGAGGAGCGTCGTGTAAGCCAATGAAGGTGGATTGAGAAGTCTGCTGGAGGTATCACGAGTGCGAATGCTGACATGAGTAACGATAAGGGGAGTGAAAAACTCCCCCGCCGGAAGACCAAGGTTTTCTGTTCTACGTTAATCGGAGCAGAGTGAGTCGGCCCCTAAGGCGAGGCGGAAACGCGTAGTCGATGGGAAACGGGTTAATATTCCCGTACCGGATATGGTTGCGATGGGGGGACGAAGAAGGCTAGGTGAGCCAGGCGTTGGTTGTCCTGGTGAAAGCATGTAGGCCGAGGAATCAGGCAAATCCGGTTCCTCTGAGGTCGAGATGCGAGACGAACTGACTACGGTCAGGAAGTTGCCGATGCCACGCTTCCAGGAAAAGCCTCTAAGCTTCAGATCATATGCGACCGTACCCCAAACCGACACAGGTGGTCAGGTAGAGAATACCAAGGCGCTTGAGAGAACTCGGGTGAAGGAACTAGGCAAAATGGCACCGTAACTTCGGGAGAAGGTGCACCGGTTTGAGTGAAGGACTTGCTCCGTAAGCTCTTACCGGTCGAAGATACCAGGTGGCTGCAACTGTTTATTAAAAACACAGCACTCTGCAAACGCGCAAGCGGACGTATAGGGTGTGACGCCTGCCCGGTGCCGGAAGGTTAATTGATGGGGTTAGGATTCGTCCGAAGCTCTTGATCGAAGCCCCGGTAAACGGCGGCCGTAACTATAACGGTCCTAAGGTAGCGAAATTCCTTGTCGGGTAAGTTCCGACCTGCACGAATGGCGTAATGATGGCCACGCTGTCTCCACCCGAGACTCAGTGAAATTGAAATCGCAGTGAAGATGCTGTGTACCCGCGGCTAGACGGAAAGACCCCGTGAACCTTTACTATAGCTTTACACTGGATGCTGATGTTGTCTGTGTAGGATAGCTGGGAGGCTTGGAAACCTGGGCGCTAGCTCAGGTGGAGCCAACCTTGAAATACCAGCCTGACATCATTGGCGTTCTAACTCAGGTCCATTATCTGGATCGAGGACAGTGTATGGTGGGTAGTTTGACTGGGGCGGTCTCCTCCTAAAGAGTAACGGAGGAGCACGAAGGTACCCTCAGCACGGTTGGAAATCGTGCATTGAGTGCAAGAGCATAAGGGTGCTTGACTGCGAGACAGACACGTCGAGCAGGTACGAAAGTAGGTTCTAGTGATCCGGTGGTTCTGTATGGAAGGGCCATCGCTCAACGGATAAAAGGTACTCCGGGGATAACAGGCTGATACCGCCCAAGAGTTCACATCGACGGCGGTGTTTGGCACCTCGATGTCGGCTCATCACATCCTGGGGCTGAAGTCGGTCCCAAGGGTATGGCTGTTCGCCATTTAAAGTGGTACGCGAGCTGGGTTTAGAACGTCGTGAGACAGTTCGGTCCCTATCTGCCGTGGGCGTCGGAAGTTTGAGAAGAGCTGCTCCTAGTACGAGAGGACCGGAGTGGACGAACCTCTGGTGTTCGGGTTGTCACGCCAGTGGCATTGCCCGGTAGCTACGTTCGGACGGGATAACCGCTGAAAGCATCTAAGCGGGAAGCCCCCTTCAAGATGAGACTTCCCTGAGGCCTTGCGCCTCCTGAAGGGCCCTTGAAGACTACAAGGTTGATAGGCTGGGTGTGGAAGCACAGCAATGTGTTGAGCTAACCAGTACTAATTGCCCGTGAGGCTTGACCATATAACACCCAAGGGGTTTGCTTCGGCGAACCGCCGGGATTACGACACACGACAGTGTGCGTCAGACAGCTCCGACATAGCGTTCAGCATGATTCATATTGCGAGTCACGAGGCCCGAAAGCCTTGAGACTCAGGTACCGCAAGGTACCACCGTTTCGCCTGACGACCATAGCGAGCGTGAACCACCCGATCCCATGCCGAACTCGGAAGTGAAACCGCTTAGCGCCGATGGTAGTGTGGAGTTTCTCCATGTGAGAGTAGGTCATCGTCAGGCACTTATACTGAACCGCCCCTGTAGCCTTGCTACAGGGGCGGTTCTCTTTGTGCACAGAAAAATGCCCAGAAAATATCTGAAGCAATAACTCTCAAACGCCCCTGTCGCCACCGCGACAGGGGCGTTGTGCGTTTATAGAGAGTAGGGCCTCGGTACAGTGCTTGAGATGGCTGAATTTCGGGCTTGGCATGAGTCACTGGAGGAAATGACGTACTCTTCGTGCAATGACACCTCGATGACAGGGCAGGCGATGGACGAGTTAATGGTGATAGGGGATTGTGTATCACTCTCTTCAGCGAAATGAATCCATTGGTTGATGCGGGTTATTGATTGGGATAGATCAAGTGAAAGCATAGGAGTCATGTCGCTGGATAGTTTCTCCATCAAGTGCGATCAAGTAGGGAGGGTAACGAAGTAGGGCGAGGAAATTGAGTATTGATTCCATAAATACGTAAAGGGTAGCAGTACATACTTCTGAACTTATATAGAGGTTAAGCGAAAGAACATGGGTGCGGAGTGGATGCAAAAAAGTCCCGCTACGCAGAGGGCGTAGCAGGACTTTATAGAGAGTTATTGCCGTCAGTGAATGATGATCAGGCTCAGGATTTGGCGAGCCAGAACCACCAGACGATAGCAGCGATCAGCCCCAGACCGGCTAGATTAACGACTATGCACATCATGCTGTGTCTCCATGTGAGATGTTGCGTGAGGAGTGAGTGCCGCCCGGAGGCGTAAAGCTGCGTAGGCGATTGGCATTGGTCACCACGGTGACGGATGACAATGACATGGCTAGTCCGGCAATGACGGGCGAAAGCAAGATGCCGGTGAAGGGGTAGAGGATACCGGCAGCGATGGGAATCCCAATCAGGTTATAGCCGAAGGCACCGACCAGGTTCTGTTTGATGTTGCGTAGCGTAGCCTGGCTGATCGCAATAGCATCGGCAATCCCACCCAGTGATGGCTGCATCAGTGTTATGCCGGCCGTTTCAATGGCGACATCTGTCCCTTCTCCCATGGCGAAGCCTACATCTGCTAGCGCTAAAGCCGGAGCATCATTGATGCCATCCCCGACCATACCGACCACATGGCCCTCTTCCTGGAGGCGTGCTATCTCGTCGTGCTTGTCGTCAGGTGAGACTCCTGCGCGATAATCATCAATACCGGTTTCGCGAGCTACCGCCGCGGCCGTGTGTTCATTATCACCGGTTAGCATTATCACCTTCAGACCGATGGCATGTAGGCGAGCAACTGCCTCGCGGCTATCTTCGCGTAGCGGATCCGCCAGGCCGAAAGCCGCAATCAATGTTTCATCGCGCGCCATCAGTATCAGCGTGCGGGCGTTGTCCTCTAGCTCAGAGATGATATCAGCCAGTGGTGCAAGGCTAATGCCGGCCTCTTCCAGCATCGCGGCATTACCCATCCGCCAGAGGTGTCCTTTATCATCTTGAGCGCTGATACCGCGCCCGCTCAGCGTGTGATAGTCACTGAAAGCTGAAGCGCGTGATGCTTCCGGACGCTTGGATTCAATATGCGTTAGCAGTGCTGCCGCCAATGGATGCTCAGAGCCACGTTCCAGCGCATGCGCAGCGTCTAGCACGCTGTTTTCATCTTCTCCTGTCACAATATGCGTCTCTGTGACTTCTGGTTTGCCGCGGGTCAGAGTGCCTGTTTTATCCACGACAAGTGCTGTGAGGCGACTAGCTGTTTGCAATGCTTCGCCGCTGCGAACCAGTACGCCGTATTCTGCTGCCTTGCCGACACCGATCATGGTCGAGATGGGCGTGGCCAATCCCAAAGCGCAGGGGCAAGCAATTACCAGCACGGCCGTTGCGACGACCAGCATATGAACGCCCGTCGGAGCAGGCCCGAAGTTGAACCAGATCAGGGCGGCAACAATCGCGATGATCATCACGCTGGGAACGAAGACGCCAGAAATGGTATCGGCTAGCCGTCCTATAGGAGGCCGTGAGTTCTGTGCCTGGCGCACCTGGCTAATGATGCGGCCAAGGCGTGTATCGCTACCGATACGATTGACTTCGAATACCAAACTGCCGCGTGTGTTGAGTGTGCCTGCGGCAACTTCATCACCGGCGCCACGCGCGACAGGCAAAGGCTCGCCTGTGAGCATCGATTCGTCGATATGACTCTTGCCCTCGGTCACACGACCATCGACAGGGATGCGCTCGCCTGGGCGTATGCGGACCTTGTCGCCACTGCGTACGTCATCAACATCGATTTCGCGTTCTTCGCCATCACGTATCACTCGTGCGGTACGTGCCTGAAGGTCCAATAACGAGCGTAGTGCCTGCTGAGTACGGCCGCGTGCACGGACTTCCAGCGCCTGACCCAAGCTTATCAAGCCGATAATCATGGTAGAGGCTTCAAAATATAGTCCGCGTGCAGCTTCAGGAATGCTTTCAGGGAATGACAACACGCCCATCGAGTACAGCCATGCTGCACCGGTACCCAGTGCCACCAGGGTATCCATGTTGGCCTGATGATGAGTGAACGCCTTCCAGGCGCTGGTGAAGAAGCTACGGCCTGCCGTCGCGAGTACTGCGAATACTGCCACCCCGATCGCTAGCCATACACCCCGTTCGGCGCCTTCAAAGCCCGGATGATGAAAGAACATGCTGATCATCAGCGGAATACCGATACCCAGTGACAGTATGCTGTCGCGAATCCGCGTACGGTATTCGTGCTGAGCATCCTGTTGCTGCTGCTGATCACTAGCCTGGGGGTCTGCAATCGGGCTGGCGCCATAGCCGACGCCTTCTATCACTGCAATGATGTCTTTGTCATCGAGCCGGCTATTCACCTGAGCGGTGCGCGAGGCGAAATTGACCTCTGCGCTTTCTACTCCTTCGAGTCCATCCAGCGCTTTTTGAATGGTCGCTACACAGCTGGCGCACGTGATACCCGTTAGCGAGAACTCCTTGTTCCCCGTGAGGGGGCTGACCATCGACGTCGGAGTGTCATCGACAGTCGTTGACGTAGTGGTAGCTACAGTCTCGACAGCAGCATCAGGGTTTTCAACGGCTTCCAGCGAGTAATCGTTATCAAGCACTATGCGGTCGAGCAGTGCTCGCGGCACGGTACTGTCTACCTGCAATGTATTATCGGCAGGGACACCACTGACTTCAGCAGCTTGGTCCCAGTGCTGGATCGCCGTACGTAGCTTGGAAACGCATTTCTGGCAGTGCATGCCATACACCTGCAGGGACAGTGTATCGCTGCTGGTCAGTGCTTCAATTTCGAGCGGATAACCACTGTCTTCTGCGACATGCTGCAGCGCTTGCTCATCGAGTTGACTGCGGATCAGCAATAGTTGGTCATCCGGCGCGCCGATCATCTCAGCCTTCGGGTCTCGGGCCAGCAGTGCGCGACGAATACCGCTCACGCATGCTTGGCAGCTCAAGCCTTGTGTACGCAGAAGTCGTGTATTGGGAAGTGTTGCCTGATTCATGATGTCCTCCCGTGAAGATGTTCGGTAGGAGAGGTCTTGGTGATGGCCTCTCGTGGTAGCCCTTCGATCAAGCAGCAGACACTGTTTCCATCTGGTACACCGTTCGGCATTTCCTGCCAGCTATCGAGGGCAGACTCCATGCGTCCGGCCAGAGCTTCTAGCTCACGGATACGCTCACGGACCTTGGGTAGGTGTTGTTGGAGCAGATCACGCACCAGCGGACAGGGAGAGTCCTGGTGATCTGCTTGCTCCAGAATCTGGCGTATATCGGCAAGGCTGAAGCCTAGCAGGCGTGCCTGACTGATGAATTTGATCCGCGTCAGTGCTTGCTGATCAAAGCGCTGATAATTGTTACCAGGATCGCGTTGCGCGGTAATCAAACCTTGTCGTGTGTAATGTCGAACCGTTTCGGCAGTGACGCCACCGGCTCGGGCTAGCTCAGCGACTTTCATTGCGCAATCTCCTCTAGGTTCTTGATGCAGGAAGCGGGTTTGGCAAAGCTGCCAGTGACGCTGCCAGCGGGATATCTGCCATGTCGATCATCAGTGTAAGACCTATGTGCAACACATAGGTCAAGGGATGAGTTATATGAAATAAATCTGATATTCGACCAATAGGCTAGAGAGAGGCTGATGTGTCGGTGGGTGTTTTAAACGCTGCAATTAAACGTGCAAATAGACCGCAGGACATAGGCTTAGCGACCTGACGCATTTGCAAGTGTGACTGAAAGTTCCCTGCATACTAGAAATCTCCATATTCAAACAATCGTTCGCCCTTGACTTGGGCGCGCGACTCGCCCACAACGTATGTGACAGGGCTACGCATCAGCGAACGATAACAACAACATGCAGCTCTCCAAGCCATCTGCAATGGGACGCCACCAATAATGAAAAAGAACATTAACAAACTCACCCTCGGAGTTGCGCTGGCAGCTGCAGCCACTGCTTATGCTGGTGGCGTCCAGGCGGGTGCCTTCCAGCTCAATGAGCAGAGCATCAGTGGTCAGGGGACATCTTTCGCCGGGCGTGCCTCCAACGCCAGCGATGCCTCGACCGTTTACGGCAACCCTGCCGGCATGTCGTTTCTCGATCGTGCCCAGATAACTGCGGGCGCGACCTATCTCGATGTCAGCAATGACATTGATGTAAAAGAGGCCACTGATGCGCTGGGGCGTGATGTTTCAGGAAGTTCCGGTGATGACATGGTGCCCGGGTCCACCGTACCGTCCTTTTACTATGTGCAGCCGGTCAGCGACCGGGTCACCCTGGGTTTCGGTGTCTACGCCCCCTATGGGGTCATCACCGACTATGATTCCGACTTCCAGGGCCGCTATCACGGCAGCTACAGTGAAGTGAAAGTCGTCACGGCCCAGCCGACGATTTCCTACCGCATCAATGAAAAGTGGGCAATAGGCGCCGGTGTCACCTATAACCGCATAGAGGGCGAGCTGACGTCCAATACGACCGGGATCACCTCGGATGGTGAGGTCTCGATCGAAGGGGATGATGAAGCCTGGGGCTACAACGTCGGTGTCATCTTCAAACCGGTCCCGAGTACCACGCTGGGCCTGGCTTACCACTCCAAGGTTGATTACAGCCTGGAAGGCAGTGCAGATGTCTCTGATCTTCTGACCCAGTTCGGTACCTTCTCCGACTCCGGGGATGCCTCGCTGGATGTCACCTTGCCCGAGAGCATCGATTTCGGCATCACCCATCAGATTGATGACCGCTGGACGGTGATGGCCGGTGCGACCTGGGTGCGCTGGAGTCGTTTCGATGCCATCGAGGTGGAAACCGACACTATTGTTGGCACGATCGTCGAAGAACAGAACTACAAGGACAGCTGGCAGTACGCGGTTGGCCTGAGCTATCAGCTCAACCCGCAATGGTTGCTGCGTACCGGTCTGGCCTACGACAACAGCCCGACGGTGGATACCGATCGTAGTGTTCGTATTCCCACCGGGGATCGCACGATCTTCTCTGTGGGTGCAGGCTGGACCCCGATTCCCGATCTGACCATCGACATGGCCTATACCTACCTGTGGGAAGATGCCGTCACTGTCAGCCTTACGGACGATTCTTCCGGCACCTTCGAGGCCGAGTACGAGAACGAGGCTCATGGCTTCGGTCTTGGTGCGACATACCGCTTCTGATCACATCATGCTCTTGTCGCTCTGATGACGATTTCAGAGTGGTCAATACGGCAACGCCCGGTCACATGACCGGGCGCTTTTTTGTGTAGATATCTTGCTGGTTCCGCTGATCAAGCACTCGTGATGCGACAGACAGGCTACCCCCTGGTGCAAGCATTGGCGGCAGGCAAATGCCGGTCGATCAGAAGTCGTAGCGTACCAGGAACATCAGCTGGTCCTTGTTGCTGCTGTACTCGCTGCCATCAGATTGACGGCTGTTGTCGAAGCGGTATTCAGAGGCCAGAGTGAAGCCCTTGCCCCGCCAGGCAGTCCCGAGGACCTGATAGGCATAACGCGCTTCGCTGCTGGTATCTTTCAGGTGGTTCAGGCCGCCATAGAGCTCGACCGAATCGTCGCCCAGGATGACATCCTTGAACTTGTAGTTGACGACAACTTCAGCGCCACGCGCCTTGTCGACGTAATCCTCGGAGGAGTCCAGCACGCTGCCGGCGATATGATTGCGGTATTCGCCGCCGACCACGGCAAGATACCAGTTACCTGGTGACCAGTGGCCGCCCAGCAGCCAGGCATCGATATCGCCATTCTCTGCGCTGCCGCTGTTGTCGTAATCGGTCAGTTCCGTGTGGTGGAAGACGCCGCCGATGGTCAGGTCATCGGTCGGGTTCCAGTTGAGTGCGGCTTCATAGCTGTAGTCACGCTCATACCCGGTGTAATCGGTATCGGTGACGATTGCACCATCGACCAGCGAATACTCGTCGTTGCTGTGCTTGCCATCATGGCTGAGCTGATACAGCAGGCCGACGGTGAATTCGCCGACATCCTTCTTCCAGTAGATCGAGTTGTCCGGGCGCCCGGTGCCGTGCAGGCCACCATCGCCATTGCGGCCACTGAAGGTACCGGACGCCTCGCCACCATTGATCCAGAACCAATCCGTGTTGCCAGCCACCATGTCATACCAGGGGCCGTACTGCTTGCCGACCGTAAAGCTGCCGTACTTGTCATTGCTGGCGCCCGCATAAAGAGAGCGCTTGTAATGTGCGTCAGTGCCGTCCTTGAACCACGGGTCAAAGCCCCATTCGGCATAGGCGATTGAACTCCAGCCTTGCTGGAACTCATGCTGGTAGATCAAACGCACGCGTGAGCCACCATTGTAGATATCATCGTGTTCGCCATCCTGTACGACGGCATATGCCGCCAGGCGACCACTGAATTCGATACGATCCACATCGGTCTTGTAGACCTCGATGGCCTGTGCCGCAGAGGCCATGCCCAGCAGTCCTGTGCTTAGCAGACCTGCCGCCATCGCGCGGCGCAGACGAGAGTGGGTCAGGGAGGGGATGCTGGCTGTTGTTGTAGGTTGCATCATCATCTCTTGTGGTTTTTCGGGATGTTGGTAACACCGGAGCCTCCTGCTCCGGCGGTGATCAGGATGCAGGCACCCTGTATGAAACCGACGTTCGTTTGTCCTGTGACGTCGATTCCTCCTGTCCGACGGAAGGCCTCTCCCATGTATTGTCGCTATTCCGAATGCCTTCAATACGAGGAGTCTGCCTTCCTTCGGGCAAGGTGGGGTCTTGATGGGCGCACGAGGCGCCCATCAGACTTTCATGTCATTTCGTCATGGGTTCAGTGAGCGGTGTGCCCCAGATCCGGGGCGAAAGCAGCTTGCATCAGCTCACGGGTATAGGTCTCGCTTGGCGCATCAAAGATGGCGCGCGTGCTGCCGCTTTCCACCACCTCACCGTCCTTCATCACGATCAGGTGATCAGAGAGCGCGCGGACGACCGCGAGATCATGGCTGATGAATAGATAGGTCAGACCATGACGTGCCTGCAGGTCGCGCAGCAGATCGATCACCGTGACCTGCACCGAGCGATCCAGTGCCGAGGTGGGTTCGTCCAGCAACAGGAATTCAGGCTTCAGTACCAGCGCACGGGCGATGGCGATACGCTGGCGCTGTCCTCCAGAAAATTCATGGGGATAGCGGTTGCGCATGGAGAGATCGAGACTGACTTCATCAAGTGCCTCACAGACCTTGGCATCACGTTGGGCACGATTGAATTCAGGATGATGTACGCGCAAGCCCTCACTGATGATTTCGCCGACAGTGAGGCGGGGCGACAGTGAACCGAACGGATCCTGGAATACCACCTGCATACGCGAACGCAGTGGCCGCAACGCTGCGGCATCCAGCGGCGAGAGATTGATACCATCGAATGTGATCTGACCCTTGCTCTTCAGCAGGCGCAGCAAGGCGCGGCCTAGCGTCGACTTGCCTGAGCCGGATTCGCCTACGATGCCGATAGTCTGACCACGCTTGACGTCGAGACTGATGCCGCGCACCGCCTCGAAGGTGATCTTGGGCCCGAACAATGGACGTTTGATGGTGAAGCTGACGCGCACGTCTCTGGCGGATAGCAATACCGGTGCATCTGCGGCGACGGGCAGCTTCTCGCCGGTAGGCTCGGCATCGAGAAGCATACGAGTGTAGGCATGCTTGGGGTTGTCGAACACGTCGTGTGTCGTGCCGCTTTCAAGCAGTTCCCCGTAGCGCATCACGCAGACGCGGTCTGCGAAGTGGCGCACGATACCAAGGTCGTGAGTGATGAACAGAATCGCCATGCCATAGCGCTTCTGCAGTGATTTGAGTAGACGAAGAATCTGAGCCTGCACCGTGACGTCGAGCGCGGTAGTGGGCTCATCGGCGATCAGCAGGTCTGGCTCACAGGCCAGCGCGATGGCGATCATCACGCGTTGACGCTGACCACCGGACAGCTCATGGGGAAAGCTATCAATACGTCGTGCGGGTTCCGGGATACCGACCTGCTCCAGCAGTTCCAGTGCCTTGTTGCGCGCTGCGCGGCCTTTTAGGTCACGATGCAGAGAGAGTACTTCGATGATCTGGCGCCCGACGCGATGTAGCGGGTTCAGCGAGGTCATCGGCTCCTGGAAGATGGTGGCGATTCGATTGCCGCGCAGCTCACGCATGCGACGCGTCGAGGCGCTCAGCAAGTCTTCGCCACGCAGGCGGATGGCGCCTTGTACCTCAGCGAGTTCAGGTAGCAGGCGCAGGATGGCGGTAGATGTCACCGACTTTCCAGAGCCAGACTCGCCGACCAGAGCCAGTGTCTCACCCTTGTTGAGGGTGAAACTTATGCCCTTGACCGCAGGGACGGGGCCATCCGGCAGCTGGAAGTCGACGCGCAGATCTTCGATTTCCATCAGTGATGGCGTGCCTGGCGCCTCGGCCTCAAGGCCGAGACGGGAGAGGGTATCGGCGCGTGCCTGATCGCCAACGCTGAGAGGAGCATCGCCGGCGTTTCCTGAAGGGCGCGGGGCGCCAACGGCAGGATGAGTAGTACCGGAGGGGGAGTGGGAAGTGGTCATCATCAGCGCTCCGGTATCAGCGAGTTTTGGGGTCGAGGGCATCACGCAGGCCATCGCCGAGGAAGTTGAGACAGAACAGGGTGGCGGCAAGGAAGATCGACGGCACCAGTAGCATCCAGGGCGCGGTTTCCATCATGTCCTTGCCTTCGGAAATCAGCACGCCCCATGAGGTCAGCGGCTCCTGTACGCCGAGGCCGAGGAATGACAGAAAGCTCTCCAGCAAGATGACCTTGGGTACCGTCAAGGTGACATAGATGATCACCGGGCCTAGCGCATTGGGGATCAGATGGCGGGTCACGACCTGTAGATCACGCACACCGAGGGCATGAGCTGCCTCGACGAACTCACGCTTCTTGAGCGCTAGCACCTGGCCTCGCACGATGCGGGACATATCCAGCCATTCCACCGCGCCGATGGCCGCGTAGATCAGGAAGATGTTACGCCCGAAGACCACCATCAACAGAATCACCAGGAACATGAACGGCAACGAATACATGATGTCGACGAAGCGCATCATCAGATTGTCGGTCCGCCCGCCGAAATAGCCGGAAATCGCGCCGTACAGCACACCGATCACCAGGCTGACGAAGGTGGCCACCAGTGCCACCGAGAGTGAGATCTGGCCGCCGTGTAGGGTGCGAGTGAGCAGGTCACGACCGTTGACATCAGTGCCGAACACATGGCCGGAGGCAAGGTCTGGCCCAGTACCAATGGCATCCCAGTCCACTTCGTCGAGTTCAAAGGGCGTCAGCCAAGGGCCGACAAGACAGGCCAGTATGATCACGGCCATTACCACCAGGCTGCACATGGCAGCACGGTTCTGTTTGAGACGGCGCCAGGCATCGCGAGTCAGGCTGTCGCCGGCTGGTGCAGCAGGTGGCTTGCCATCAAGGATACTGGCAGCGGCGTGGCCGTGAGGCGTTGGAGTAGTGTTGGACATGTTGGCCTCGTCTCAGTCGTCGTAGCGAATCTGTGGGTCGAGCGCGCTGTACAGCAGGTCGACGATCAGGTTGAGCACCAGAATCAGTGCGCCGTAAAACACCACCGTGCCCATCACCAGGGTGTAGTCGCGGTTGAGCGCCCCTTGCACGAAGTAGCGGCCGATGCCGGGAATACCGAAGATCTGCTCGATCACCACCGAGCCAGTGATGATGCCGGCGATGGCTGGGCCGAGGTAGGAGACGACGGGCAGCATTGCCGGTTGTAGTGCATGGTGCAGAATGACCTTCCACTCGCTGAGGCCCTTGGCGCGCGCGGTACGAATGTAGTGGCTGCCCAGTACCTCGATCATGCTGGCGCGCATCATGCGAGCGATATAGGCGATCTGCTGGATGGAGAGCGCGACCACGGGCAGGATCAGGTTCTGCCAGGCACCATTGTTCCAGCCGCCGGCAGGCAGCCAACCCAGCAGTACGCCGAATACCAGTGCCAGCATCGGTGCAATCACGAAATTGGGTACTGCGATACCCGCCAACGCCGTGCTCATCACGACGTAGTCAGCCGTCGAGTTTCGCTTGAGTGCAGCGATTACCCCCAGCGGCACGCCGACCAGCAATGCGGCGATGATTGCCCACATCCCCAACTCCAGACTCGCGGGAAAGCCCTGGCTGATCAGCTCGCTGACATCGAAGTCCTTGTACTTGAAGGATGGCCCGAGATCGCCCTGCACCAGATCCCCGAGATAGCGCAGGTACTGCATTGGTAGCGGCTCATCGAGATGGTAGGCCGCGCGTAGATTCTGCTCGATTTCGGGTGGCAAACGTCGTTCGCCATCAAATGGCCCACCGGGTGCGACACGCATCAAGAAGAACGACAGGGTGATCACGATCAGCAGGGTGGGAATCGCCTGCAGCAATCGCTTGAGGGTGTAGATCAGCATCGCGTGCTCCGTCCGGGAGAGTGCCCGGCTGTGTGTCGTTGTTGTTGATAGCAGTGGTGGCTAGCAGTGACTCAATCGAAACGCTTGGCCATGAATGATCAGGATCAGCGGCTTATCAGCACTACTCATCGAAATGCATGAAGCGACTTGGGTGTACGTCCAGCGCATTCGGTGCCCAGCCCGCCAGGCGCGGCGTAATCAGGCTCGAGGTCACGTAGTCGTAAAGCGGCAGCACCACATCATGGTCTAGCAGGTACTGTTCGGCCTCGTGCAAGTGCTGGCGGCGTACCTGGGCATCGCCTTCGCTCGCAGCGGCGGAGATCAGCGCGTCATAAGTCGGTGAATGCAGCCCGGGTGCGTTAGAGGTGTTATCGGAAGTGAAGGCGTTCAGGAAGTCGTAGGCATCGGCAATCGTTGCGATCATGCCGTAGCGGCCCACCTGATAATTGCCCTGTGCTAAATCACGATAGTGAACGGCAGCCTCGGTATTGGTCAGGGTGGCGGCAACGCCGAGTGGCTTCCACATTGCGCCCAATGCCACCGCGATCTTCTTGTGGTCTTCCAGCGTGTTGTAGCGCAGCTCCAGTGCCAGAGGATGTTCTGGACCAAAACCGGCTTCTGCCATCAGTTCGCGGGCGCGTGCCATGCGCTTTTCCATTGGCCAGTCAGCAAAATCAAACCGGCCACCGGTGTGATCAGTGAGCGCATTTGGCACGAAGTGCAGCGAGGGGATCTGCCCCATGCCAAGGATGCGCTCGGTGATCACGTCACGACGAGTGGCCAGGTTCAGCGCACGCCGAATACGTGGGTCTGCGACGGGTGAGCCGTCGCGTAGATTGAATGCGTAGAAGTACTCCCCGAGAATCGGGTAGGTATGCAGTGCCTCAGGCAGGTGCTTCTTTATCCACGCGAAGTGGCTGGCGGGAACGCTGTAGGCAATATCGACCTCGCCGGCGCGAAAGCGATTGAGCGCCGCGTGGCCCTCCTCGATGGGCAGATAGATCACCGTATCGAGCGCGACCTTGCCCGCAGCGTAATAGTGCGAGTTCGGTGCGAGTTCTATGTGTGACTGCGGTGCCCATTCCTTCAGGACGAAGGCACCAGAGCTGACCATGTTCGCGGGGCGCGTCCATTGACTGTCGCTGGCAGTGATGACATGGCGGGGCAGTGGCGCGGCCTCGCTCATGGCCAGCGTTTGCTCGAGGGTAGCCGAAGGATGGCTGAGCAAGATGACTAGCGTTTGAGCATCGGGTGCCGAGACACCGAGTTTTTCCGGTGGTAGTTCGCCAGTATTGACCGCACGGCCATTGACGATCGGATAGTAGAGTGTGGCGTTATGCGCCGCTGTTTCAGGTGTCATCAATCGGCGTAGCGCGAAGACAGCATCGTTGGCAGTGAGCGGGGTCGCATCGGACCACTCAAGGCCTTCGCGCAGATGGAAGGTCCAGCGTAGGCCATCATCGGAGACCTCCCAGCGTTCGGCTAATCCCGCTACCAAGGTGCCGTCAGGCGCGTAGGCAATCAGTGGCTCGAACAGGTCACGCGTGATACGCGTCTCCCAGGTGCCATTGGTCAGCTGAGGGTCGAGAGAGCCAGGCTCGGCACCATTGGCGATACGTAATACCTGGGGGGCGTGCTGAGATGAGCGTGGCTCGGTATCGGCTGCCAGTGCCTGTGATAGGGGAAGCAGGCCCGCCAGTAATAGACCGGTACTCACGAATATCGCGGGGAGTGATTGGCGCGAGACGTGACACGCGGCCACGCCAAAACGAACGCCAACAGGGCGATCGACAGGGGAAGAAAAGTGCATGCTGCAGGCTCCTTGTCGCCCGTCAGGCGACGCGACATTGCCATCCATGGCGGACGTCACTCTCTTGGCTACCGCTGCATGAAGCTTCGATAGCGAGAGGGTGGAGGCTCCCGACCCTGAGGTCGGGAGCGTGATCACCTGATGGTGCAGAGAATTATTCGGAGAATGAAATCCAGCGCGAGCGGTGGGTATCCTCGATATTGTCCTGCCATCCCTGAAGCTTGGGGTTCACCAGGTTGCGCGACACGTAGTAGTGAATCGGCAGTACGGCATAGTCGTCCAGTGCCTTGCGCTCGGCGTCCTGCATCAAGCTTTCACGTGCGTCCATGTCCAGCGTATTGGCCGCCTTGCTCATGTCGGCATCCAGCGCCTTGTTGGAATAGGCACCGTAGTTGTTGGGCACGCCGGTTTCCAGCAGGTTGAGGAAGTTCTGGGCGTCGTTGTAGTCACCGATCCAGCCGGCGCGGCCAGCATCGAACTTGCCCTGACGCATGTCCTCGTAATGCACGGCGACTTCGGCATTCAGCAGATTGACCTTCACGCCCAGCGGCTTCCACATGGCGGCGACCGCGATGGCGATCTTCTTGTGGTCTTCGCTGGTGTTGTAACGCAGGGTCAGTTCCAGTGGTTTGTCTGGGCCATAGCCGGCCTCTTTCATCAGCGCCTTGGCTTTCGTCATGCGCTCATCCATCGACATGTCCTTGAAGGCCATCTCCTGGATGTCGTAGTGATTCACCCCTGTTGGCACAAAGCTGTAGGCGGGGACTTCACCGGTGCCAAGAATCTTGTCGGTAATGACCTGGCGGCGTACCGACAGGTTGAGCGCTTCGCGCACGCGTGGGTCGGCAGTGGCATGACCATCGCGTGAGTTGAGAACGTAGTAGTAGATGCCCAGGTAGGGCGCGACGTGAGTCGCTTCCGGCAGGTTCTCTTTCAGCCAGCGGTACTGCTGAGTCGGGAACTCGCGCGCGATGTCGATCTCGCCGGCACGGAAACGCTTCAGGGCACTGTTACGCTCCTCGATGGGGTAGTAGATCACCTCATCGAGTGCGACATCCTTGGCATCATGGAATTCGGGATTCTTGACCGCGACGATGCGGGTCTGTGGCTGCCACTCGGTCAGCTCGAATGCACCGTTGGAGACCATCTTGCCCGGGTCAGTCCAATCCTTGCCGTACTTCTCCACCACATGTCTGGGCAGCGGGTAGGCGGTGTAATGAGTCAGCTGATCCAGGAAGTAGGGTGTCGGGCGCTCAAGCGTGATCTCGAGGGTGTAATCATCGACGGCACGCACACCCAGCGACGCTGGCTTGTCCTTGCCAGTGTTGATGGCCTTGGCATTCTTGATCGGATAGAGAATGTAGGCGTAATCCGAGGCGTTCTCTGGCGTCATGATGCGCTGGAGGGCAAACACGAAATCATCAGCGGTCACTGGCTGGCCATCCGACCACTTGCCGTCCTTGCGCAGCGCGAAGGTATAGGTCGTGCCGTCGTCAGAGATCTTCCAGGATTCGGCCGCGCCGGGAACACGCTTGCCATCGGCGGCTTCCGTGATCAGGCCCTCAAACAGATCGCCGACCACATCATTTTCCCAGGTGCCCGAGATCTGCTGCGGGTCCAGTGAGGCGGGCTCGCCCATGATGGCCAGCTTGAGAGTGTCAGCGAGTACGCCGCTTGAGGCTACAAGGCTACCAGCCAGCAGCAGAGAGGTGACCAGACGCTTGAGCGGAAAACCGGGGGGCATCGCCGGTGAATCGGTGTGCAGCTGTCTCATGATCGAGTGGCTCGCTATTGTTGTTAGTGATGATGCTGTTATGCCGCTGGCATGAATCATGGAGCCAGCATGTACTGTCTACCATTGAACTTAGATGGCCATGCTGTCCATGTTAAAAAATGGATGACGCATGCAAGTATTCGATAGGCGGCATGCAGAGCAACGCTGGCGAGGGGTTCAACGTTTCAGGAGCGGTCAATAACTTTAGTCGTGTTCACGTTTCTGAAAGGTGCTGTGTGCGCCATCTGCGACTTCGGAGAGTAGTCAGCACAATCCACTACGTCGACGCTGGCGACAGGCATGGTCGCCACGCAGGGAAATGGCTACAATATCGGGCTTTGCGCGTTGTCGGCTTGCGCGTGCGCCTTCTGGGCGCACGTCTTGTAACCTGTCGTACATGACAGAGCCGCCGCGCACCCATTCACGCATCATCGCCTCAAGACAGGACGACCATGCAAGAGATCAATCCGATTACCAACCTCATCAAGGACCTGTCCGAAAGGGCAGAAGTCCTGAGGGGGTATCTTTGACTATGCCGACAAGCAGGATCGGCTAGAGGAAGTCTCCCGCGAGCTCGAGAATCCGGACGTCTGGAATGACCCGGAATACGCTCAGAAGCTTGGCAAGGAACGCGCGTCGCTGGAGCTGGTCGTCAAGACCCTCGATGACATGAGCAACGGTCTGACCGATTGCAGCGACTTGCTGGAAATGGCCGTCGAGGAAGACGACGAAGGTACCGTGGATGAAGTCGTCCGCGAACTCAATCACCTCAAGGCTAGCCTTGAGAAGCTCGAGT
Source organism: Cobetia sp. L2A1 (assembly GCF_009796845.1). NCBI lineage: Bacteria > Pseudomonadati > Pseudomonadota > Gammaproteobacteria > Oceanospirillales > Halomonadaceae > Cobetia > Cobetia sp. L2A1. The sequence goes on along the minus strand of NZ_CP047025.1, from coordinate 3,766,265 downwards.
TCCGCCGGATGTTCTCCGGTGAGATGGATGCCAACAACGCCTATCTCGACATCCAGTCAGGTTCCGGCGGAACGGAGGCGCAGGATTGGGCCAATATCCTGCTGCGCATGTATCTTCGTTGGGCTGAGCATCACGGCTTCAAGACCGAGATCGTCGAGGCGAGTGCCGGTGAAGTCGCGGGTATCAAGTCCGCGACCATCCATGTCGAAGGTGATTACGCCTTTGGCTGGTTGCGCACCGAGCTTGGCGTACATCGTCTGGTCCGCAAGAGTCCTTTCGACTCAGGCGGCCGTCGTCACACCTCGTTCGCATCCGTGTTCGTGTCGCCGGAAATCGATGACAACATCGAGATAGACATCAATCCGGCTGATCTGCGCACCGATACCTATCGTTCCTCGGGTGCAGGTGGTCAGCACGTCAACACCACCGACTCGGCGGTACGTATCACCCACGTCCCCACGGGCATCGTGGCGGCCTGCCAGACCGAGCGTAGCCAGCATTCCAATCGTGATCGTGCCATGAAGATGTTGAAGGCGCGTATCTACGAAGCCGAGATGCAAAAGCGCAACGCGGCCAAGCAGGAACTCGAGGACTCCAAGTCTGATATCGGCTGGGGCAGCCAGATTCGCTCCTATGTCCTAGATGACCAGCGTATCAAGGACCTGCGAACCAGCGTCCAGTCGAGCAACTGTGACAAGGTGCTCGATGGCGATCTTGATGATTTCATCGTCGCCAGCCTCAAGATGGGGCTCTAAGGTTCGGCACTCGCTGACCCTTGGGGCTTCCCTCGCCTCCACCGCTCAGTGCGGTGGAGGCCATGAATTCCCGTATCGCGATCAGAGCTGGCGGAGACTCCTTTCAGTCTGATCATGATCTGTCGTGGCCTGTTGGCCATGACCCTTTGACACGAGACAGGCACCTCCATGTCGACAGAGCAGACCCCCGCCGTTGATGAGCAGCAGGCCACCGAACAGGCCCAGGAAGAAAACCACCTGATTGCCGAGCGTCGCGCCAAACTTGGCCTTCGTCGCGAGCAGGCTGCTGCCGAAGGCAAGAGCGCCTTCCCCAATGATTTTCGCCGTGACAGCCTCGCCGCTGATCTATTGGTCGAGCTTGGCGAGAAAGACAAGGCCGAGCTCGAGACCCTCGATCGCAAGGCGGCCGTCGCTGGCCGTATCATGCGTAAACGTGGCCCGTTCATCGTGCTGCAGGAAGTCTCCGGCCAGATTCAGCTCTACGTCGACAAGAAAGGTCTACCGGAAGCGTTGCTCGACGATATCAAGAGCTGGGACATCGGTGACATCGTAGGTGCCAGCGGTCCGGTGCATAAATCCGGCAAGGGCGATCTGTATGTCATGATCGAAAGCGCCCAGCTGATGACCAAGAACCTGCGTCCGCTGCCGGACAAGTTCCACGGTCTGTCCGATCAGGAAATTCGCTATCGTCAGCGTTATGTCGACCTGATCATGAACGAGCAGTCGCGTCGCACCTTCGCGCTGCGTGCCGGTATCGTCGCCTCCATCCGTCGCTTCCTCAGCGACCGTGGCTTCATGGAAGTCGAGACGCCGATGCTGCAGCAGATTCCGGGTGGTGCGACGGCGCGTCCGTTCATCACGCATCACAATGCGCTGGATATGCAGATGTATCTGCGTATCGCGCCGGAGCTGTACCTCAAGCGTCTGGTGGTGGGTGGCTTCGAGCGTGTGTTCGAGATTAACCGCAATTTCCGCAATGAAGGGCTGTCCACACGACACAATCCCGAATTCACCATGCTGGAGTTCTACTGGGCGTACGCGGACTACCGTGACCTGATTTCCCTCACCGAGGACATGATTCGCACGGCGGCACAGGAAGTGCTCGGTACCATGCAGATTACCTGTCAGGGCAGCGAGTACGACCTTAGCCAACCCTTCATTCAGATGACCATGCGTGAGTCGATCATCAAGTACAGTGATGGCATCAGCGATGATGATCTGGCTACGCTCGAGGCAGCGCGCGCCACGGCCGAGCGTCTGGGTATTCAGGTCAAGCCGATCTGGGGGCTGGGCAAGCTCGAGACCGAGATATTTGAGGAAGTCGCCGAGCACCGTCTCGACCAGCCGACCTTCATCACTGAATATCCGGCCGAAGTCAGTCCGTTGGCGCGTCGTAATGACCACAACCCGCACGTCACTGACCGTTTTGAGTTCTTCGTCGGTGGTCGTGAGATCGCCAATGGCTTCTCGGAGCTCAACGACGCAGAAGACCAGGCGGAACGCTTCCAGGCGCAGGTTGCTGAGAAGGATGCTGGTGATGACGAAGCCATGTTCTACGATGCTGATTACGTGCGCGCGCTGGAATACGGCATGCCACCGACAGCTGGCGAAGGCATCGGCATTGATCGTCTGGTGATGCTGCTGACGGATAGTGCCTCTATTCGTGACGTACTGTTGTTCCCGGCGATGCGTCCGCAGCAGGACTAAGTCGCTTGGCGGAGTGACGAACAGCACCGCTGCTCCTCAGCGCCCTCGATCCATGATCGGGGGCGTTTTTCATGTGCGTGAGTCGGTACATTGCGTCGCGTCATGAACGACGAGGCACGGCGACGCTTGGCTTTGTCGCCTGCGAGCGGCCATAATGGTCGGCGTCTTGTCTGTCGGCCTTTTTACACGACGATATCCGACAGCAGCGCCCCGAGATTCACCGGCCTTTATGTACGTGTGGCATGTCACGCACAGCAGGTGAACGGTGTGTCTTATCTTGGGAATTGCCCCTGAATGTCCTGGAGAGTGCAGAATGAAGCTGCTTAACCGTTCCGCCCTGAGCGTCAAGCCGACCCAGGCGTTTGTCGACTGGATCAACTCGCTGGAATCCGATGGCGAGGGTGGCGAAGATCTGGCGCTGGAGGATGTCAATCAGGAGAGTACCGTCTACCTGATTCCCGAGATGGATACCCGTGAGGCGCTGGATGGCTTCGTGTCCGAGCGTTGGCTTGACGTACTCGAAAGTGAGCTGCGTGCCTGGGAAGAAGACACTCGCCATTGGCCGCAGCCGCTGGACAAGGCGCTGTTCAATAGCTTCATCACCGTCGAGCACAGCTATCTGGCAGTGGATCTCGATGACGAGGCGCCGCTGGAAGTCTGCGAAGTGGACGATGAGCTGCTCGCAGACCTCGACTGAGCATACCTGTGTTTACCTGACTGACGGCTAGCACTACCAGTCAGCGCTACAGGCGTTACAATGGCCCCGGGCAATATGCTCGGGGCCATTTGCGTTGTGTGCCCAGTCTCTGACATGGAGCAATGGATGTTGCCCGTATCGTCCCGTTTATCCTGCCGTCCGTTCGGTAGTTGCCCTGTTACAGGAGAGTGCGCATGAGCGTCCAGGCCGAGATCGAAAGCAAGCTCACGACGCTCGACCCGCTGATGGTCGAGGTCGTCAACGAGAGCCACATGCACAGTGTGCCGGCCAACTCCGAGACGCATTTCAAGGTCACCTTGGTCAGTACGCGCTTTGAGGGGCTGATGCCGGTAAAACGCCATCAGCTACTCTATGCATTGCTTGATGAAGAGTTGGCGGGTCCCGTTCATGCCTTGGCACTGCATTTGTATACCCCGCAGCAGTGGACGGCGCGTGGTGGCGAGATTCCTGATTCTCCCAACTGCCTGGGTGGAAGCAAGAGCGGTGGCAAGCACTGACCATGACCTCTGAACCGCAACGCCTGCAATATCTGGACGCGATGGGGCTGACCGCTTGGGTTGGTCGTTACCAGCTGCCCAATGCGCTGCCCACCGCGGCATGCGAATGGCCTGAGCTGATCACGCATGAGGCTGTAGCGCCACAGGCGCGCTTGCACGCTCTGATTGATGAGGCGCCGCGTCCGGCGGCACATCAGACGGCTCCCTTGGCTGTTCGTGCGCCGGAGGCTACCACTCGCCCTGCGGGTCCGCCGCCATCGCAGAACGCGCGTGCGCTACTGGGCATGGCAGACTCTGTGCAGCAGCCGAAAACGCCAGCAGCCCAGGCGCCGTCGGCCTTGTCATCTTCCGCTTCGTCAGTCTCGCTGCCAGTGGAGCAAGGCAGTACCGCTTCTTGGGGCACACCGCCTGAAAAGATGTCAACGCCTGCCGAGATGACTGACGAAGCGGCTGTTACGCCGCCACCGGCTGATCAGCCTCCATTGCGCTTCAGTCTGCAGATCGCTGCACTTGACGGTCGCTGGCTGGTACTGCTCCCGGGTGATGAGGCGCCGCATCTGCAAGGCGAGGCACTCTTGAAAGCGCTATGGCGCGCGGCAGGTATCACTGAGTCACGTAAGCTCACGTTCAGTCGCTTCCGCTGGCCCTTGTTGCCAAACCTCAAGGCCAGTGCTCCGTTGGAAGAAGCTCAGGAAGGGCTGCGGGCTTTCCTTGCTGGGCCAGCGCGGCGTGAGTGGCAGCCGGAACGCGTACTTGTCTTTGGCAACGATGAGACAAGCAAGGCACTCTGCAAGGTATTGGATATCACGTCATCGATGAATGGCACAGGTGAGTCACGCCTGCTGAACCTGCCTATCTGGCACGGGCCATCGCTGGCGGCGCTCGCACATTCCAGTGAAGCCAAGCGTGCACTATGGCCACTGCTGGTTCGCTGGGGACGTGGCTGGAAAAGTGAGAGTGCCACGTCGGGCGATTCAGCATGAGTAAGGTGTCGGGGGGGCTACGCGAGCTGGCGCACGATGATGCCACTCTGACTGCTCTGCTCGTCATTGATGCGGGTCAGCCACACGGTCTGAGCAAGTGCCAGCTGGTGGGGGTGCTTAGCGATACCACTCGATGTGTACTGGGGTGGTACCTACCGGCGATGAATCGGCAGCCTGAACGCCTGGCGGGTTTCGTGGTGGTGGCGCGTGGCCCTTTCGAGGCAGAAATCGAGGCGATCACCGTCCACGCTGAGTTGCGCGGGCAGGGCATCGGACAGTTGCTGCTGCAAGGGGCACTTGCGCGTGCGGGTGATTGGCATCGAGAGAGAGGGCTTGAGCGATTGTTGCTGGAAGTACGCGCGGGGAATCTTCCGGCGCGGGCGCTCTATGCTCGCGCCGGATTCTGTGAAGACGGTATTCGCAAACGCTATTACCCTGCCGCTGACGGGGCGCGTGAAGATGCCGTGCTGATGTCCTGTCCGCTCGGCTGACTCGACGACCGTACCTTGCGTACCAGTACAAACAACAATGCCCCCGGCAGTCTCCTGTCGGGGGCATTGTTGTTTCCAGGGCACTGAAATATCAGATGTTCTGACGCTTCATCGCTTCAGGTGCCCTGAACCTCAGACGTCTTGGGTTTCGGTTTCACTGAAACGTGCCACCAGAGATTCCAGACGGCCAGCCCACTGATCACGCTCCTCTTGCAAGCGAGTGTTGGCTTGACGTAGTTGCTCAAGCTCTTCGCCCTGACCATTCTTGGCCTCGCTCAGACGCTGGTTCTCTTCCTTGAGTTCATCAACTTCCATCTTCAGCATTTCGATGGTGTCGATGGCCTGGCCGACTTTCTGCTCAAGTTGGGTAAAGAGTTCGGTGCTCATGCTATCTCCTTGTCGGGCCACTTTGGCGGCTCGAGGATGTTCGTTAAGGGCGGTAAACGTATGCGGTGAATGCTGGTGCGATGAAGATCAGCCACTCCGGAAGTCCTTGCCGGACGGCACAGCGATACCCGCCTGCAGGCAGACTACGACGCCGCTTGGGTCGACACAAGAGCGAAAGCCGCACGGCGACGGCTTTCGCTGCCATCCGACGGGCTATTCTCTCCATGGCTCAGGCTGGCGGATAGCGCTGATATAGGCGCCCATGGCTATCGCCGGCACGGCTTTCACGATGCAATTGCCAGTTGGCGGGTACAGTTGGCTCGAGGCCTGACTCGACTTCCAGATAGATCATGGCGTCATCGCTGAGCCAGTGCCGAGCTTCTAGCAAGGCGCAGCTGGATGCCGCGAGATCGAGACGGAAGGGCGGGTCGAGCAGTACCAGGTCCATGCCTCCTTGTGGTGGCTGGACTGTCTCAAGCCAATGCATCACCTCTGCGCTCGATACACTGGCGGGCAGTGTTGTATCGCCGGCCAGTGTGTCGATATTCGCCTGGAGTGCACGTGCCACACGGTTCTCGCGCTCGACGAAGGTGACATGTGCTGCTTCGCGGGACAATGCTTCAAGCCCCAGAGCGCCACTTCCTGCAAACAGATCGAGCACGCGAGCGTCTGCGACATGCGCGCCGAGCCAGTTATATAGTGTCTCGCGAACACGGTCCGGCGTCGGGCGCAGCCCCGGCGCATCGATCACGGTCAACAGTCGACGCTTGAAGCGCCCGCCGATGATGCGTAGGCGCCCGGCACCACCGGTCGTCTGACCCCGCTGACCACGATGCTCGCCGCTACGTGAGGTCGCTGAGGATTTGCCCCGAGCGGGGCCTTGGGAAGATGCGCGTTTATTCATGCCGCGAGTCTAGCATGTGCGACGCCGGATGCCGCGCGGTGCGTACCTTCAGCCCCGAAGGGATGGTAGGATGAGGCCACTTTCACGGGTTCAGGACTGTCTCGCCATGTTCGGTTTTTTCAAGCGCAAGAAACATAAGGCTCAGGAGCAGAACGCCTCTGAGCAGCAGGCTCTCGAGCAACAGGCTCTTGAACAGACGCAGCAGACCTCTGCACCGGCTGACGAGCCAGCCAGCCAGGCTGAAGCAGATCGCATTGCTGCCGAGCAGGCCAGCCAAGCTGAAGCAGATCACATCGCGGCCGAGCAGGCTGCCAAGGCTGAAGCAGAGCACATCGCGGCCGAGCAGGCCGCCAAGGCTGAAGCAGATCGCATCGCGGCCGAGCAGACTGCCCAGGCTGAAGCAGACCGCATCGCTGTCGAGCAGGCTGCCAAGGCTGAAGCAGATCGCATCGCTGCCGAACAGGCTGCCAAGGTTGAAGCAGATCGCATCGCGGCCGAGCAGGCTGCCACGGCTGAAGCAGATCGCATCGCTGCCGAACAGGCTGCCAGGGCTGAAGCAGATCGCATCGCTGCCGAGCAGGCTGCCAGGGCTGAAGCAGATCGCATCGCTGTCGAGCAGGCCGCCAAGGCTGAAGCAGAAAGAGTTGCGGCTGAAAAGGCAGCCGAGACCCAAGCACAAGCCATTGCGACAGAAGTCGCTGCAGCCGCACGTGTAGAAGACGCTCGGGTTGCCGCACGACAGGAAGAAGAGCGCATTGCTGAAGCGCGTGCTGCAGCCGAGTTTGCGGCCATCGAGGAAGAAGAGAGGGCGGCGCTAGAACAGGCCCGTCAGGAAGCGGAAGTGCGTGCTGCTGAAAGCTCTCGTACCGCTGAAGGCTCTCGTACCGCTGAAGGCTCCGTCCTCTCTATCCACGAGGAGCAGGACGCTGATACATCGGCCAGCGCCTCGGAAGATGAGCGGGATACTGCTCGCGATGGCCGCGAGAAGCCGCGCCGTGGTTTCTTCGCTCGCATCAAGGCAGGGCTTGGCAAGACGCGCGCCAATCTTACCGAGGGTGTCGCGAGCCTCTTCCTTGGCAAGAAGCAGATTGACGATGAGCTGATGGAGGATCTCGAGACGCAACTGCTGATGGCAGATGTGGGCATTGAGGCAACTACCGAGATCATCGACAACCTGACGGCCCGTATCTCCCGCAAGGAGTTGAAGGAGCCGCAGGCACTTTATGAGGCATTGCAGGAAGAACTGCGTGTGATGCTGGCTCCCGTCGCGCGTGATATCGAGCTACCGCCCAAGGGCAGTGGTCCCTTCGTGATCCTGATGATTGGTGTCAATGGTGTCGGCAAGACCACCACCATCGGCAAGCTGGCCAAGCGTTATCAGAGTCAGGGGCGTAGCGTGATGCTGGCGGCGGGCGACACCTTCCGTGCTGCCGCGGTCGAGCAGCTCAAGGTCTGGGGTGAGCGTAACAAGGTACCGGTCATCGCTCAGCACACGGGGGCGGATAGTGCTTCTGTCATCTATGACGCACTGGAAGCCGCCAAGGCACGTAATATCGATATCCTGATTGCCGATACTGCGGGTCGTCTGCACAACAAGAGCCATCTGATGGAAGAGCTCAAGAAGGTACAGCGCGTGATGGCCAAGCTGGACGCTGCTGCACCGCATGAAGTGATGCTGGTATTGGATGCGGGTACCGGTCAGAACGCACTGGCGCAAGCGTCTACCTTCCATGAGGCCGTAAACATTACTGGCCTGACGCTGACCAAGCTCGACGGTACTGCAAAGGGTGGCATCATCTTTGCGCTGGCCAAGCAGCTCAATCTGCCGATTCGTTACATCGGTGTCGGTGAAGGAGTGGATGATCTGCGCCCCTTCGCCGCCGATGATTTCGTCAACGCACTGTTTGCCCGTAGCGGGGAAGAGGTCGACGAGGAGCAGCGCGAGGCATGATCGCATTCGAGCATGTAGGCAAGCGCTATGGTGGGCGTTTTGATGCACTGGCTGGGCTCGACTTCAACGTCGAGCGTGGTGAGATGGTCTTTCTTACCGGGCATTCCGGTGCAGGGAAAAGCTCTCTGCTCAAGCTGATCATGCTCCTTGAGCGGCCCTCGCGCGGACGAATCATGGTGGCCGGGCATGACATTGGCCGGCTGCATGCCTCTCAGGTACCGTATTACCGTCGCCAGATTGGCGTGGTCTTCCAGGACCATCAGCTGCTCAGTGATCGCAATATCTTTCATAACGTGGCTCTGCCACTCATGATCCAGGGCTTCACGCCACGCGAACAGGCGCGGCGCGTGCGTGCTGCGCTCGATAAGGTGGGCCTGCTTCATCGAGAAAAGGCACTGCCGATTGAACTGTCCGGTGGTGAGCAGCAACGAGTAGGCATTGCGCGGGCAGTGGTCAACAAGCCTGCGTTACTACTGGCTGATGAACCTACTGGCAACCTTGATCCGGCGTTATCTGCCGATATCATGCGCCTGTTCGAGGATTTTAATCGTATCGGCACTACGGTGATGATTGCCAGCCATGATCTGGCGCTGATTGCAGGCCTTCATCATCGTACGCTTGAACTCTCCGATGGCCGCCTGATTGCTGATAAGGATGCCCGATGAGCTCCACTCGTCCCCCATCGCGGCCTCGCAAGTCGCTCCCTGAATCGACTGATACCGACGATGCTGCCGAGCGTCGCGCGCGTAAGGGTGCGCGTTCCAGTCGTGTCTCCATCGAAAGCCGTTATCGCAGTTGGTTACGTCATCACAGTGCCATGGCACGTGATAGCGCTCGCCGACTGTTGGTTACGCCGATTGCCAGTTTGCTGACCATGCTGGCGATCGCGATCGCACTGACGTTGCCGGCAGCGTTGTGGCTGGCGCTGGATAGTGCGCGATTGCTGGACAATGAGCTTAATGATAGTGCCCAGCTCACGTTGTATCTCAAGACGTCTGTCGGTGAGCGTCAGGCGCTGGATCTGGCAGATAGGTTACGAGATGAGCAAGGCATCGGCGGTGTACGTCTGATCACTGCGGCTGAAGGTATGGAAGAGTTTGCCCAGGCACTGGATCTCAAGCGTTCCTTGAGTCTGCTGGATAATAATCCACTCCCTGCCAGCATCATGATTACGCCGATCGATACGACACCTGAGTCCGTACGCCAGCTCGCCAGTCGACTTGAGCACGAGCCGGGCATCGAGAGTGCGCGACTCGATCTGGCCTGGTTGGAGCGTTTACGCCAACTAGGTGAGCTGGGTCAAAAAGTGACGCTGGGATTGGCAGTATTATTTGGGCTTGGCGTTCTGCTAGTGGTGGGCAATACCATTCGCCTATCCGTAGAGAGCCGCCGACAGGAAATTGAAGTGGTGACACTGATTGGAGCGACGCACGCCTTTGTGCGACGGCCATTCTTGTACAGCGGTGCTTGGTACGGGCTGGGGGGAGGATTGCTGGCTTGTGGCATTCTGGCACTGGGCGGCAACTGGCTAGTCGCTCCGGTCTCTGCTCTTGTACAAAGCTATGGTGGCCACTATATGTTGCCTTCACTGGGGGCAGCGGGCAGTGCCTCGTTACTGTTTTCGAGTACAATGCTGGGTTGGATCGGTGCCTGGTTTGCGGTGGGGCGTCATCTCGCCAGCATATCTCCGCGCTGATTTTGGGTGGTTAGCTGTTGATGTCGTCATAAAGGCAGACACTGATTACGCTCCGGCAACATGTTGCCGGGCAGCAGTGAAGGTGGAGTGGGCAATTAAACGATATTCCCACTCTTCGGTGTTACGTCGTGAAACGTGTCATGACATTTATACACGTCATGTACAGCCCTTGACGGGAACCTGTTGTTACCTTCACAGTCTTACTACTTGCATGCGTGAACTAGGCAACCATGGAGACCCTGTATTATGAGCACCAGTCTTCAGCCACTTGGCCATCTGTCACCGGGTCAAGATCTAAACGGCTATATTCAGTCGGTGAATCGTATCGCTGTGCTTACTGCGGAAGAAGAGCATGAGCTAGCGTTACGACTGCATGAAGATAATCATCTGGAATCAGCGCGCCGCCTCGTCATGTCGCACCTGCGTTTCGTCGTGCATATCGCACGCAGTTATAGCGGTTATGGCCTGCAGCAGGCAGATCTGATCCAGGAAGGCAATGTTGGCCTGATGAAAGCGGTCAAGCGTTTTGACCCTCATCAGGGGGTTCGTCTGGTCTCCTTTGCTGTGCATTGGATCAAGGCCGAAATCCATGAGTTCGTGTTGCGTAACTGGCGTATCGTCAAGGTCGCGACCACCAAGGCTCAGCGCAAATTGTTCTTTAACTTGCGTGGTGCCAAGAAGCGTCTGGGATGGTTGAACAACGACGAGGTGGACGCGATCGCGAGTGACCTCGATGTCAAACCTACGGTAGTGCGCGAGATGGAAAGCCGTCTCTCGGCACACGATGCCGGGTTTGATGCAGGTCCCAGCGATGATGAAAGTTCTGCTTATCAGGCGCCGGCCAATTATCTCGAGGATCATAGTCTTGATCCGGCCGCCCGGGTTGAGCAGCAAGACATGGAGAATGACTCCCATGGCCGCTTGCTGAAAGCGCTGGCTGCACTGGATGAGCGCTCACGCGATATTCTCCAGCAACGCTGGTTGAGTGATAACAAGTCCACGCTGCATGAGCTTGCGGATATCTATGGCGTGTCTGCCGAGCGTATTCGTCAGCTTGAGAAAAATGCCATGAAGAAGCTGCGTGAATGGATGGGGGATATGAGTGAAGGTTTCGCGGCCTAAATTCACCTTTTGTTCTTAACGCTGTCATGAAAGAAGCCCCGCCGAGATTCTCGGTGGGGCTTCTTAGTTGAGGCAAAGTAGATGTTGGTACTTCTGTAGTTAGCAGTTGAACAGTGCAACATAATGTTTCATTCTGTCACATTGCGACATATATCATTTTATTGATGGTGGCCCTGTGGACCCGACTACTCGCCGTGACGGTGGCACACATTCGCTCTGGCGGATTTTTGGAATCAATGCCGCCTTGCTGGTGGTGCTGGGGGGGCTTTATCTGGCCAGCCAATGGTTTGATGTGCGCGAGCAGGAAATGCGCAGGCTAGAAACCCTGGATACTCAGCTGCATATCTCTACCGAGCAGCTGATCTCGGATGTCGCTCGCGAGATGTTGGTGCTGGAACGCGTGCTGCGTGGAGAGACTGATGAGCAATGGCGTGGCTCGCTTGATAGTGCACTGGGACGGCACCCCGCGCTAGTGTCCTTGATGGTGGTGCCCTTCGCTGATTACCGCGGAAGCAGCCTGCATCAGATTGGCGTCGGGCGCAGCTGCAGTTGGCAGCTTTCTCAGGCCGAGGCGCAAGCATTGCCCGGTCGTAGCAGCTTGCTGTTTGGGTCGGCGCTGCCGCTGGCTTCCGGGCAGCCAGGCATACCGTTTTATCGGCATATGAAGATCGATGGTATGTCATGGCTGATCGTCGGCTGCCTGGACTTCGCCGAGTCTCGTAGTCTGTTGGCCAATCCCGGTGCTGATCACGGGCAGCGGTTACGCTTGTTTTCTACCAACGGCTTGCTGTTGTTTTCCAGCCCTCAAGAGCATGCGCTTGGTGTAGCCGGAAAGCTCCCGCTGTCTTCGCTTGCCAATATGGGCAAGTACATCTCTGAGCGCGGTGTGCGTCGTTATCATGTGCCGGGGTTTGATGGGCAGGCGCGGATGGCGGCGGGCAGCTATATCGCCCCATTGAAACTGTTCAGCGTGGTGAGTCAGCCAGTGTCCACTCTATGGTGGTTCTGGTGGCAGCGTACCTGGTTCGGTCTATTGTTGGGCGGTATCTTCCTGATGGTTCTCCTCGTTGTCGTGGTGCGTGCTGAACGCCAGCGTAGTGAGCGAGATGATGAGCTTGAGGGAGCGCTGGAATCCATGACGGCGCGCTCGCGCACGCTGGTGACCCTGATGGATAATCTGCCGGGCGTGGTGTACCGCATTGAGGTCAATACCGGTGTACTGACGTTTATCAGTAGCGGTGCAGCGGAAATTTTCGGGCGTTCTGCCGAGTCACTGGTGGGCGCTGGGGTCACGCTGTCCGAGCTGATCCATCAAGACGATCGTCAGGCCGTCAGTACGGCGCGTCACTGGGCGATGTGCGCGCAGATGCGCCAGGAGCAGGTGTTCAGAATCATCGCTGACCACGAGCGCTGGGTATTGGAGCGTAGCGTGATGATTGAAGGCGACGACGGAGTGCGCTACTGGGAGGGCTTGTTGCTCGACATCAGCGCCCATAAAGAATCCGAGCGCCAGCTCGACTTTCTCGCACGTCATGACGCCTTGACCGGGCTCCACAATCGTAAGGCCTTCATGGCGGCGGCAAGTGAGAATGTCGCGGTCGGCGGGTTGATGATCTACGCCGATATTGATCGCTTCTCCACCGTCAATGATGGGCTAGGCCACGAGGCCGGCGATCAGCTGCTGGTGTCGATGGGTGAGCGTTTGCGTCGCCTGTTGCCTCCTGGCGGATTGGTGGCGCGGCTTGGGGCTGATGAGTTCGGCCTCTATTTTCCACATGGCAATGAGCATCCGGCGCAGATAGTGGAAGACATTCAGCAGAAGATTGAGCGTCCGTTTACGATTCTGGGGCGGCCGCTGATCATCAGCCTGACGGCAGGGTATGCGCTGGCAGAAGCGGGTGGCGATGCACAGGCGCTGATGTTGAATGCCGATGTTGCGCTTTATCACGCCAAGTCGCGCGGAGATCATGCGTTGTGCTGGGAGTCGTCACTGGACAAGCATGTTGCGTCACGCATGACGTTGGAGCAGGACCTGCGTCAAGCCATCGATCGTGACCAGTTATACCTTCACTACCAGCCACAACTGAATGCCGAGGGTGAGTTGCTGGGTGTCGAGGCGCTGCTGCGCTGGCAGCATCCGGAGCTGGGTATGATCTCTCCCGCGCAATTCATTCCATTGGCAGAGGAAACGGGTCTGATTTTCCGACTCGGACGCTTTGTGCTGGAAGAAGCCTGTGCCCAGATGGTGCGCTGGGAGGATGCGGGACTTCACATGCCGCGTATGGCCGTCAATCTCTCGGCACGTCAGCTGACTTCCGGTTATGAGCATGAGGTGATCAGCGTACTGGAAAGCCAGAATCTCGCACCGACGCGATTGGAGGTTGAGGTGACCGAGACGCTACTGATTCAAGACATGGAAGGCGGGCTTGCTGTATTGAATGCACTGCGTGAACTGGGAGTCAGAGTGGCGCTGGATGATTTCGGGCAAGGTTATTCCTCGCTCTCCTATCTTTCATCGTTACCGCTGGATGTGCTCAAGGTAGATCGAAGTTTCGTCATGAAGATGGATGCGGTTGTGGAGGCCGGCAGTGACAGTCGTTGCCCCAATCATCAGGCGACTCAGCTGCTAGGGGCCATCATCAGCCTGGGTCATTCGCTGGGGCATGAGATTGTGGCAGAGGGTGTCGAGACTGAGGCGCAGCTCGAAGGTCTGAAGCGTCTGGGCTGTGATTCCTATCAGGGCTTCTTGCTGGCGCGACCGATGTCAGCGGAAGCCATTGTCGAGCGTTACGCGACACCGAACTGACATGCCACTTCATGACTGATACTGGCGCGCGTCTTGGATGCATGTTGTAGGGATGATGAGAGCCCTGTCTGAAGAGATGCTCGAGGTAAAAAAGCCCCATCGGCTACTGCCGATGGGGCTTTTTCATGCGTTGTCAGGGGCGGACGCTGTTAAACAGCGATACGTTCCTGACTGCTCAGCAGTAGATCGCGGCTCAGCAGCATCCACTGGTCTTCCCAATGCTCGGTCGGACGTTTGCGATAATCGCTACGCACATACTGACCGATACGGCCTTCTGCACAGGCCAGCAGCAGATTGGCAGCTGCTGTGACAGTGATGGCCGGCCGTAGTCCCTCACGAGGCTCGGCTTCACGCAATACCTGCTTGAGCTGCGTTTCGAGACGCTCGAACAGCTGCGCCATGCGCACGCGGAGGCGTGCCGTCTCACCGGTAAGCGCATCGCCGTTGAGCAATCGGCATAGACCCGGATTCTTCTCGGCAAAGCCCAGCAGCAAGCTCAGGATGTGATGCACCCGAGCATGAGCAGTGTCGTTGTCTTGAAGGATCAGCGCAATACGCTCGAACAGGGTGGTCTCGATGAACTCGATCAGCCCCTCGAACATTCGCGCCTTGCTGGGAAAATGACGATAAAGTGCTGCCTCTGATACGCCGACCTGACGTGCCAGTGCTGCGGTAGTGATGCGTTTGCCGCTGTCCTCTTCCAGCATCAAAGCGAGTGCCTGGAGGATCTGTTCGCGACGTGATTGTTTTGGATTCGCCTGCGTCATGGGATCTTGTCGTTTCTCGCGGCCTGTAGCGATGTGCTATGGGCGGGTCCGTGTCCTGAGGCGTGTTGTGGCTGCCTCGCGCGAAACACTGGGGCATGCCCCAGCTTAGGCTCTTTATGCAGTGCCAGTCTCTGCCTCGGCATTGCTGATCAGCGTGCCAACCCCGGCATTCGTGAAGATTTCCAGCAAGGTGGCATGCGGCACACGACCGTCGATGATGTGCGCACTACGAACGCCTTGTTTCACGGCATCCAGAGCACAGCTGATCTTGGGAAGCATGCCGCCATAGATGGTGCCATCTTCGATGAGCGCATCTACCGCCTCCGTTGTCAGGCCGGTCATCACTTCGCCTTCAGCATTCAAAAGGCCCGCCACGTTGGTCAGCAGCATCAGCTTCTCGGCGCCCAGTGCTTCGGCGACCTTGCCTGCCACGAGGTCAGCATTGATGTTGTAGCTACGACCTTGCGCATCGACACCAATCGGTGCGATGACCGGAATGAAGTCATTGCGCGTCAGCAATTCGATCAGATCAGTAGAGATGTGCTCCACTTCACCAACATGACCAATGTCGATGATTTCAGAAGCATTCATGCCCGGCATATGGCCGCTGACCTTGAGCTGACGTGCACGAATCTGGCTATTGTCCTTGCCGGTCAGGCCGATGGCCTTGCCGCCGCACTGATTGATCAGATTGACGATACCCTTGTTGACCAGGCCGCCGAGTACCATCTCGACTACATCCATTGTCTCGGCATCAGTGACGCGCATGCCATCAACAAAGCGTGATTCGATGTTGAGCTTGGCCAGTAAAGCGCCGATCTGAGGGCCGCCGCCGTGCACGACCACCGGATTGATGCCGACTTCCTTCATCAGCACCATGTCACGTGCAAAGGAGTTGATCAGGGCTTCTTCGGTCATGGCGTTGCCGCCGTACTTGACCACCACAGTCTTGCCGGAGAACTGCTGGATATAAGGCAGGGCTTCGGACAGGACCTCGACCACCTGATGCGGGTCGCGGTTGGCGTGGCTCATCAGCGTATCACTCCACAGAAAATAGGTCCGGAAATTGTCTCCGGAAACTGTCAGCGGACAAGCAGGTGCGGCGCCGGGATCTTCCCATCGCCGCACCTGCTATCCATTCCATCATGTTGCGCTTGCATGCCGCGCATCAGCGCATGCTGGGGCGCTGATACATCGTGTGCTGATCAGATCAGAAGGGGGCCACGATGCTGGGTTCTGCCTGCTTGAGCGCGACACGGAAGCTGTCCTTGATACGCTCGAGCGCTTCCTCTGACTTGCCTTCAAAGCGCAGCACCAGCACCGGCGTGGTGTTGGATGCGCGGCACAGGCCCCAGCCATCGGCGTAGTCGACACGGATGCCGTCGAGAGTGGTCTTGACGCCGTCAGTGCCGAAATCGCCCTCACGTGCAAGACGCTCGACGATAGCGAACTTGGTCTCGTCGGTCACCTCGACATTGATCTCAGGGGTGCCGAGGTCCTGGGGGTAACGATCAAAGAAGGTGTCAGCGTCCACGTCCTGTTTGGCGAGAATTTCCAGCAGACGCGCTGCGCCATAGAGGCCGTCATCAAAGCCGAACCAGCGCTCCTTGAAGAAGATGTGGCCGCTCATCTCACCAGCCAGCGCTGCGCCAGTTTCCTTCATTCGCGCCTTGATGAGAGAGTGACCCGTGCGCCACATTTCCGGCGTGCCACCGGCTTTCTCGATCACGGTGGCCAGATTGCCCGTGCACTTGACGTCAAAGATGATGCGCGCGCCCGGGACGCGTTCGATCAGATCTTCCGACAAGGCCATCATGAGACGATCCGGATACAGGATTTCGCCCTTGGGCGTGACGACGCCCAGGCGATCGCCGTCGCCATCGAAAGCCAGGCCGATGTCAGCACCGGTCTCCTTCACCTTGGCAATCAGGTCCTGGAGGTTTTCCGGCTTGCCCGGATCCGGATGGTGATTCGGGAAGTTGCCGTCGATCTCGTCGAACAGCGCGATGGTGTCAACGCCAAGGCGGCGGATCAGCTCCGGTCCCATTTCGCCCGCTACGCCGTTACCGCAGTCGACCACGGCCTTGAGCGGACGCTTGACGACCACATCACCGGTGATCTGATCCAGGTAGCGCTCACGAACGTCTTCTTCGCGCAGGCTGCCTTCGCCTTGGCTCAGATCATTTTCCGTGAGGCGACGGTACAGATCGGTGATGGCGTCACCAGACAGCGTCTCGCCTGCCAGTACGATCTTCAATCCGTTGTAATTGGCCGGATTGTGGCTGCCTGTCAGCATTACGCCTGAACGAGTGCCTTCCAGAATATGGGTGGCGTAGTAAAGCACCGGCGTCGGCACCATGCCGATGTCGATGACATCGCGACCGGCGTCACGCAGGCCCGCAATCAATGCCTTGGAAAGACGTGGGCCGGAGAGGCGACCGTCACGGGCGACCACGACGGTAGATTCACCGCGCGCGGCAGCTTCGCTACCGATGGACTGCCCAATAGCGCGTACGCCATCTTCTGTAAGGGTTTCATCTACGATCCCACGGATGTCGTAGGCGCGAAAAATTGAAGCGGGTACCTGACTCATGGTGCATCCCTGTCGGTTGAATCAATCATTGAAGCAGCGAGGCCGGCTTGCTGGCCTGTGGTGAATGGCGCGAATGTGTGAGGCTCAGTGGCGACCCGAATGGCCAAAGCCACCCTCGCCGCGCTCACTGGCCTTGAATTCCGTAACCTCAACCAGCTCGGCCTGTACGACAGGTACTAGCACGTACTGTGCCAGTCGCTCGCCGGGTTCTAGTACGAACTCACTGGTGCCGCGGTTCCAGACCGAAATCATCAGCTCGCCCTGGTAGTCGGAATCGATCAAGCCGACCAGATTACCCAGTACGATGCCGTGCTTATGACCCAAGCCGGAGCGCGGGAGGATCATGCCGGCCAGTGCTGGGTCGGCGATGTGAATCGCCAGGCCAGTGCGCACCAGTTCGCAGGCACCGGGTGCCAGTGTCAGCGGCGCATCGAGCAGGGCGCGTAGATCCATCCCGGCACTGCCGGGAGTGGCGTGATGCGGTAACGGATAGTCGCGAACGCGCTCGTCGATAATCTTGAGTTCGAGCCGGGGGCGGGTCATCAAGGTATGTCCTGGTCGTTAATGGTAGCAGGTGAGGTCACCGCGATAGCGTCACACTCAACGTCGCTTTCGGGGGCCGATGTCTGTCTTGCGGTGATGAAGCGTCAGCGCGCGGAGCAATATCTCACGCGCCAGCGCCAATTTTGGGCAGGCATCGATAGCCTGCTGCGCGATCGTATCGTGCTCGTGCCACAGCAATGTGGCGGCATTGGAATCGCTGCCGAAGCCGAGCCCCGGTGTACTGACATCATTGGCCACAATCATGTCCAGGCGCTTGCGCGTCAGCTTGTCGCGAGCGTAGCAGATGACATCGCGCGTTTCGGCAGCAAAGCCCACTACCAGTGGTGATGGTTGTCCGGCCATGCGACGTTCGTGGCTGTGGCTGGCAATGCCAGCGATGATATCGGGGTTGCGCGTCAGCACGACGTGCATCTGCGCTTCGCCAGCTTGCTTCTTGAGCTTATGGGTGGCGATCTCGGCAGGCCGGAAGTCAGCGACGGCGGCGCAACCGATAAAGATGTCACTGTCATCGAGTGCCCCCTCGGCTGCTGTCTGCATCTCGAGTGCAGACTCCACGTCGATACGCTCTACGCCTTCTGGTGTTGGCAGTGCAACAGGGCCGCTGATCAGGCGCACCTTGGCACCCAATGCGATGGCCTCTGTTGCCAGCGCATAGCCCATCTTGCCGGAGCTATGATTGCTCAGGTAGCGGACGGGATCGAGCGCCTCACGAGTCGGGCCTGCCGTGATGGTGACTGTCAGACCTGCAGCGGGCAGTACGTTTCCGGCAGGTGCAAGGGCTGGCAGCTCGTCCATCAAGGTGCTCAGAGCACTGAAGATGGCTTCCGGCTCCAGCATGCGTCCTGCGCCAACATCACCGCAGGCTTGCTCGCCACTGTCAGGACCGAGCAGTGTCCAGCCATCTGACTCAAGCTGGCGGGCATTGCGCTGGGTGGCGGGGTGCGCCCACATGGCCTGATTCATCGCCGGAGCCATCACCCAGCATGCGCTATTGGCCAGGCACAGCGTGGTCAGCAGGTCATCGGCATGGCCGTGGGCCAGCCGCGCCATCAGGTCGGCAGTGGCGGGAGCGATGAGTATGACCTCTGCCCAGCGCGCCAGCTCGATATGCCCCATGCCGGCTTCTGCCTCGGGGTCGAGTAGCGAGGTATGCACGGGATTGCCCGACAGTGCCTGCAGGGTCAGTGGCGTAATAAAGGCCTGGGCTCCCTCCGTCATGGCAACACGCACGTCACAACCGGCCTTTTTCAAAAGACGGGTGAGAATGGCGGCCTTGTAAGCCGCAATGCCACCGCTAATGCCTAGTAGAATATGCCGTCCAGCAAGTGAGTGCATGATATGTCCTGCGTCCCTGATTCGTCGATGTCGAAGCTCTCGAGTCTGCTCTCTACCATATCACCGCGACGCAACCTTGCGTAGCGTCTCCGACGGGGTGCGGCGTCTACCACGAGTGCATTTACTGACATGCCATCCTGATTTCCAAGGCTAGCGTTGAAGCGACAAGCGTTGAGAGTGTCAGTGGCAGGCATGGCTTTGAGTCACCACGCTTCTCATTCTTAACGATGGGTCTTGGCTGGTACGAAGCGTACATCAGCGCTAGCGCTGGACGCCGATTCTCAAGCCGTATTTCAGACGACGCGGAAGAGGTGAAGCATGGGGATTCGAGAGTGGCCGATTGGGGAGCGCCCGCGCGAGAAGTTGATGTCGCTGGGTGCTGCTGCGCTGTCGGATGCCGAGTTGTTGGCAATATTCTTGCGAGTCGGTATCAAGGGGCGCTCTGCCGTGGATCTGGCGCGTGACCTATTGACCACCTTTGGTGGTCTTAGACCGTTATTGGAGGCGACGCGAGAGGAGTTTTGCTCCGCCCGAGGCCTTGGTGATGCCAAGTATGTCCAGCTGCAGGCCTCGCTTGAGCTGTCGCGTCGTCACCTGGAAAGTCTGTTGATGCGGGGGGCCGCGCTGACGTCGCCCGTACTCGTGAGGCGCTATCTGTCGTCACATCTACGGGATCTACCGCATGAGGTCTTTGCGGCACTCTTTCTTGATAGTCAGCATCGCGTCATACGCTTTGAGACGCTCTTTACCGGCACGCTGGATGCCGCCGCTGTCTATCCGCGTGAAGTGGTAAAGCGTGCGCTGGCACTCAATGCAGGTGCCTTGATTCTCGCGCATAACCATCCCTCGGGCGTCGCTGAGCCCAGCGATGCCGACCGACGCATCACTCAACGACTGGAAGAGGCATTGGGCTTGTTTGATATCCGTGTGCTGGATCATTTCGTCGTTGGCGACGGTGAAGTCATCTCTTTTGCAGAGCGTGGCTGGCTATAAAGGGCAGCTCGCCAGCATCGTGAGGGGCATGCTGTAGCACGGGGGGATTGCAAAACAGGGCACTGGTTGTGGTAATGTTGCGCCTCCCGTATCACCCACCACAGAATTCGCGACCACTCTGGCCGACATTGGCTGAGTGAAGCGTTCGGCTAAGCAAGCGGCTGTACCGATGTGACACTTCGGGCACGGGCGTGTTGGCGAAAAAAATCCGTCTTGGGCGTGCTTTCGCGTTCCTCTTCGGGTAAAATGCTGCGCCTGCACGTTCCAGTACCCTGAAGCTTGTCTTCCGGAACGGACGTAACACACTTTGAAATCAGGGCATGAGGCGGCGCCTGCCACTTCCGGTTTGCCCGACAGGTTTTGAACAACTTAGCCAACGCAGCGGTTGGAGGCTCCAATGTCCAAAGTATGTCAGGTTACCGGCAAGCGCCCGGTGACTGGTAACAATGTTTCTCACTCCCAGCGCAAGACTCGTCGCCGGTTCCTGCCGAACCTGCACTCCCACCGTTTCTGGGTTGAATCCCAGCAGCGCTTCGTCAAGCTGCGTGTCTCTACCAAGGGCATGCGCATCATTGACAAGAAGGGTATCGACGAAGTCCTCAAGGACCTCACTGCACGTGGCGAGCGCTTCTAAATTTTAGAAGACAGCCCTTGTAGCCATGGCAACCGGACCGAGAGCGAAGCTCTCATCCGTTCGGTGAATGCGAATGTGGAAGGAAACTGAAAATGCGTGACAAGATCAAATTGGTGTCAAGTGCCGGTACCGGTCACTTCTACACCACCGACAAGAACAAGCGTAACACTCCGGACAAGCTTGAATTCAAGAAGTACGATCCGGTTGTTCGCAAGCACGTGATGTACAAGGAATCCAAGATCAAGTGATCTTGTTTCCCGTCAGCGTGCTGTCGGAACCCTCGAAAACCCGGTCCTGACCGGGTTTTCGAGTATCTGGATGCTGCCCGATAGGGCATCTCCTGCAACAGGGTGTCGGCACTGGCCGCCACCCTGTTGTGCGTTTGGTCGTAAGTCGAGGACGAAGTATGCCCGAATTGCCAGAAGTCGAGACGACTCGCCGCGGTATCGCACCGCTGGTCGAGGGCCAGGAGGTCACTGAGGTGATCGTGCGTCAGCCACGTCTGCGTACCCCTGTCCCGGGAGAGCTTGCTGAATGGTTGGTCGGGCATCGCTTTGGCGAATTGTCTCGGCGTGCCAAGTACCTGTTGCTGCCTATCGCCGAGGGCCATCTACTCTGGCATCTCGGGATGTCGGGTAGCCTCAGGTTGGTGCCGCTGGGCACTCCGCCGCGTACTCACGACCACGTAGATGTGGTGCTGGGCAACGGACAGATACTGCGCTATCACGACCCGCGTCGCTTTGGCTTCGTGGATTTCGTGCGCGGTGACCCATATGCCGATATCCGGTTGAGCCGACTGGGGCCGGAGCCACTGTCTGACGCATTTACCGGCGAGTATCTCTTTACGCGTTCGCGCCGCCGCCGTGTCGCGATCAAACCGTTCCTGATGGATAACGCCAACGTGGTCGGTGTCGGTAACATCTACGCGAGTGAAGCGTTGTTCTCGGCCGGCATCGATCCGCGTCGACCTGCAGGTGACGTCACCCGTGAGGAGTGCGGACGGCTAGTCACATCGGCAAGTACGGTGTTGGCAGCGGCTATTGAGCAGGGCGGAACGACCCTGCGTGACTTCGTTGGCGGCGACGGCAAACCGGGCTACTTTGCCCAGCGTCTCAATGTCTATGGACGTGGTGGCGAGCCCTGTCGCGAATGCGGCCACGAGATCATGAGTCTGGTGCTTGGCCAGCGGGCAAGCTGCTTTTGCCCTTACTGCCAGCACTAGTCCACTGCTTGACCGGGGGCCCTTCCGTGACCGGGGCCGCCATGACGACTAGAATAGGCCCGTTCGGGCGCGTCCTGTCGTCGTCCTGTCCCCTTCCTCTGCTTTCTGGATATTTACCGTGACTGAACGTCTGCGCCTGAAAAAGAATGCTGATCGCCGCCTCAAGGCTGGCCATCTGTGGCTGTACTCCAATGAAGTCGACATCGCCGAAACGCCGATCAAGAATTTCGAGCCGGGTGCTCAAGCGATCATCGAGGCCAGCAATGGTCGTGCGATGGGGGTGGCGTACGTCAACCCGAACTCGCTGATCTGCGCGCGTATCGTGTCGCGCGACCCAGAACAGTGTCTCGACCGCTCGTTGCTGGTGCATCGCTTCAATCAGGCGCTGGCCCTGCGTGAGAGCCTCTACGACAAGCCTTACTATCGCCTGGTTCATGGTGAAGGTGACCTGCTGCCGGGTCTGGTCGTTGACCGTTTTGGTGACGTGCTGGTCTGTCAGCTCAATACCTTCGGTATGGAGCGTCTGGCGGAAGTGATCGTCGATGCGCTGCTGAAGGTCGTCAAGCCGACGGCTATCGTGTTCAAGAACGATTCCAGTGGCCGTCGTCAGGAACAACTCGATCGCAGCGTCGAAGTCGTCTACGGCGAACTACCGGACGACGTCATGCTGGAAGAGAACGGCGTCAAGTTCACCGCGCCGGTACTCGATGGCCAGAAAACCGGCTGGTTCTATGATCACCGCGACAACCGTGCGTGGCTCAACCGTCAGGTGAAGGGCAAGCGCGTCCTGGATCTGTTCAGCTACGTCGGTGGTTGGGGCGTGCAGGCTGCTGCACATGGCGCCAGCGAAGTGCTGTGTGTCGACTCTTCTGCCGCCGCATTGCAACGCGTTTCTGACAATGCCGTGCTCAATGGCGTCGAAGACCGTGTTTCCACTGCGGAAGGCGATGTCTTCGAAGCCATGGCGGCACTGCGTGCTGAAAGCGAGCAGTTTGACGTGATCATCGTTGATCCGCCGGCCTTCATCCGCAAGCGCAAGGACATCACCAACGGCGAGCGTGCCTATGCGCGCCTGAACCGTGAAGCCATGCGCCTGTTGGGCCGTGACGGCCTGCTGATGTCAGGTTCCTGCTCCATGCATCTGGCACCGGATCGCCTGATGGATGTCGTGCGTGGCGCTGTACGTCACCAGGATCGACACGGCCAGGTCATCTTCCAGGGCCATCAAGGCAGTGATCACCCGGTGCACCCGTCGATCCCCGAGACGTCCTATCTCAAGGCACTCGGCCTGCGCGTGTATCGTGACTAAGCATCGTGATTGATCAGTGCTCAGCGCTGACGTCATGGCTGTAACAGCGCCGCCCTTCGGGGCGGCGCTGTCGTTTATGGCTTTCGTCCTTCCGGGACTCTGGTAATCTGAGGGCATGTATAGACGACTAACATCTCACCATAACCTCGTGCTCATCGATCATTGGCGCAATCTGCTGGAGAGCGAGGGCATTCCCTGTGAACTGCGCAACCGCCTGCTTGGTGCGGCGGCAGGTGAGCTTCCGGTACATGATTGCGAGCCGCAGCTATGGGTGGCTGAGCATAATCTATCGCGCGCCCAGCAACTGCTGGCACGTATCGAGTCAGCGCCTGCCCAGCCGGATTGGCAGTGTGCCTGTGGTGAATGCCTCGAAGGAAGCTTCAGCGAATGCTGGGCCTGTGGTGCCAGCGCACCCATCGATGTGGGTGCTCCACCGGATGGCCATGCTACCGACACGAGCACTGATTCGGAGTTTGTCGCATGAGCTTGCCGCATGATGGGCCGACTGCCGAGGCCTTGGCAACGTCCGACGAGTTGAACGCGGCTTCTCCCGGCTGGGCATTGCCTCGTCCATTTCTACTGCCGATCACGGTGGCCCAGGAGTCCCTGGACGGCTATGGGCATGTCAACAATGTGGAGTATGTCCGCTGGCTGGAGCAGGTCAGCTGGGCGCATTCCGAAGCGCTCGGGCTAGGACTTGATCACTACCGTGAGCAGGATCGCGCGATGGCCATTCATCGGCATGAGATCGACTATCTGGCCAGTGCCCGTCTCGGTGAGACGCTGATGCTGGCGACCTGGTTGGTGGACTGTGATGGGCGACTGAGCCTGACGCGACGCTTTCAATTGCGCCGTTGCAGTGATGGGGTGTCGTTGCTCGCTGCGCGGACACGCTTTGTGTGTATAGAGCTCTCCAGTGGACGCGCCCGGCGTATGCCAGCTGCCTATCGTGAGTGCTATGGCGAGGCGCTGGTGAGTGAGGAATCTGCCTAGTCGCCAAATTTGCATCCATTGTTCTGTAAAGGTGGTGTGATTTGGTGGAAGCCACTGGTATCTGGCTGGCGAGTCAGCGTCATGTCTGCTGTGCTTAAAGGGTATTGCGTGCAATGCGTATTACTTGACCAGCAGCACTCCGCCAGCAGCACTTCACCAGCAGCACAAGGAATTCGCCATGCAGATCGCCGTGCCGAAGGAAATCAAGAACCATGAGTATCGCGTCGCACTCACCCCCGCGGGGGTACGTGAGCTGATCGCTCATGGGCACGAGGTGACTGTCGAGTGTGGCTCCGGGGAGGGCAGCGGCTACAGTGATGCCGAGTATCAAGGTGTCGGTGCGCGGCTTGAATCAGACGTTGAGCGTATCTTTGCTGCGGCTGAGTTGATCCTCAAGGTCAAGGAGCCTCAGCCTGACGAGGTGGCGCGACTATCCAAGGGTCAGACGCTCTTCACCTATCTACATCTGGCTGCCGCTCGCGAGCTGACCGAGGGCCTGTTGGCCAGTGGCGTCACCGCGATTGCCTACGAAACGGTGACGGACCCTGCTGGCGGCTTGCCGCTACTGGCCCCGATGAGTCGTGTTGCTGGGCGTATGGCGATTCAGGCCGGCGCGCATGCATTGGAGAAGGCGCAGGGCGGGTTGGGTGTGCTGTTGCCGGGTGTGCCTGGTGTTGCCCCGGCCCGCGTGACAGTCATCGGCGGTGGCGTAGTGGGCGAGAATGCCGCGCGCATGGCATTGGGGCTGGGTGCTGAAGTGGTGATTCTCGATACATCACTCGCACGCCTCGAGACGCTGGACCATCGTTATCAGGGCCAGATTCGTACCGTATATTCCACCTCTGAAGCATTGGACGAGGCGATACGCCACTCGGTGCTCATCATTGGTGCGGTATTGGTCCCCGGTGCCGCAGCGCCCAAGCTGATACGACGTGAGCACCTGCGTAACATGACGCCCGGTGCGGTACTGGTGGATGTTGCCATTGATCAGGGTGGCTGCTTCGAGACCAGCCGACCGACCACGCATGCTGACTCCACCTATCTGGTCGATGGCATCGTTCACTACTGCGTGGCCAACATGCCCGGCGCCGTATCGCGCACATCGACTCAGGCCCTCACCAGTGCCACGCTTCCGTATGTCGTACGCCTCGCCAATGGTGGCTTCCGCAAGGTGTTAAGTGAAGATCGTCACTTTGCTGGCGGCCTCAATGTTCACGATGGCCACCTCATCTTGCCGGAAGTCGGTGAAGCCTTCGATATGCCCGTTACGCCATTGGATGAGGCGCTGAGAAAAGGCTAGTGGAGGGAGGCGGGGGCAAGGCTTGAGATTAAAGAGAGGGACTTGCATACCAGGCCCTCGAATGCGACCAGGGCATAAGGCAGGGCGAGGGGTAGGCCTTACGGAGGCTATCCGCCTCGGGGTAAGATAATGGCAATCATGCATCGGGGCTCCCGTCTGAGGCGGTGGCCCCGATGCGTTCTGTTGCAACGTACATTGCAAGATTACTCCGACACAGACGGCCAAGAAGTGCATCCATGACCAAGACTCGCGTTCTTACCGGCATCACGACTACCGGCACCCCTCACCTCGGCAACTATGTTGGCGCTATCAAGCCTGCTATCGACGCCAGTCAGGACCCGACGGTCCAGTCCTTCTACTTCCTGGCTGACTTCCATGCCCTGATCAAGTGTCAGGACCCCAAGCGCGTACAGGAATCGCGTCGTGAGATCGCCGCGACCTGGCTGGCGCTGGGGTTGGATACCGACAACGCCATCTTCTATCGCCAGTCGGACGTGCCGGAAATTCCGGAACTGATGTGGTTGCTCAATTGTGTCTGCGCCAAGGGACTGATGAATCGTGCGCATGCCTACAAGGGCGCCGTGGCCGAGAACGAAGAGAGTGGTATCGATGAGCTGGATCGCGGCATCAGCATGGGCTTGTTCAGCTATCCGGTGCTGATGGCGGCGGACATCCTGATGTTCAATGCGCACAAGGTGCCGGTCGGGCGTGATCAGATTCAGCACATCGAGATGGCCCGCGACATGGCGGGACGTTTCAATCACCTCTTCAAGGGCAACTATTTCACCATGCCTGAGGCGGTGACTGACGAGAAATCCCAGCTGCTGCTGGGTCTTGACGGTCGCAAGATGTCCAAGAGCTACAACAACACCATCCCGTTGTTTGGCACCGAGAAGCAGCTGCTCAAGAGCGTGCGCAAGATCAAGACCAACTCGCTGGAGCCGGGTGAGCCGAAAGATCCGGACACCTGTTCACTGTTCCAGATCTACTCGGCCTTCGCCAACGAGGCGGAAGTGGCGGCCATGCGTGAGCAGTATGCGGCCGGTATCGGCTGGGGTGATGCCAAGAATGAGCTGTTCGAGTACCTCAATGCTCATCTCAAGGACCCGCGTGAGCGTTACGTAGCACTGATGGAAGATCCGGCGCATGTCGAGGCCATTCTCAAGCGTGGTGCCGAGCGTGCACGTGATGAAGCTGCACCGATGATGGCGCGTCTACGGAGCGCAGTGGGTCTGGGTAGCTTCCTCTAACGCCTACGTCATTTCACGTATCGCCATGAACACCCGTCATCGTTTTCGATGGCGGGTGTTTTCGTGAAAAGGCCGGGTGAGTGACGCCTCATGGCTTTATATGCCTGCATGGAATGATCAGCGCTCTGAAAGTTCGTTCACAGGCATAAGGGAAGGCGTTAGGCTTGGCGCAATGATGAATGCAACATGACCAGAATGTCGGGGAGCGAGATATGAAACACGACGCAATACAGGGCAGGGCCAGCGGGCCTGATCTGCCTTCCACCACTATCAATCCGCGTGCCATCTGGGCCGGTGGGCTGTTGGTGATCGCCGCCATCATCCTGACCCTGGTGGCCAGCTGGCGGCAGGGGCTATTGCTGTTGGTCGGTGGCGCTCTGGGCGTAGTGCTCTATCACGCCGCCTTCGGTTTCACATCTGCATGGCGTGTTTTCATCACTGACCGTCGTGGTCGTGGATTACGCGCCCAGATGCTGATGTTGGCGATTGCCGTGGTGCTGTTCTTTCCGGTGCTGGCAGCGGGCAGTCTGTGGGGGCAGGAGGTATCGGGCTTCGTGTCGCCGTTGGGTATCTCGGTGGTAGTCGGTGCCTTCCTGTTCGGGCTCGGCATGCAACTGGGTGGCGGCTGTGCCTCGGGCACGTTGTTCACAGTCGGTGGCGGCAATGCACGCATGATGATCACCCTGATCTTCTTCTGCGTTGGCTCCGTGATCGGTACCGCGCACTTCAGCTGGTGGCAGAGCCTGCCATCACTGCCGCCGGTCTCGCTGGTGGATAGCTTCGGCGCAGTGGGCGGTATCATTGTAAGCCTGGTACTGTTTACCATCATCGTGGTGGTGACACGTACACTGGAAAAGCGTCGTCATGGCACGCTCGAGAGGGCCGCCGAGACTGACAGTCAGCCGCGTGGGCTGTCACGTTTCCTGCGTGGCCCGTGGCCGCTACTGACGGGTGCCGTGGCGCTGGCGCTGCTCAACTTCGCGACGTTGGCATTGGCTGGTCGGCCGTGGGGCATCACCTCAGCCTTCGCACTGTGGGGCGCCAAGGCGTATACCACGCTGGGCTTTGATGTGAGTGATTGGGGCTACTGGCAGGCAGCCGGCAATGCCAAGGCGCTGGCAGCACCGCTTTACAGCGATATCACCACGGTGATGAATATCGGTATCGTGGTCGGCGCACTGGCTGCGGCATTGCTGGCGGGCAAGTTCGCGCCGAAGTGGGACATTCCGCTGCGCTCGCTGATCGCGGCAGTGATCGGTGGGCTGTTGCTGGGCTATGGTGCGCGCCTGGCCTTCGGCTGCAACATCGGTGCCTACTTCGGCGGTATCGCCTCTGGCAGCCTGCATGGCTGGCTGTGGTTGGTGATGGCCTTCGCCGGCAACATGCTGGGTGTGCGCCTGCGCCCCTTCTTTGCGTTGGCCCCCCGCAAGGCAGCCTCGCGGGCCGACCTCGCCTGAGCCAGAAGGCAAGTGGCAAGACGGCGATAGATACCCGACTTTCACTGTGAAGCGCATGACCCCGGACGCCCTGCCTGCCCCTCGATGAGAGTGGCGTGCGGGGCGTCTTGCATCGTGAATGGCATCTCGCAACGCAACGTCAGGCAACCTCGTCCCAGACTGCCGGTGCATAAGGTGCGCATGTTATCATTCGGCCCTGGTCGCACGTGGTAGTCGCACGTCGACAGGTCCCTCGGGCGTACGGCAGCCTGCAGTCATGCTGCAGAGAGTGTCGGGCGTGAGGTCGTCCCAACTGAATGAAGAGTCCCGCCATGACCGATACTTCCAAGCGCTCCCTGTATGTTCCTTATGCTGGCCCGAGCCTGCTCGAGATGCCGCTGCTCAACAAAGGCAGTGCCTTCAGCCTTGAAGAGCGTGTCAGCTTCAATCTGATGGGGCTGCTGCCACAGAATGTCGAGAGCATCGAAGAGCAGGTCGTGCGGGTCTACAGTCAGTATCAGCAATGCACCAATGATCTCGACAAGCACATCTTGCTGCGTTCGGTGCAGGACGACAACGAGACCCTGTTCTTCCGTGTGCTCGAGGAGCATCTCGAAGAGATGATGCCGATCATCTACACTCCGACCGTCGGTCAGGCGTGTGAAGAGTTCTCCAATATATACCGTAATCACCGTGGCCTGTTCATCTCCTATCCGGACCGTGAGCACATGGATGACATCCTGCGCTCCGCGACCAAGGACAACGTCAAGGTCATCGTTGTCACCGATGGCGAGCGTATCCTGGGGCTGGGCGATCAAGGCATCGGCGGCATGGGCATCCCGATTGGCAAGCTGTCCCTTTACACCGCCTGTGGCGGCATCAGTCCCGCTTATACGCTGCCGATCTCGCTGGATCTTGGCACCAACAACGAAAAGTTGCTCGGCGATCCGCGTTACATGGGCTGGCGTCACGAGCGCGTCACGGGCGATGACTACAACGGCTTTGTCGCCGACTTCATCACGGCCGTGAAGCGTCGCTGGCCGAAAGCGCTGATCCAGTTCGAGGATTTCGCGCAGGCCAATGCCATGCCGCTGCTTGAGCGTTATCGCGATGAAGTCTGCTGCTTCAACGACGACATCCAGGGAACTGCTTCCGTCGTCGTTGCGACTCTGATGGCAGCTTGCAAGGCCAAGGGCGAAAAGCTTTCTGATCAGCGCGTCACTTTCCTGGGCGCCGGCAGTGCGGGTTGCGGTATCGCCGAGATGATCGTGGTGGCGATGGTCAAAGAAGGCATGGACGAGCGCGAAGCGCGCAAGCGCGTCTTCATGGTCGATCGTTTTGGTCTGCTGACCAGCGATATGGATGGCCTCTATGACTTCCAGAGTCGTCTGGCCCATGACGTGGGCAGCGTTGCCGAACTGGGTGACCGTGGGCTGCTGGACGTAGTCAAGGGTGCACGTCCGACGATATTGATCGGCGTATCCGGTCAGCGCGGCCTGTTCAGCGAAGACGTGATTCGTGCCATGCATGCCGGCTGTGAAAGCCCGCTGGTCATGCCGCTATCCAACCCGACCTCCCGTGTCGAAGTGACGCCGGCTGAAGTCATTGAATGGACCGATGGCAAGGCGCTGGTTGCCACTGGCAGCCCGTTCGCGCCGGTCGAGCACAATCGTCAGACTCATGTGATTGCACAGTGCAATAACGCCTACATCTTCCCGGGCATCGGTCTGGGTGTGCTGGCAGCCAATGCTTCGCGCATCACCGACAACATGTTGATGGCCGCGGCCAATGCGCTGGCCAACAACGCGCCTATCGTCGTGAACGGCGAAGGTGCATTGCTGCCGTCTCTAGGCGACATCCAGTCCATCAGTCGGCAGATCGCCTTCGATGTGGCGCGTCAGGCGCAGGCCGATGGCGTGGCACTGGCATCCAGCGAAGAGGTGATACTCGCCAATATCGAGAAGAACTTCTGGCAGCCGCGTTACCGCTCCTATCGTCGCAAGGCCTTCTAAGCTCTCGTCGCAAGGAATGTCGCATAAAAAACCCCCGCAGGCTCAGCCTGCGGGGGTTTTTGTCTTTCTGATGCTTACGACTCAATCACATGCAGTGGAACTGAGGATTACAGCATGCCGCGCAGCACATAGTGGAGAATGCCGCCGTGACGGTAGTACTCCAGCTCGTTATCGGTATCGATACGGCAGAGTGCCTCGATTTCCTGTTCGCCTTTCTCGCCCTTGAAGGTGACCTTGACCTTGCCGCCGGCGCTCAGGTCATTCAGGCCGCTGATGCTGACTTCCTCGTCACCGGTCAGGCCCAAGGATTGACGGCTCTCGCCTTCCGGGAACTGCAAGGGTACGACGCCCATGCCGATCAGATTGGAGCGGTGGATGCGCTCGTAGGATTCGGCAATCACTGCGCGCACACCCAGTAGCAGGGTACCCTTGGCAGCCCAGTCCCGTGAGGAGCCTGTGCCGTATTCCTTGCCTGCTATCACCACCAGAGGTGTCTTGTCCTCGGCGTACTTCATGGCGGCATCATAGATCGCCATCTGTTCACCGGAAGGCACGTGACGGGTCTCGCCACCCTCGACGTTATCGAGCATCTCGTTACGGATACGCACGTTGGCGAAGGTACCGCGCATCATCACTTCGTGATTACCGCGACGCGAGCCGTAAGAGTTGAAGTCCTTGACCTCGACGCCGTGCTCCTTGAGATAATGGCCGGCCGGGCTGTCTGGCTTGATGGCACCGGCGGGGGAGATGTGATCCGTCGTCACCGAATCGCCAAGCATGGCCAATACGCGGGCATTTTCGACATCCTTGACGGGTTCCGGCTCACGCTTCATTCCCTCGAAGAAGGGCGGATGCTGAATATAGGTGGAGTCTTTCCACTCGTATACCTCGGCTTCCGGAACCTCGATGGCCTGCCATGTCTCGTCGCCGTCGAAGACCTCGGCGTACTCCTTGCGATACATCTCGGTACGTACTTGCTCGACGGCCGTGGCGATTTCAGCCTGGGTCGGCCAGATGTCCTTCAGGAAGACATCGTTGCCCTCGGTATCCTTGCCCAGCGGCTCCTTGGAAAGGTCAGTCCGCACGGTACCGGCCAATGCATAGGCGACCACAAGGGGCGGTGACGCCAGCCAGTTGGTACGCACGTTGGGATGCACACGGCCTTCGAAGTTACGGTTGCCAGACAGCACCGAGGCGACCGTCAGGTCTCGCTCGTTGATGGCAGCTTCGACGGAGTCCGGTAGCGGGCCGGAGTTACCGATACAGGTAGTGCACCCGTAGCCGACCAGATTGAAGCCCAGTGCGTTGAGATCCTCCTGCACACCGGCGGACGTCAGATAGTCGGTGACGACCTTGGAGCCCGGCGCCAGTGAGGTCTTGACCCATGGCTTGCTGCGCAGGCCCTTCTCGCGCGCCTTGCGTGCCACCAGGCCCGCCGCCAGCATCACGCTGGGGTTGGACGTATTGGTGCAGGAGGTGATGGCGGCAATGACGACATCGCCGTGATCAAGGCGGAAGGTTTCACCTTCAAGTTCACTGTAACCGACGTCCTTGTCATAGCTCTGTTCGACATCCACGGCTGTCTGGCCGCCTTCAGAGAGCCACTTGCCTTCCTCGACCGTCGGCACTTCGCCCAGCTGCTCATTGAGAATCTTCTCAAAGGCCTGCTTGATGTCCGTCAGTGCAACACGATCCTGCGGGCGTTTGGGGCCAGCGAGACTGGCCACGACTTCGGTCATGTTCAGCTCAAGGATGTCGGAGAACACCGGCTCATGCCCTGTTTCGCGCCACAGGCCCTGCTCCTTGGCATAGGCTTCGACAAGTGAGACCTGTTCGTCGGAACGACCAGACAGGCGCATGTAGTTGAGCGTCTCGCCATCCAGCGGGAAGAAGCCACAGGTTGCGCCGTATTCCGGTGCCATGTTGGCGATGGTGGCGCGATCGGCCAGCGGCAAGTCATCAAGGCCGTCGCCATAGAATTCGACAAACTTGCCGACCACGCCACGGCTTCTCAGCATCTGGGTGACGGTCAATACCAGGTCAGTCGCGGTGATGCCTTCGTTGAGCTTGCCGGTGAGCTTGAAGCCGACCACCTCAGGAATCAGCATCGAGACGGGCTGGCCCAGCATCGCGGCTTCCGCCTCAATGCCACCGACGCCCCAACCCAGTACGCCAAGGCCGTTGATCATCGTCGTGTGCGAGTCGGTGCCGACTAGCGTGTCAGGATAGGCAAATGTCTTGCCATCTTCCTCTTTGGTAAAGACGGCGCGGCCCAGATACTCGAGATTGACCTGGTGACAGATGCCAGTGCCTGGCGGCACGACGGAGAAGTTATCGAAAGCCTGCTGGCCCCAGCGCAGAAACTCGTAGCGTTCGCGGTTGCGCTCCATCTCGATGCGCACGTTGTCCTTGAAGGCTGAGGCATCACCGTAGTGGTCCACCATGACCGAGTGATCGATGACCAGATCCACCGGTGTCAGAGGATTGACCTTCTCCGGGTCGGCGCCGAGCTTCTTGACAGCATCACGCATCGAGGCCAGATCGACCACGCCCGGCACGCCGGTGAAGTCCTGCATCAGAACACGTGCCGGGCGGTAGCCGATTTCATGCGTGCTGGAAGCGGTCTTCTGCCAGTCGGCCAATGCCGTGATGTCAGCCTTGGTGGCGGTCTCGCCATCTTCGAAGCGCAGCTGGTTTTCCAGCAGCACCTTGAGAGTGAAGGGTAATCGCGTCAGGTCGCCCAACGTCTCGGCCGCTTTCTTCAGCGAGTAATAGTGATACTGCTTGTCTCCGACCTTTAGCTCGGAGAGTGTATTGAGCGAATCCAGTGACTGAGAGTGCTGGGAACCCATGATTCTCCTCCTTGTCATTATCTTGCCCGGACCAATAACTGATGATTCATCAAGCAGCTATCAAAAACAGCGCTGTCGTCAGGTGCTGTCTGGCCGGATGCGAAGCGTCGCAGGCGAGCGATATCCAAAATCGCAAATTACGTCATGGTTAAAGCTATGGTCATCATGTGACAGAAAATCAAGCGTACGCAACGTAATGGACGCAGTATAAGTAAGGAACCCAGTGTCGCGTTCGCTGCCATACAGGTGAGAGTCGGCGGTCGCCGACGCCGATGTCGTGGAGGTTGCCATGCGTGATGACGCCAGTGAAAGCCCGGAGTCTGCAGGACTGCCGGAAGATGATGAAATGCTTGATGCTGCCGTTGAGCAATGGCTGGCGGAGCATTCTGCTGGCCAGCCCGATGAATGGCCAGGGCATGAGTTACTAGAGAGTGAAGGGGAGGGGGCGACCAATGATGCGCTGCATGAAGCCGAGATCAACTGCCCTTACTGCGATACTCCCTTTACGTTGTTTCTCGATCTGGGCGAAGGTAGCGCGTTGAATATCGTCGACTGCGAACGCTGCTGTCAGCCGATTCAGGTGCGCCAGCAGGTAGATCTGGTCAGTGGTGAGCTGAACGGAGTGGATATCGGCCAGGATGATGATGTCTTATGATCCTGGTGCGGCACGATGCTGCTACACGGCATCCTGAGCACTTTGATCACGCAGTGCTTTGATCACACAGTGCTTTGGCTGCACAGTACGAGTACTCTGGCGGCAAGGCATTCAACATCACTGTCATTGAACTGCTATAGCCAATTTCTATGATGCTGATTGTGGCAAACATTTGGCATCTGCAACCTGTGACGATTAGTCTGTGTAGCGATTCATCACGAAGGCGGCCCGCTGCCTTTAACATCATCATCATTTTCAGGAGATCACCATGAGCGTATTGGTCGGACGTCAAGCCCCGGATTTCGAAGCCGCAGCAGTACTGGGTGACGGCACCATCGTTGACAACTACAAGCTGTCCGATTCCAAGGGCAAGCTGCGCGTGCTGTTCTTCTGGCCGTTGGACTTCACCTTCGTGTGCCCGTCTGAAATCATCGCCCACGACAATCGTCTGGCGAAGTTCAAGGAACTCGGTGTTGAAGTCATCGGTGTTTCCATCGACTCCCAGTTCACTCACCACGCATGGCGCAAGACTTCTCCGGACGCTGGCGGCATCGGTGAAGTCGGCTTCCCGATCGTGGCCGACGTCAAGCACGAAATCGTACAGGCATATGGTATCGAGCATCCGGAAGCAGGTGTCGCTCTGCGCGCTTCCTTCCTGATTGACGAAGACGGCGTTGTTCAGCACCAGGTCGTCAACAACCTGCCGCTGGGCCGCAACGTCGATGAAATGGTCCGTATGGTCAAAGCCCTGCAGTTCCACCAGACCAACGGCGAAGTTTGCCCGGCAGGCTGGGAAGAAGGTCAGGAAGGCATGAAAGATACTGCTGAAGGCGTCGCCAAGTACCTGGCTGGCCACTCCAGCAGTCTGTAAGTCGCTGCCTGAACTAGAGAAGGGTATCGGCGAGCTGGTCGCCGCCCGCTCTACAAGCGAGTCGCCTGCCTCTTGAGAATATCGAGAGGTAGGTGATACCGGAAGCCGTCGCCTTTGGCGGCGGCTTCTGCACATCTAGTGACGTGCAAGAGGTGGGCACAGGTGATGTCGACATAAGCTTCTGCCATGCCGGTCTGAGTGGAGTGCTGAAAGCCGTCGCCGTCTGCGCTACTCTGCCACCCCTGTCATGGGAGCATGAGGCGTTTCATCTTCACATGCAGTGCACTGAGCCATGCCGGTCCTTCGCGAACATCACTTCGTCGCAAGCGCTGGGAGCCCGAACGTCTGCATGGCTCAGATCACTGACCATCCGTTTGTACAAGCGGATGATGTTTCCTGTTTCACTAGTGTGTTTGCCATCGAGGTCATCCATGAGCAACGTCGTCCGTCACGAACGCCTGATCATTCTCGGCTCCGGCCCTGCGGGTTACACCGCCGCCGTCTATGCTGCGCGCGCCAATCTCAAGCCGCTGCTGATTACCGGCTTGCAGATGGGTGGGCAGCTGACGACCACCACTGATGTCGATAATTGGCCGGGCGATGATGCCGGTGTCCAGGGGCCTGAGCTGATGGAGCGCATGCGTCGTCACGCCGAGCGCTTCGAGACCGAGGTGCTGTTTGACCATATCAATGACGTCACCCTCGGTGAACGTCCCTTCCTGCTCAAGGGCGACAATGGCAGTTACACCTGTGATGCGCTGATCATCGCCACTGGTGCCAGCGCTCAGTATCTGGGCCTGCCTAGCGAGCAGCAGTTCATGGGGCAGGGCGTGTCGGCCTGTGCGACGTGCGATGGCTTCTTCTATCGCAATCAGGAAGTCGTAGTCGTCGGTGGCGGTAATACTGCCGTTGAAGAAGCGCTCTATCTGTCCAACATCGCTTCCAAGGTGACGCTGGTACATCGCCGTGACAGCTTGCGTGCCGAGAAGATTCTACAGGACAAGCTGTTCGATAAAGTCGAGAACGGCAATATGGCAATCGAGTGGCACCATGCGCTGGACGAGGTGCTGGGCGACAACACCGGCGTGACCGGTGTGCGTCTGCGACAGGTCGAAAGCGGTGCCACCAAGGATTTGAGCGCCATGGGCGTGTTCATCGCCATTGGCCATCGCCCGAATACCAGCCTGTTTGAGGGCCAGCTTGAGATGCAGGGCGGTTATCTCAAGGTGCAGTCCGGTCTGGAAGGCAATGCGACGCAGACCAGCATTCCCGGCGTATACGCCTGTGGCGATGTGATGGACCATGTCTATCGTCAGGCCATCACCTCTGCCGGCACCGGCTGCATGGCAGCACTGGATGCGGAGCGTTATCTCGATGGCCTTGTCGCCTGATGAGCCACTAGCTCATGCGTGACAGAGTGACTGACCGGCCCCGCGGCTTACTGCGGGGCCGGTTTGCGTTATAGGGTCGCCGGATGTGGGGGGCATGTCGAAGGAGTTCAATAGTGTGGCGGGAGATCGTCTTGCAGCGACGCATGATCGTCGTCCTGGCCTCCCGTGTTGGCTTGCTCACGCAGAGTGCGGAGTTGGACTGCCATCAGGGCATTGAGGCGCTCTAACGTCTCTATCTGGCGCTGTTGAGCAATAACCGTACTGTCCAGCGTGTCGAGCCAGTCGTCCTGATGGGCGAGGCGCGACTCGAGCGTTTCAAGACGTGCTTCCAGGTGATCTTCATTGCGTGTTGCAAGATCAGGGTCGAGAGAGACTGGCATTGTCAATGTGCTCCGCGGCGGTGTGAGAGGTAAAGCGTTGAGTCAGAAATGCCGTCGTGCGACATGGCATGATTAGAGTTGAAGTATTGCCTCCGAGTAGCATCAGGCGTGCATGGATGAGCCGTGATAGACTGATTATGGTGCGATTTACCCCTTTTTCGCGTAACGCACCTGTTGACGGCAAGAGATGGCGTCGAGACTTTCTCGATACACTCTACTGCCGGTTCCATCGACTGATGCGGGGCAACCTGCATCACGAGCCAAGACGTGGTCAACCCTGTCGCTTCGGTGGCAGTGCGGGCTGCGGGCACCGCCGAGAGGCGCTGTGTTCAGACAGATTTCCTGATGCCCGGCGGATCTTTTGACACGTAACCCGCCAGGCATAAGGACCACTGTCCTTGCGACGATATGAGGCAGAACATTCTGATACGGATCATCTGAATTACCGCCTTCTGTCTCTATCGTGATCTACCTACATCCATTACTTGAGAGAGTTTATCTTGATGAGTTCCAAGACGTTATTCCGTTGTTTCATCATCAGCGTGTTGTTGGCATTGCCGGCACCGTTGCTGATCGCTGTTTTCATTACTCTGACCGGTGGTGAGTTGGCTGAAATCTTGAACCATGCACTGAGTATTGAAGGGTTCGAGCTAGCCTACGGTGCTGCCGCGGTCGCAGTCTTCGTTCTGCTGTTAGTTGCAACACTGGCCATTCCTGCGCTGTCACCGCGTACGGCTGCCATGGCTGAAGTCGAAGACGATGATCGTGAGATTGGCGAGGTCAAGTGGTTCAACGTCAACAAGGGTTATGGCTTCGTGACTCGTGAGAGCGGTGAAGATGTTTTCGTTCACTTCCGTGCTATTCGTGGCAAGGGTCATCGTACGTTGGCTGAAGGTCAGAAAGTGCGCTATCACATCATCAGTAATGAGCGTGGCCTGCAGGCGGATGATGTCACTGTCATCACCTGAGGAGTGACATGCTCTCTCGGGTAGCCGGGAGAGCATGGCGCAGTGCTTGAAAACAAGAACGCCCCGCAGGCTTGCCTGCGGGGCGTTCTTGCATCTGGCGATGAAGCCTTGGCCAACCAGCGAGAGCGGCGTATTTGCTCAGCCCTTGTCCGGCCAGGTAAATGCCTCTTCGCTACCATCCGGCAAGATGCGATAGAAGCGGTCTGGCTCATCGCCGGGCTGCCAACTGCCTAGCGAACAGCGACTCTCCACCTGCAGTGCAGCGGCAGCGGCACGAGCACAGTCCACATCCCGTGCCCATGGCGTGGCTGCACTGTCGAACCATAGGCTGGCAAAGCCGTTGGCCACTTTTTCTACCACCAGCAATGCAATGTCGTTGCCATCACGTGTCAGGCGAGCACGGTGCTGAAGCCTGCCCGCGGGCTGAAATACGACTACCTGTCCGAATTGCTCGCCCAGCCAGGCACCGAGAGCCTCAATGCTGAGCGGCTTCAGGTAAATTTCGATGTCTGGATACTGCTCATCGTCAGGGTCGAAGGCGGTAGCGTTAATGGTATGGCTCATGCCGTTGCCTCTCGGGTCGCGGGGACGAACAGGTATTCGAGGATGTGCTCGTAGGCGCTGGAGAGCTGATCCAGATCGCTGGCCAACACGCGCTCGTCAATCTTGTGGATGGTGGCGTTGACCGGGCCTAGCTCAACGACCTGAGTGCCGAGTGTGGCGATGAAGCGACCATCCGAGGTGCCACCGGAGGTGGACAGTACCGGCTTGCGACCCAGTGCACGCGCCACGCCATGGACGGCGGCATCGACCAGCGCGCCTTCTGGCGTCAGGAAGGGCTCACCGCTGAGATTCCAGTCGATCTCGACATCCAGGCCGTGTTTTTCAAGAATCTCGTAGGTACGACGCTTGAGGTCATCTGCCGTCAGCTCGGTGGAGTAACGGAAGTTGAACACGACTTCCAGCTCGCCGGGGATGACGTTGGTCGCGCCAGTGCCGCCGCGAATATTGGAAATCTGGAAGCTGGTCGCCGGGAAGAACGCATTGCCGTCATCCCAATGCTCAGCAGTCAGTGCGGTCAGCGCCGGTGCGGCCTCGTGGATTGGATTGCGTGCCAGATGCGGATAGGCCACATGACCTTGAATGCCACGAACACGCATGACAGCGCCTAGCGAACCACGCCGACCATTCTTGATGACGTCACCGGCATAGTCGGTGGAGGATGGTTCGCCGACGATGCAATAGTCGAGACGTTCGTGATGCTCGCGCAGGTGCTCAACCACAGCGCGTGTACCGTGCACCGCGGGGCCTTCTTCATCGGAGGTGATCAGGAAAGCGATGCGGCCTTCGTGATCCGGGTGCGTCGTCACGAAGCGCTCGGTGGCAGTCAACATGGCGGCCAGCGAGCCCTTCATGTCGGCAGCGCCACGGCCACACAGGAAGCCGTCAGCGTCGATGCACGGCGAGAACGGCGGGTACTGCCAGTTGGCCTCAGGGCCAGTAGGTACGACGTCGGTATGGCCAGCGAACGCCATTACAGGGCCATGATGACCGCGCACCGCCCAGAAATTCTCGACATCGCCGAACGGCAAGCGTGTGATCTCGAAGCCAATGGCTTCGAGGCGCTCAATCATCAGTGCCTGACAGTCCAGATCATCTGGCGTGACGGAGGGGCGCTCGATCAGATCGAAGGCCAGTTCCAGCGTCGGTGATAGATCGGTGGGGCGTGGCGGAAGCGGTGCGTGCAAATCAGTCATCGTGGGCCATCGCAGAGGGCATTGTCGTGAGACACGGCAACGCGAAATTCAGAAAGGTGACAGAACGTCGTCGTTCCAGCCCGGGCAAGCCCGAGCCGGATGATTCGGTGAACGCCTATCCATGTTTCATCTCAGATAGGCGTTCGACACACGGATCAGTTATGCGCGTGCAGAGCATCGTTGAGTGCGATGGCGCTCTTGTTGGTGAGGCACTCGACACGCCCGGTGACAGAATTGCGACGCAGCAGCAGGTCATTCTGGCTCGCCAGATCACGTGCTGCGACTGTCTCGACTTCCTGACCTTCGTTGTCGAAGACCATGACCTTGGTGCCGGCAGTGATGTACAGGCCAGCTTCCACGGTGCAACGGTCACCCAGCGGGATGCCGATACCGGCGTTCGCGCCGATCAGGCAGCCTTCGCCGACCTTGATGACGATGTTGCCGCCGCCGGACAGGGTGCCCATGGTGGAGCAACCGCCGCCGAGATCAGAGCCCTTGCCGACGACGACGCCTGCAGCGATGCGGCCTTCGATCATGCCCGGGCCTTCGGTGCCGGCATTGAAGTTGCAGAAGCCTTCGTGCATCACGGTGGTGCCTTCGCCCAGGTAGGCACCCAGACGCACACGAGAGGTGTCGGCGATGCGGATGCCGGTCGGCACCACGTAGTCGGTCATCTTCGGGAACTTGTCGACACAGTCCACGGACAGGGTGCGTCCTTCCAGACGTGCCTTGAGGCGGCGTGCCGGCAGCTCTTCGATATCGATGGCGCCTTCATTGGTCCAGGCGACATTCTTGAGCAGACCGAACATGCCGGTCAGGTTGATGCCGTGTGGACGAACCATGCGGTGGGACAGCAGGTGTAGCTTGAGGTAGACCTCCGGCACGCTCTGCGGTGCGGCGTCTTCCTCGATGAACATGGCGACCAGCGGGCGCTGAGCGGCGGCCAGGCTTTCAGCCAGTTCAGCCTGAGCCGTGTCACCAGCGTCGCGCAGGGCGCTTGCCAGTGCGGCGCAGTGTTCCGGCAGGAAACTGGTGGCAGTGGTGCCAGTCGGCGCATCGAGTGCCTTGCGTGCGGCTTCAGCGACGGCAGCATTCGGCGTGTGAAGCGGGGCGGGATAGTAGACTTCCAGCCAGTCGCCGGTAGTGTTCTGAGTGCCGATTCCGAGGGCAAGGCTCAACATCGTGTCAATCTCCGGGGTGTCCAGTAGTGAAAGGGCGTATCAGTCTTGCGGCTCGTAGACCGCTTTGTCATAGCCGATCACCAGATCCAGCGCATTCTCGGTGAGGTGAAGCTCGAGAATGGGACGCTTGATCAGGGTCGGGTGCTCCAACATCAAGGTGCGCGCGCTGTTGGCGTCGATGCTGTCACGTTGTTCATCATTCAGTCCGCGCCAGCTGGTACTGCGCTTGTTGAGCAGAAGGTCCCATGGCGTACCTGTCAGCCAGGAGTCCAGCAGGCTGGCGGAGAGGCCATCCTCGCGCAGGTCGTGCCAGCGATAGGGCACCCCTTGCGTGTCGAGGGCACGACGCGCCTTGCGGCAGGTGTCACAGGTCTTGATGCCGTAGAGCACATGCATGGTGATCTCCTTGAACGGCCTTGATCGAGAGAGGTCAGGATTCAGCGAATGCGTTCCACGAAGCGACGTAGGCGCTGTGCTGCTTCAACGGTCTGTGCCAGTTCGGCCACCAGTGCCAGGCGAATGCGCCCGGTGCCTGGATTCACGCCATCAACTTCACGGGCCATATAGCTGGCGGGCAGAACACCGACGGCCTCTTCACGCAGTAGCTCACGCGTAAAAGCAGCATCGTCACCACCCGGTACGGCGGGGTAGAGATAGAAGCTGGCTTCGGGCGTCGGGAAGTCCATCACTGGGGCCAGTATGTCGGTCACGGCGGTAAATTTCTCGCGGTAGGCATCGCGATTGGCCAATACATGCGCCTCGTCATTCCATGCGGCGATAGATGCGTACTGATGATGTAGCGGCATCGCACAGCCGTGATAGGTGCGGTAATGACGGAAGCGACGGATCACCTCGCCATCGCCGGCCACGAAGCCAGAGCGCAAGCCGGGCAGATTGGAGCGCTTGGAAAGCGAATGGAACACGACACAGCGTGTGTAATCATCGCGACCCATGGCGGCGCAGGCTTCCAGCAGACCCGGCGGCGGGGTGGCTTCGTCGAGATACAGCTCTGAATAGCACTCATCAGAGGCGATCAGAAAGTCGTGCTTATCCGCGAGGCGAATCAGCTGCTGGAAGTCGGCCAGCGGTGTCACCGCACCCGTGGGATTGCCCGGTGAGCAGATGAAGACGATCTGGGTATCACGCCAGACATCGGCCGGTACCGCCGCGTAGTCAGGACGGAAGCCGTTTTCAGCGGGGCAGGGCAGGTAGGTGACTTCACCGCCGGCCAGCAGCGTGGCGCCTTCGTAGATCTGATAGAAGGGGTTCGGCACCAATACCCGTGCTGGGCGCGTGCGATCCAGTGTGGCCTGAATGAAGGAAAACAGCGCTTCACGGGTGCCGGTGACCGGCAGAACCTGTCGCTCGATGTCGGGCGTGACATTCAGCGAAAAACGCTTATCAAGCCACTGTGCGATGGCTGTGCGCAGTTCGGGTATGCCGCCAATGGCTGGATACTTGGCCACGCCCATGATGTGCTCACGCAGGGTGTCGAGCACGAACTCTGGCGGCGCGTGACGCGGCTCACCGATGGTCAGCGCGATAGGCTCCAGCGCCGGGTTGGGCACGACGCCTTCTCGCAGCTTGGCCAGGGTTTCAAACGGATAGGGCTTGAGCTGGTCGAGATCCGGATTCATGCACATTCCATAAGTGATGGCCGTGAGCGTAAAGCATGGGGCCGAGCAAGAGGAGAAGGCGTCCGGTGGACTGCCATGCAAGTCGATTCGCGATTATAGGGAAGCGAGGCGGCACCCTCAATCGTATGTGCGCCGCCTGGCTACCTCGAGTACTGACCTAGCCGCGCTCGCCGACCTCCAGTACTTCCGTCAGAGCATCGCGTAGACGCTCTTGCTGCTCTGGATCGGTGATGGGATCGCCCGCACGATCGGTGATGAAGAAAATATCTTCTACCCGTTCGCCAAGGGTGACGATCTTGGCTGCATCGATGGCTATCTCATGCTCCATGAAGACGCGACCGATGCGCGCCAGCAGGCCCGGACGATCCGAGGCGACCACTTCCAGTACGCTGCGACCGTTGGTGTAGTCCTGGCTCAGCGTGATGCGCGGTGCGATACGGAAATGCTTGAGCTGGCGTGGCGTATGGCGATTGACGATCACCGAGTAGTCATCTGGATCATCGAGTTCCTCGACCAGGTGCGTACGGATATCAGCCAGGCGCGTGGCGTCGCGGATTGGCTCGCCATCGTCATCCAGCAGGATGAAGGTGTTGAGCGTCCAGTTGTGGCTGGAGGTGGCGATACGCGCGTCGTGGATCGACAGGCCCAGCTGCTCAAGTGCGGCCGCGGTGGCAGCGAACAGGTTGTCGACCGAACGGGTATGGATAAAGACCTTGGTGCCACCTTCGGTCATCTCCTCGGTCGGCGCGCTCGTCAATACCAGCGGCAGTGGCTCGCCGTTTGCGTCGTACTGAGGATTGGCTTGCCGCGCGAGAATGCCTTGGGTGTGCCACGCCACCTCGCTCGGGGCATAACGCACAAAGTAATCATCGCCGAGGCTGGTCCATAACGCTTCGGCATCGCTGCGTGTGGTGCCCATGCCGATCAGCAGAGAGAGCGCCTCCTCACGCGTTTCGGCAATCCATTCGTGACGCTCCGGTGGGTGCTCCAGGCCACGACGCAACGCGCGGCGGGTTTCCATGTGCAGTTGGCGCAACAGTGAAGCCCGCCAGCCATTCCATAGCGATGGGTTGGTGGCGTTGATGTCAGCCACTGTCAGCACATAGAGATAATCCAGATGCATCTCGTCGCCGACAATTTCAGCAAAGCGGGTGATGATTTCAGGGTCGGCGATATCCTGCTTCTGTGCCGTCATCGACATCAGCAGGTGGTGGCGTACCAGCCAGCTCAGTGTGCGGGTGTCACGCAGGCTGAGCGCATGACGTTGTGCAAAGTCTTCGATTTCCAGCGCGCCAATCTCTGAGTGATCGCCGCCGCGTCCCTTGCCGATATCGTGATAGAGCCCGGCAATCCATAAAAGCTCTAGCTTGGGCAGCTCACGGATCAGCGCTGCTGCGACAGGAAACTCATCTTCGGCATCCGGGACGCGGAATTCTTGCACAACCTTGAGCAGGCGTAGCGTATGGGCATCTACCGTATAGACGTGGAAGAGGTCGTGCTGCATCAGGCCGACGGCACGGCCGAAGGCCGGTAGATACTTGCCAAGGATGCCATAGCGCGACATGCGCTTGAGCACGCGAGGGATGTTGCCGCCGGAGCGCATCAGTTCCATGAACAGGCTTTGATTGCGCACATCATCGCGGAAAGCGTCGTCGATCTGATGGCGATGATCGCGAAGCGCCCGGATGGTGTCGGCGCGCACGCCTTCAATCTCCGGGTGTTGCGCCATCAGCAGGAATAGCTCCAGCAGCGCGGCAGGGCGACGTCGGAACACGCCTTCCTCGCGCAGACTGATATAGCCATTGCGGATCTCGAAGCGAGGATTCAGCGCCACCACACTGACTGGCTCGTCTCGGCGCAGGATGGCCTCATCGAAATGCTGCAGCAGCATGTCATTGAGGCCAGCAAGTGCAGTGACGTGACGATAGTAGCGCTTCATGAACTGTTCGACCGCGAGATGCTCCGGTGTGTCGATGAAGCCAAACAGTTCGGCGATAGCTCGCTGATGATCGAACAGCAAGCGGTCCTCAGCGCGGCCGGCCAGCATGTGCAGCGCAAAGCGTACCTGCCACAGGAAGGCCTGGCCCTGACTGAGGATGCGCAGCTCGGCATCGTTCATGAAGCCCAGTTCCACAAGATTGTCGTAGCGTTCAACCCCGAAATGACGCTTGGCGACCCAGCCGATCATCTGGATATCGCGCAGGCCGCCGGGGGATGACTTGATGTTGGGCTCGAGGTGGTACTCGGTGTTGGCAAACTTGTGGTG
This sequence comes from Cobetia sp. L2A1, assembly GCF_009796845.1. Taxonomy (NCBI): domain Bacteria; kingdom Pseudomonadati; phylum Pseudomonadota; class Gammaproteobacteria; order Oceanospirillales; family Halomonadaceae; genus Cobetia; species Cobetia sp. L2A1. The sequence continues at coordinate 3,721,882 of NZ_CP047025.1, read as the reverse complement.
ACGGGTGATCTGCTCCTGCCACTTGGCCTCGAAGAAGGCCTCTGCTGGCCACAGGTGCTCGGTAGCCAGTCGCTCACGCATGGCTTCGCGCAGCCGCTGAGGGCCGGCGATAACGCGTGATTCGAGCAGGTTGGTGATCACGGTGACATCCGCGCGTGCCTCACGCTCGCAATCATTCAGCGAACGTACTGATTGGCCGATCTCGAGACCGATGTCCCACAGGAAGGTGATGAAGGCAGACAGCGCCTCGCGATAGGGCGTGTCATCGTCCTGCTCCAGTAGCAGTAGCAGGTCGATATCAGAATGAGGGTGCAGCTCGCCGCGGCCATAACCGCCGACGGCGAGCAAGGCGATACCGGCATCCGGCCATGTCTGTCGCTGCCAGGCAATCGTCAGCAGGCGATCCAGCGCACGGGCACGACCATGAATGAGATCACGGATGTCGGCGCCTGCCTTGAAGCGGGTTTCAAGCCGCTCCTGCACCTGCGCCAATGCCCGCTTGAACAGCGGGATGGGCATCTTCGTCGTGGCCAGTTCGCGATCGAAGGTGACAGCGTCGTAAAGCGCTTCGCGTTCGACGAAGTGGTAGTGGTGCAGGAGCATCGTGATCAACCCTCGAGGAAGGAGAAGTCCTCTTCAGCGCGACGCGTGAGCACCTCGACGCCAGTCGCTGTCACCAGCAGGGTATGTTCCCATTGGGCAGACAGGCTCTTGTCCTTGGTGACAGCAGTCCAGTCATCCTTGAGGACTTTTACCTTGTAGCCGCCAACATTGATCATTGGCTCGATAGTCAGGCACATGCCTTCGAGCAGCTCAGCGTCAGCGCGTGCTTCATAGCCATCATAATGCAGCACCTGCGGATCTTCATGGAAGCCGGCACCAATGCCGTGGCCACAGAAATCGCGTACTACACTATAACCGGCCGACTCGGCGTGCTTCTGAATTACACGACCAAGCGCTGACAGACGTACCCCGGGGCGTACCAGTTCAATGCTCTTGTAGAGACATTCCTGGGTGACGCGACACAGGCGCTCGGCTTGAATGGTGGGCTCGCCGACGATGTACATCTTGGAGGTATCGCCGTGGTAGCCATCCTTGATGACGGTGATATCGATGTTGAGGATATCGCCCTTCTTCAGCTTCTTGTTGTCATCCGGAATGCCGTGACACACCACGTGGTTGATCGAGGTGCAGATGGACTTGGGAAAGCCGTGGTAGTCGAGCGGGGCTGGAATGCAGCCCTGCACCTCGGTGATGTGGTGGTGCGCCACGCGATTCAACTCGCCGGTAGTGACGCCCGGACGAATGTGTTCGTCGAGCAGTTCCAGTACCTCGGCCGCCAGACGGCCGGCGACGCGCATCTTGTCGATTTCTTCAGCTGTCTTGATGGGAATGTTCATGTGGACTCTAGGCAGTAATGAGGGAGGAAAAACGCCGCCAGACCGCGCGTGGCGGGAGAATGTCCAGGTAAGTCGCATATCCACGAGGACATCGACGACTTCATATCGCAGTTGAGCTATGGTATAAAGCCGCGCGCTTTCCTGCAAATTTACCCGACAGGTCGCTTGTGAGTAGACCAGACGGCAACAGCTTGCAGGAACGCGTACATAACCCCAATCCACACACGTTCCGTCACATGGTCCCGGGTGCCGCGCAAGCGGTTGGATCCATGGGGGACGTGGAGGCCCAACCCGATATCCAGGAGATATTCACATGGCGCAAGTCAACATGCGCGATCTGCTCAAGGCAGGCGCACACTTCGGTCACCAGACCAAGTACTGGAACCCGAAGATGTCCAAGTTCATCTTCGGCGCTCGCAACAAGATCCACATCATCAACCTTGAGCACACACTGCCGGCTCTGAATGAAGCCGTCGCTGTGGTCGAGAAGATGGCTGCCAATGGCAACAAGATCATGTTCGTGGGCACCAAGCGCGCTGCCGGCAAGATCATCAAGGAAGAAGCTCGCAAGTCTGGTCAGCCGTACGTCAACCATCGCTGGTTGGGCGGCATGCTGACCAACTTCAAGACGATCCGTCAGTCCATCAAGCGTCTGCGTGAACTTGAGCAGATGCATGAAGACGGTACTTTCGCGAAGCTGACCAAGAAAGAAGTCCTGATGGCCACTCGTGAGCAAGACAAGCTCGAGCGTTCCATCGGTGGTATCAAGGACATGGGCGGCCTTCCGGACGCAATGTTCGTGATCGACGTTGACCACGAGCGCATCGCGATCAACGAAGCCAACAAGCTGGGCATCCCGGTCATCGGCGTCGTCGATACCAACTCCAATCCGGACGGCGTGGACTACGTCATTCCGGGTAACGATGACTCCATCCGCGCTATCCAGATCTATGTCCAGGCAATTGCAAACGCCTGTGGCAAGAACAAGGAAGAAGAGCTGGCCGGTGAGTTTGTCGAGACTGCGGCTGAAGAAGACGCAGCTGAGTGATCCTGGCGGCTTGATCTGACTGTCATGAACGCTGCGCTATACTCAGGCAGCATGGCCTAGCCCAACGGCAGTCAGGTCAAGCAATAAGGGGGCCACGGCCCCCTTATTTGCGACCGCTTGGTGCGGTCGTGACCGAATTCCCGTATTCAAAGACGTCGACACGACAGAGGTTTCATCCCATGGCAGCTATCAGCGCATCTATGGTAAAGGAACTGCGTGAGCGTACTGCGCTCGGCATGATGGAATGCAAGAAGGCTCTTACCGAAGCCGGTGGCGACATCGAGCTGGCGATTGAGAACCTGCGTAAGAACTCCGGCCTGAAGGCCTCCAAGAAAGCGGGCCGTGTGGCTGCTGAAGGCGCCATCGTCATCAAGGTCGCCGATGATTCCAGCTACGGCGTGATGGTCGAAATCAACTCCGAGACCGACTTCGTCGCTCGTGATGACAATTTCAAGGCCTTCACCAACCTGATCGCCGATCGTGTGTTCGCAACCAAGAACACCGATATCGCTTCCCTGATGGAAGGCGAGCTGGAAGATACTCGCGGTCAGCTGGTCCAGAAGATCGGTGAGAACATCTCCGTTCGTCGTGCTGCAATCGTCGAAGCACCGGCTGGTGGCGTCGTCGGTGGTTATGTCCACGGTGGCCGTATCGCTGCGCTGACGCTTCTCACCGGTGGTACTGGTGACGCGGCTCGTGACATTTCCATGCACGTCGCAGCCGTTAACCCGGTTTGCGCACGTCCGTCGGACATGCCGCAGGAGCAGATGGATTCCGAGAAGGCCATCATCCTTGCTCAGCCTGACATGGCTGGCAAGCCGGCAGAAATCGCCGAGAAGATGTCCTTGGGTCGTCTGAAGAAGTACCTGGCTGAGAACAGCCTGACCGAACAGCCGTTCGTCAAGGATCCGAACCAGACCGTCGCCGAGTTTGCCAAGGCCGCCGGTGGTGAAGTGATTTCCTTCGTACGTATGGAAGTCGGTGAAGGTATCGAGAAGGAAGAAGTCGACTTCGCAGCTGAAGTCCGGGAGCAGGTCAGCCGCGCGTAATGGCTGATTGATTCCACTCTCACGATGGCGTGCGCTTAGTCGCACGCCATCGTGTATCTGGCCCCCGCCTTCGGGCCACCCCGTTCCCCGTAGTGTCAGTATCAGGAGAGTTTCGCATGGCCACCATTCCCGCTGAACGCAATGCCAAGTACAAGCGCATACTGCTCAAGCTTTCCGGTGAGGCCCTGATGGGCGATGGCGAGTTTGGCATCGATCCCAAGGTGCTTGACCGCATGGCGCTGGAAATCGGTCAGCTGGTGGGTATCGGCGTCCAGGTCGGCATCGTGATCGGTGGCGGTAACCTGTTTCGCGGCGCAGCCCTGCAGGCAGTTGGCATGGAGCGTGTGACCGGTGATCATATGGGTATGTTGGCGACTGTCATGAATGGTCTGGCGCTGCGCGATTCTCTTGAGCGTTCCAATATTCGCTCTCGCGTGATGTCTGCCATCCCGATGAGTGGTGTGGTCGAGCACTACGATCGCCGTACCGCGATTCGCTACCTGACCTCGGGTGATGTGGTCATCTTCTCCGCCGGTACCGGTAACCCGTTCTTCACGACCGATTCTGCGGCATGTCTGCGCGGCATCGAGATTGATGCGGACGCGGTCATCAAGGCGACCAAGGTCGATGGTGTCTATGACAAGGATCCGGTCAAATACCCGGATGCCGTGAAATACGACAGCCTGAGCTATGACGATGCGCTGGATCAAAAGCTTGGCGTCATGGATTTGACCGCCATCTGTCTGGTGCGTGACCATGACATGCCAGTGCGGGTGTTCAACATGAACAAGGTAGGCGCGCTGCTCAACCTGGTGGTGGGTGGCAAGGAAGGCACGCTGATTGACAGAAGAGGGTAAGTTTGTGATCAACGACATCAAGAAAGACGCCGAAGCACGTATGAAGAAGACCATCGAGTCTCTCGGTGCCGCCTTCAGCAAGATCCGTACCGGCCGTGCGCATCCGAGTATTCTGGATGCCGTGACCGTCGATTATTATGGTAGTCAGGTGCCGCTGAATCAGGTGGCGAACATCACCACTGAAGATGCGCGCACTCTGACTGTCGTGCCGTGGGAAAGACCCATGGTGGCGAAGGTCGAGAAGGCCATCATGACGTCCGATCTGGGCCTGAATCCGTCTTCTAACGGTGACGTAATTCGTGTTCCGATGCCGATGCTGACGGAAGAGACGCGTCGCGGCTATACCAAGCAGGCGCGCGGAGAAGCGGAAAACGCCCGTGTTGCACTCCGCAATGTTCGTCGTGATGCCAACGGCGACATCAAGAGCCTGCTCAAGGACAAGGACGTGTCCGAGGACGATGCACGTCGCGGAGAAGACGAGATCCAGAAGCTGACCGACAAGTATGTTGCAGAAGTCGACAGTGCTCTGGAGCACAAGGAAACCGACCTGATGCAGGTCTGATCGGGTCTGCCGCCGGCGCTCTGTCGGCGGCATCCGGTGCTCGTAGTGAGACCCCATGACGTCACCGAATTCCCTCTCTACGCCACGCCATGTGGCGATCATCATGGACGGCAACAATCGCTGGGCAAAATCCCGCGGTTGGGCAGGCATCCGTGGCCATCGTGCCGGTGCCGAGACCGTCCGCAGTACCATTCGTCGCGCTGCCGAACAGGGCGTCGAGGTGCTGACTCTTTTTGCTTTCTCCAGTGAAAACTGGAAGCGTCCGGCCACGGAGGTCAGTGCGCTGATGGAGCTGTTCCTCATGGCGCTCAAGCGTGAGGTCAAGAAGCTTCATCGTCACGATATCCGCCTCTCTGTCATCGGGGAGCGCAGCCGCTTTTCCAGTTCCATCCAGAAGCATATCCAGAGCGCCGAAGACATGACGTGCGATAACCGCGGTATGCACGTGGTGATCTGTGCCAACTACGGCGGACGCTGGGATATCACTGAGGCGGCCCGCCGTCTGGCTGAACAGGTCGAGCGTGGTGAGTTGGCGGCAGCTGATATCGACGAAGAGCGGTTAGGGGCAGAAGTCTGTCTGAATGAGCTGCCTGAAGTGGATCTGTGTATCCGCACCAGTGGCGAACAGCGCATCTCCAACTTCCTGCTCTGGCAGCTGGCCTATGCCGAGTTCTATTTCTCACCAGTGCTATGGCCTGATTTCGACTCGGTGGCTTTTGACGAGGCGCTCAATGCCTATGCCCTGCGTCAGCGTCGTTATGGCATGACCAGCGAACAACTCGACGCCGAGGGGCTCTAGTGCTCAAACAACGTATTATTACCGCGCTGATTCTCGCGCCCTTGGCGCTACTGGGGCTGTTTGGTCTCGATGGTGCACCCTTTGCCGTCTTTACCGGTGGTGTGGTGATGTTGGGGGCGTGGGAGTGGGCCAATTTGTCCGGCGTACGTGCCGGTGCGGCACGTCTGATCTTCCCGCTCGCCTTGATGGCACTGATGCTATTGGCTTGGCTTGCTGATGACTCTCACGCCCGTTGGCCGCTGTATCTGGCGGCGCTGGCCTGGGCAAATAATCTGCGTTGGGTGATGCGCTACCCCGTTGCCAGCCAGGAGTGGCATGCCACGGGTGTGCGTCTGGCCGTGGGTATGCTGGCATTGCTGCCGACCTGGTTTGGTTTCATTCAGCTCAAGGCGAGTGGCGGTGAGTGGCTGCTGTATGTACTGCTGATGGTCTGGGCAGCGGATATTGGCGCCTACTTTTCGGGCAAGCGATTCGGCAAGCGCAAACTGGCGCCACGCGTCAGTCCCGGGAAGTCCTGGGAGGGCGTGTATGGCGGGCTGGTAGCTACTGGGTTGCTGGCCACTGGCTATGCACTGTCAGGCTTTGCTGACTGGTTGCCGTTGCTGCTGGTCACGCTTGGTGTAACGGCAGCCTCGGTGCTGGGGGATCTGCTCGAGAGCATGTTCAAGCGCGAGCGGAAGATGAAGGATTCCAGTCAGCTGCTGCCCGGCCATGGAGGCGTGATGGACCGCATCGATAGCCTGACTGCCGCTGTGCCGCTGTTCTCACTATTGCTGCCGTGGATTCTGGGAGGTGGCGCATGAATGTTACTGCTGTGACGCCTGCTCGTCAGCGCATTGTCATTCTGGGCGCTACTGGCTCTATCGGTACGAGTACGCTGGATGTGATTTCGCGCCATCCCGAGCGTTATTGTGTGCATGCCTTGACGGCCGCTAGTCGTCACGAGAAGCTGCTGGCACTCTGTCTTGAACACAGGCCACAGGTGGTCGTGATTGGCTCTGCTGGCGCGGCAGAGGTGCTTCGCGAAGCGCTGTCAGGCGTCAAGAGCTATGCCGGAACGCCAATAGAGGTGCGTTACGGTGAGCAAGCGCTGGTTGATATCAGCGAAGCGTCGGAAGTTGATAGCGTAATGGCCGCGATTGTCGGTGCTGCAGGCTTGCTGCCCACGCTGGCTGCGGTGCGTGCCGGTAAGCGTGTCTTGCTAGCCAACAAGGAAGCGCTGGTGTGTGCCGGTCAGCTGTTCATGGACGCTGTGAAACAGCATGGTGCGACCCTGCTGCCGATTGATTCCGAGCACAACGCTATCTTCCAGTGCCTGCCGGCTCAGCATCGAGACGGCTTTGCTTCTATCGGCGTCGAAAAGCTGCTGCTGACGGCGTCTGGCGGCCCATTCCGTGATGCCGTGGAGTGGCCTGTTGAGCGTCTCGCGACTGTCACGCCTGATCAGGCCTGTGCGCACCCCAACTGGTCGATGGGGCGCAAGATTTCTGTCGATAGCGCCACCCTGATGAACAAGGGGTTGGAGTTGATTGAAGCCTGTTGGTTATTTGCCTGTCGGCCAGATGACATCCAGGTAGTGGTACATCCGCAGAGTGTCATTCACTCGATGGCAGCTTACAGCGATGGCTCGGTGCTGGCGCAGATGGGCAATCCTGACATGCGCACGCCCATCGCCTATGCGTTGGCGTGGCCGGAGCGCATCGATGCGGGCGTCGAACCGTTGGATCTCTTCCAGATCGCGCGCCTCGATTTCCGGGCGGCGGACGAAGTGCGTTTTCCATGTCTGCGGCTGGCGCGTGAAGCCATTGCAGCAGGTGGCACCTGGCCTGCGGTGATGAATGCTGCCAATGAAGTTGCGGTCGCGGCGTTTCTTGATGGCCAGCTGGCCTTCGATCGCATTCCTCTTCTGGTGGAAGCGGTGATGCAGGCGCGGCCGCCACATGCGGTGGATGGCCTGGCGATAATCCTGTCCGAAGATGCGGCCGCGCGGAAGCTTGCTTGCGAGCAGCTTGCTGCCCTTAGTCCCTGAGTCGTACCTTGGTTCGCCTGCCACTCTCGGTATGAGAGTCGGCACACGGACTGCCCATGTCGGGCACTAATCTCCAGGAGCGAATGATGGGTGTGATCCAGAATATTCTTGCGGTGATTGTCGTGCTGGGTGTGCTGATCACCATCCATGAATACGGCCATTTCTGGGTCGCACGTCGCTGCGGCATCAAGGTACTGCGCTTCTCCATTGGTTTTGGCAAGCCGCTCTGGTCGTGGACTGATCGCCATGGCACCGAGTATGGGCTGGCAGCGATACCGCTAGGCGGTTACGTCAAGATGTTGGATGAGCGTGAGGGGCCGGTTGACCCTTCAGAACGCCATCTGGCCTTCAATACCAAATCCGTATGGAAGCGTATTGCGGTGGTCTGTGCTGGGCCGCTTGCAAATTTCTTGCTTGCGATCGTGGCTTACTGGGCACTGTTCGTCGCTGGCACCACCAGTGTCGTACCGATGATTGGAGGTGTGGCGGCGGATTCACCCGCGGGGTTGGCCGGACTTTCACCCAAGGCTGAGATCGTTGCCATCAATGGTCAGCCGACGCGCTCGTGGGATGAAATCAACCTGCGCTTGATCGGTGCCATCGGTGATGACCATTTGAATATCACCACCCGTGCTGACGGTGCCAGTGCAACGCGCGAGCAGGCGCTCAAGGTCAATCACTTCCTGGTCGACCAGGATCCGCCGCGTCCATTGGCAACGCTGGGGATCACGGCGTGGCGGCCACAGTTACCGGCAGTGCTTGGGCAGGTGCTGGATGAAGGTGCTGCCAAGGCCGCTGGTTTTAACGCTGGCGATCGTATTGTTAGCATTGACGGTGTGCTGGTGGTCGATTGGATCGATTTCGTGGAACGGGTGCGTGGCGCTCCCGGCAAGACGTTGTCGGTCTTGATCGCCCGCGGTGGCCGCGAGCAGACCTTGTCGCTGACGCCGGCTAGCCATTCCCTTGAGGATGGACGCACTATTGGTCAGGTGGGTGCTGGTGTCGAGAATATCAGTTGGCCGGCGGAGTATCAGCGTGAGCTGAGTTATGGGCCGCTGGCGGCAGTGGGTCAGGCGATCGGCAAGACTGGTGAAATGACCGTGTTGACGCTCGATTCCATCCGCAAGATGCTGGTGGGGTTGATTGCACCTTCCAATTTGTCAGGTCCAATTACCATCGCGCGCATTGCAGGTGATACGGCGCGCTCTGGACTTGAAGCGTTTCTGAGCTTTATGGCCTACCTGTCCATTAGTCTTGGCGTATTGAATCTGCTGCCAATTCCAGTACTGGACGGGGGGCACCTGCTGTTCTACCTGGTGGAGGCTGTGCGCGGCAAGCCACTGTCTGAAAGAGTGCAGAACGCGGGGCTAAAAATCGGTATGGCGCTGGTAGGATCGCTCATGCTGATGGCCATCTACTTCGACCTCATGCGTCTGTGGTGATGAATTCGGAGGGCGGTTCTTGCATGATCGCCCTATCCAGATGAACCGAATCTGAACTGTCAGTGCCCATGAGGGTCAATTCATTGCGCGGGCTGGTCAATGTGCCCAACTCCCGTCATCATGCCCACACGACTTCGGCCCCGACTGCCGACCTCCGCTGGCAGCTGTCTTGTCAGTTGCAGGGGGTTGTGTATAAGGTGCCTGTTCACCCAAGCGGGCGGAATCCAGAGAAGCGAAGCGACTGCATGAAACTCAAGACCATTGGATTGGCAGCTGCGCTGCTCGGGGCCAGTCAGGGCGCCTTGGCTGCGTCTTTTAAAATATCGGATATCCGGGTAGAAGGCCTCCAGCGCGTGTCTGCGGGCACCGTCTTCAACGCCTTCCCTGTGTCCGCGGATCAGAATGTCGCAGAGGACGATTTGTCCTCTGCGGCGCGTCAGTTGTTCGATACTGGCCTGTTCGATGACATCCAGCTCAAGCGTGACGGCGATGTGTTGATCATCGATGTCGTCGAACGTCCTACCATCTCCAAGATTGAAATTGATGGTAATTCGCAGATTCCTGATGAGGACCTGCGTAAAGGCCTCAAAGAGGCTGGGCTTGCTGAAGGGCAGGTGCTGCAGCGTTCCACGTTGGAAGAAATGCAGCGTGAGCTTGAGCGTGTCTATCAGGCCCAGGGGCGTTACAGCGCACGTATCGAAACCTCGGTCGAGGAGCTTGAGCGCAATCGTGTTCAAGTCAATATCGACGTCAAGGAAGGGACGATCGCCAAGATCCACCAGATCAACATCATCGGCAACGATGCCTTTGATGATGAGACCCTGCGTGAGCAGCTGGAGCTTGAGGATCGTCCCAGCTGGTTCTTCGGCTGGTTCTCTGATGACGAATATTCCCGCGAGAAGCTGACAGGCGATATCGAGACACTCAAGTCCTGGTACCTGGATCGTGGCTACGTCAATTTCCAGGTGCGTTCGACCCAGGTTTCCATTTCACCGGACAAATCCGAAATCTTTGTCACCATCAATGTCGATGAAGGCAAGCCGTACAAGATTGGCAAGATCGGCTTTGCGGGTGACATCAAGATGAAGGAGCCGCGTGCCCGGGAGCTGGTCAAGCTGGCGCCGGATGCCCTTTATTCTCAGCGCGATGTGACGGCTTCCAGTGAGTCGCTGCGTCAAGCGCTTGGGGCTGATGGTTTTGCCTTTGCCAAGGTCAATGCCATCCCTGAAGTGAATGAAGAGTCCGATACCGTTGATCTGACCTTCGCGGTTGATCCAGGCAAACGTGCCTATGTGCGACGCATCAACTTCAAGGGCAATACCACGACCGCAGACGAAGTCTTGCGTCGTGAGTTGACCCAATATGAAGGTGCACCGGCCTCTACCGACAAGATCAAGCAGTCCAAGCAGAAGCTTGAACGTCTTGGTTTCTTCAAGCAGGTTGATGTTGATACTCGTCCCGTGGCTGGAGAGTCGGACCAGCTGGACGTCAATTACAACGTCGAAGAGCAGGCTTCGGGTTCCATCTCCGCCTCCGTCGGTTTCTCCCAGGGTGACGGTGTCATCTACGGGGTTGGCCTGTCGCAGAAGAACTTCCTGGGCACCGGTAACGAAGTCAACATCAATGCCCAGAAGTCGGATGACTACACCAACGTCAGCTTCGGTTATACCGACCCGTATTGGACGCTGGACGGCATCTCTCGTGGCTACAACATCTTCTACCGCAAGGTGGACTATGACGATGATGATGATGTTGCAAGCTATGCGACAGACAGCTTTGGTGGCGGGATCAACTTCGGTTATCCGATCAACGAGCTCTCGCGCCTGAACTTCGGCGCCGGTTATGAGTTCGTGCGCGTGAAAGACTTCGACGACAGTCCATCCGAGGTCACCGAGTACATCGAAGATGAAGGTGAAGACTTCAATCTGTACAAGCTGACCGCCAGCTGGTCACGCAACAACCTCAATCGCGGCATCTTGCCGACGGCGGGGAGTTCGCAGACCTTGTCCCTCGAGGTCGCTGTTCCGGGCTCCGATGCGGATTACTACAAGTTCCGCTACAAGGGTGCCAAGTATTTCGAGCTCAATCGAGATTGGTCGCTCAAGTTCCGTACTGAGCTGGGCTATGCCAATTCGTTCTCCGGCAATAGCTATCCGTTCTTCAAGAACTTCTACGCGGGCGGCCTTGGCAGCGTGCGAGGGTATAGCTCCAACACCCTGGGTCAGTCTTCCACGGAAGTCGACGATGGTGATGACGATACCTTGGGCGGTAACGTCCTGATCGAAAGCGGGATCGACCTGATCTTCCCGATGCCTTTCGTCAAGGACAAGCGTAGCGTCCAGCCGTCATTCTTCGTCGATGCCGGTAACACGTTCCAGACTTCCTGCTATGACGTGAGTTCCAGCTACAGCAGCAGCTGTGAAAGCGGTGTGGATCTGGGTGATCTGAATTACAGTGCCGGTATCGGACTGTCGTGGATCACCCCGGTAGGGCCACTGACCTTCAGCGTCGCGCAGCCGATCGGCAGTGACGACGACGACGACACCGAGATCTTCCAGTTCTCGCTGGGTCAGACCTTCTAAATACCGCTGTTTGCCGCACCAGTTGATGCCGGTGCGGCCTTTGCCATGACGATCGACCCCGCCTGTTCCTGTTCTGGCGTCGATCATCAAACAACAGGTCTACAAGGAGTTTTTTGATGCGTAAATTGACCCGCGCGCTGTGTCTGGCAGGCGGCCTCGCTGCCCTTGCAACTCCAATGCTGGCACAGGCCTCCGATGTTGCCGTTCTTGATTGGCGCCAGGCGCTGCTCAGCTCCGACTCCGCCAAGATCTCCATGAATCAGCTCAAGAATCAGCTAGCTGGCAAGCAGGACCAGGCCAAGGCACTTGCCAAGGAACTCGAGTCCCTTCAGGCGAAGCTGCAGAAAGATGGCGCGGTGATGTCTGATTCCGAGCGCAAGTCCATGCAGCAGCAGCTGCGTCAGAAGGGCGGTCAGTTCCAGCAGCTGCGCGGCCAGGTTCAGCAGCAGCAGCAGCAGGCCGAGCAGGCTTTCCTCAAGCAGTCCAAGCCCAAGCTGGATCAAGCCATTCAGAAAGTGGTCGACAAGCATGATGTCGAACTGCTGGTAGACCGCAGTGCGACGGTCTACAGCAAGGACGGTTTGGATCTGACCGATGAAGTGACTCAGGTCTTCAACTCGCTCAACTGAGTACATTCCGCGCGCTGAGCGCGCGGGGTGTGTTGCATCCGAGTATGCCAACACGAATGCGAGCCAGAGGCGCCCAGCGCCCAGAGACAGAATGAAAAAGCAACAATTCTCCTACACCCTCGAGGATCTGGCTGAGCGCCTGGGCGCTCGACTGGTCGGTGACCCAGCGGTTCGAGTCACCGGCTTGTCGACCCTGGTAGACGCTGTTCCGGGTGATATTGCCTTCCTCGCCAATCGCGCCTATCTCAAATATCTAGGTGAGTCCGAAGCCACTGCCGTCCTGCTTCACGAGAGCCATCTTGATGAATGCAAGTGCAATGCGCTGGTGCTGGACAATCCTTATCTGGCTTACGCTGAGCTGTCGCGTCTTTTCGACCCGCTGGCTGGTGCGCCGCAAGGCAGTGTTCACGCCAGTGCGGTCGTCGATGAGACTGCGACGCTTGGCGAAAACGTCGAGATCGGTCCTCAGGTCGTGATCGGCCCGGGCGCAAGCGTCGGTGACAATTCCCGCATTCTGGCCGGCTGTGTCATCGGTGCTGATAGCGCGGTGGGTGAGGGTGCACTGCTGCATCCCAATGTCACGCTGTATCATGGTGTGTTGATCGGTGAGCGCGCCGTGCTGCACAGCGGTTGCGTGATCGGGGCCGATGGATTCGGGTTTGCGCATGACGGCAAGGGGTGGCACAAGATTGCCCAGCTCGGCGGTGTGTTGATCGGTGATGATGTGGAAGTTGGCAGCTGCACCAGTATCGATCGTGGCGCGCTCGGCGATACCATCATCGGTAATGACGTCAAGATCGACTCTCAGGTCCAGATCGCACACAACGTGCAGATCGGTGATCACTCGGCGCTGGCAGGCTGTGTCGGCATCGCCGGCTCCACCAAAGTCGGACGCTACTGCCTGATGGGCGGTGGTGTGGGCCTGGCGGGGCACCTGGAAATTGCGGATGGCGTGCAGGTGACCGGCATGAGTCTGGTGACCAATTCCATCACCAAGCCGGGTGTCTATTCCTCCGGTACCGGCGCAATGGACAACAGCCTGTGGCGTCGCAATGCTGTGCGTTTCAAGCAGCTCGACCAGTTGGCACGACGCTTGAATCAGGTCGAGAAGCAGCTGAAGGACAAGTAGCTCCTGTTTTGAAGGGTTCCTATTGTTTGCTCGGCGATCTGTCGGGCAATGAGCGGCTGCCAGCCTCGCGCAAGAACGCTATAATGCGCGCCATTGCCTGAACGGCGGCCCGGACCGTCATTACATGCCTGCCCGAGTGCGGCAGGCATTTCGTTATTTCAGAGGTTGTAAGCCAATGGTTATGGACATCAACGAGATCCGTGAGTATCTCCCGCACCGCTATCCTTTCCTGCTGGTCGATCGGGTCATGGAGCTGACCCTTGGCGAGTACATCGTCGCGCGTAAGAATGTGAGCATCAATGAGCCGTTTTTCAATGGCCATTTTCCGGGTCATCCGATCATGCCAGGTGTGCTGATTGTGGAAGCAATGGCTCAGGCAGCCGGTATTCTCGGCTTCAAGACCGTCGACAAGCGTCCTGCCGATGGCTATATCTATTATCTCGTCGGTAGCGACAAGGTGCGTTTCAAGCGTCCGGTAATGCCGGGTGATCAGCTTGAAATCAGTGCCCGTGTGCTGCGCGAGAAGCGTGGAATCTGGAAGTTCGCCTGTCAGGCCAAGGTCGACGGCGACGTGGTCTGTGAGGCCGAAATCATCTGTGCCGAGAGGAAGGTCGCTTGATACATCCTACTGCCATTGTCGATCCCGGCGCCCGCTTGGCCGATGATGTCGAGGTCGGTCCGTTTTGCGTGATCGGGGCTGATGTCGAGATCGGCGCTGGCACGGTGGTGGGGCCGCACGTCGTCATCAAGGGCACTACCATCATCGGTGAGCGTAATCGTATCTTTCAATTCGCGTCGATCGGCGAGGACTGTCAGGACAAGAAGTACGCAGGCGAGCCGACCCGGTTGGAAATCGGGGATGATAACGTCATCCGCGAAGGTGTAACGCTGCATCGCGGTACTATCCAGGATGCCAGTCTTACTCGCATTGGCAGCCGTAACCTGCTCATGGCCTACGCACACGTTGGCCATGACTGCATCGTCGGTGACGACTGCATCATGGCCAACCAGGCGACGCTTGGCGGCCATGTCCACGTTGGCAATCATGTCATTCTGGGCGGTTTGTCGGCAGTGCATCAGTTCTGTCATGTCGGCGAGCATGCCATGGCCGGTGGTGGCTCCATCATTACCAAGGATATTGCTGCCTTCGTGATGGTCAATGGTCATCCTGCTGAAGCGCATGGTCTTAACAGCGTTGGTCTCAAGCGTCGTGGGTTCGCTCGTGAGACCATTTCTGCCCTGAATACGGCCTACAAGACGGTCTTCCGTCAGGGCCTGACACTGGCACAGGCACTTGAGCAGCTTGAAGCCGAGCCGCCGCTTGCCGAGCGCGATATCTTTATCGCCTCTCTCAAAGCGTCTACTCGCGGCCTGACACGCTAAGCATGCGCATCTATCTGGTAGCCGGGGAGCTCTCCGGTGACATCCTCGGCGCTAGTCTAATGCGTGCGCTCAAGGCACGTTACCCCGACGTCGAGTTTCGAGGTATTGGCGGTCCGCGCATGCAGACTGAGGGCTTCGACAGTCTCTATCCGCTAGAGACTCTTTCCGTGATGGGGCTAGTGGAGGTGCTCAAGCACCTGCCGGAGCTGATCAAGGTACGTCGTCATTTGCTGCGCGATGCGCTGGAATGGCAGCCGGACGTGATGATCGGCATCGACGCACCGGACTTCAATCTTGGGCTCGAGCTACGTCTGCGCAAGCGCGGTATCACTACCGCGCACTATGTCAGCCCTTCTGTGTGGGCTTGGCGGCAGGGGCGTGTGAAGACGATCCGTCGCGCGGTTGATCGCATGCTGACCTTCCTGCCCTTCGAGGCAGCTTTTTATCGTGAGCATCAGGTGCCGGTGACCTTCGTGGGTCATCCGCTGGCTGACGAGCTGCCATTGATAGACGACCGCGCTGCTGCACGTGAGCAATTGGGCCTCGATCCTGAGGTTCAGCTGCTCGCTGTGTTGCCGGGTTCACGCGGTAACGAAATTCGTTTCCTTGGTGATACCTTCCTGTCCGCTATTGAGCGGCTGTGTCTGCGTTACCCTGACCTTGAAGTCATCATTCCCGCTGCTACGCCTCTCCGGCGTACTGAACTTGAAGCACTGATGGAAGATCGTGCATCTCTCGATCGTACCCGCATTCACCTGGTGGATGGTCAATCACGCGAGGCAATGACAGCCGCAGATGCTGTCTTGCTGGCATCGGGCACAGCAGCGCTTGAATGTCTGCTGTGTCACCGCCCGATGGTAGTGGCGTATCGCATGGCACCGATGACACATCGCATTGCACGTCATCTGGTCAAGACCGAGTGGATTTCGCTGCCTAATCTGATTGCCCGTGAAACGTTGGTGCCGGAGCTGATTCAGGATGCTGCGACTCCTGAAGCCATCGAAGAAAGCCTCGCCCCTTTGTTGTCACGCGCTGCTGGCGACATCTGTCGTCAGCGCGAGCTGCGTGAGCGTTTCGAAGCCATGCATCGAGAGTTGACCTGCGATGCCAGTGCTGCCGCTGCACGCGCCATCGGTGAGCTGGCAGGTCGCTGACACAGTTTCTGTTCTGTGTGACACCTACGCCGACATCATTTTGATCTGACACGACTCTACTCCACTATTGATTCATCCAGACAGGCAGATCGCAGTAGCGGTCTGTCTGTTGTCTGACGCCTTCGAGATACCATGACTGACTCTGCCGATGCCTCTACAGCACCCACGCCCCCCGCACGCAAGCGCAAACCTGCCGACGACTTTCCTGCGCTGGTGATTCCCTATCATGGTGAATTGATGGCGGGTATCGATGAGGTTGGGCGCGGGCCGCTGGTCGGGCCAGTGGTGGCGGCAGCGGTGATTCTGGATCCGCGTGATCCCATCGAGGGCATCACCGATTCTAAGAAGCTCAGCGAGAAGAAGCGCTTGGCCCTTTCTGAACAGATCCGGACTCGTGCCTGGGCCTGGGCGATTGCTGAGGCAACCAGCGACGAGATCGATGAACTCAACATCTACCAGGCGACGCATCTGGCCATGCGGCGTGCCATCGATGCGCTGGGCGTACGCCCCGAGTATCTGCTGGTCGATGGCAATCGCTTGCCGGGCCATGAGATTCCCGGCATGGCGGTGGTCAAGGGTGATCTGCGTCACGCCGCCATCGGTGCGGCCTCGATTCTGGCTAAAGTGCACCGCGATGCTCAGATGGCAGCCCTCGATGGCCACTTCCCGGTCTACGGCTTTGCGCGCCATAAGGGCTATCCGACGCGGGAACACCAGGCTGCCATTGAAGCGCACGGCATCCTCACCTTGCATCGCAAGAGTTTCGGGCCGGTCAAGCGTCTCTTCATGGCCGGACATGTGCCACAGGTGGTACCGGAAGATGTGCTTGTTCCGTTGTCCACTCCAGTCGAAGAGACGGTAGTGTCTGCTGAAAAAAAGCCGCAAGCCGTGGTCTGACTGATGCCAGTGAGCCCGCGGCGCCAACCCCTGTCGGCAAGTACGATGCCAATATTTCCATATCGACAGAGATACCTGCATCGCAGGTGCCGCCTATCACAACGGCGGTCGAGCAGGAGACATCTTCTGGTAAGCCTGCAGTAGCCATGGTCGAAAATACCAGCACTACAGCCGAGCAAGGCGACGCGCTATCCTTCAAGCCTGCATTTGATGTGCTGTTGCCCACGGATGTGCCTCACAATGTGGGGCCCATCGCCTCGCCAGCACCCGCGATAAAATCTTTCACCGTCACGCAGACTTCACGAGCCGATTCCATGACCACGCCCTTTGTTCACCTGCGCGTTCACTCCGAGTTCTCTCTTGTCGATGGCCTGCCCGGCGTAAAGCCGCTGATCAAGGCAACGGCTGCCGCAGGTCAACCGGCGGTAGCCGTCACGGATGAGGCCAATCTGTTCGGGTTGGTCAAGTTCTATACCAATGCGCGGAGTGCGGGGATCAAGCCGATCATCGGGTCTGATCTGTGGCTGATCAACTCTCAGGATGTCACGCGTCCGTACCGCATCACCTTGCTGGCGATGAATGAGACTGGCTATCGTAATCTGACCGAGCTGATCTCACGTGGCTGGACTGACGGCCAGAAGCAGGGCAAGGCCTATCTGGAAAAGCAGTGGATATTCGATCAAGCTGAAGGGTTGATCGTGCTGTCGGGTGGTCGTGAAGGCGAAATTGGCCGCCATCTGTTGTCCGATCACGAGGATAGCGCCCGCGCCTTGCTGGCCGAGTGGAAGGCAGTCTTCGGTGATCGTTTCTATCTGGAGCTGACACGTACGCAACGTCAGTACGAGGAGGAGTGTCTTCATCTCTCGGTAGCCCTTGCCGAGGCGACCGATACTGCCGTGGTCGCGACCAACGATGTGCGCTTCCTCAAACGTGACGATTACTGGGCGCACGAGACACGAGTCTCCATTGGAGAGGGCAAGGCGCTGGACGACCCGCGCCGCGAAACCCGTTATAGCGATGAGCAGTATCTCAAGACCGCTGAGGAGATGGGTGAGCTGTTCTCCGACATTCCCGAGGCGCTCGAAAATAGTGTGCTGATCGCGGCGCGTTGCTCGGTTACCGTCCAGTTGGGAACTTACTTCCTGCCCGAATTTCCGGTGCCGGACGGCATGACGATGGATGAATTCTTCCGCAAGGTTTCACATGATGGCCTGACGGAACGTCTCGACAAATTGTATCCGCTGATCAAACATCCGCGGGGCACCAATGCCTGGGCCGAGATTGAGCAGCGCTATCGCACGCGGCTGGATTTCGAGCTCGATATCATCCTGCAGATGGGCTTCCCCGGCTACTTCCTGATCGTGATGGACTTCATTCAGTGGGGCAAGGACAACGGCGTACCGGTCGGCCCGGGGCGTGGTTCCGGTGCCGGTTCGCTGGTCGCCTATGCTCAGAAGATCACCGATCTTGACCCATTGGAATACGATCTGCTGTTTGAGCGCTTCCTGAATCCGGAACGTGTCTCGATGCCCGATTTTGACGTCGATTTCTGCATGGAAAAGCGTGATCGTGTCATTGATTATGTGGCCGAACGCTACGGGCGTAACGCGGTATCACAGATCGTCACTTTCGGCACCATGACTGCCAAGGCCGTGGTGCGTGATGTGGCGCGTGCTCAAGGTAAGCCGTACTCGATGGGTGACAAGCTCTCCAAGCTGATCCCCTTTGAAGTGGGTATTACGCTTGAGAAGGCCATTGAGCAGGAACCGCAGCTCAAGGAATTCGTCGAGAACGACGAGGAAATTCAGGAAATCTGGGAAATGGCCCTCAAGCTCGAGGGCACCACGCGTGGTACCGGCAAGCACGCTGGCGGCGTGGTGATTGCACCGACCAAGCTTACCGACTTTGCGCCGTTGCTGTGCGACGAAGATGGCAACGGTCTGGTCGTCCAGTTCGACAAGAACGACGTCGAGGAAGCCGGGCTGGTCAAGTTCGACTTCCTGGGGTTACGCACCCTGACCATCATCGACTGGGCAACCGAGATGGTCGACAAGATCCGTGCGCGTGAAGGGCTTGGAGCGCTGGAGATCGAGGACATCCCGCTGGATGACGCCAAGACCTTCGACATGCTGCAGAAGGCGGAAACAACAGCCGTCTTCCAGCTGGAATCGCGTGGCATGAAGGAGCTGATCAAGAAGCTCAAGCCCGATTGTCTTGAAGACATGATCGCTTTGGTGGCGTTGTTCCGCCCCGGCCCGTTGCAGTCCGGCATGGTGGATGACTTCATCAACCGTAAGCATGGTCGTGCCGAAGTATCTTATCCACACCCGGACTATCAGCACGAGCTACTCAAGCCAGTACTGGAACCGACCTATGGCATCATCCTGTATCAGGAACAGGTCATGCAGATCGCACAGGTACTGGCCGGCTATACGCTAGGTCAGGCCGATATGCTGCGCCGTGCGATGGGCAAGAAGAAGCCGGAAGAAATGGCCAAGCAACGTGCCGGCTTCATGGAAGGGTGTGCCGACAAGGATATTGATAAAGACCTTGCCGGTAACATCTTTGACCTGGTGGAGAAGTTCGCGGGTTACGGCTTCAACAAGTCACACTCGGCAGCCTATGGCCTGGTGTCCTACCAGACTGGTTGGCTGAAAGCGCATTATCCAGGCCCGTTCATGGCGGCGGTCATTTCCACTGAGATGCAGACCATCGAAAAGGTGGTGCCGCTGATCGAGGAATGTCGTCATATCGGCCTGACGGTGACACCGCCGGATGTCAACATCGGTGGCTACAAGTTTACTGTCGATCTGGAAGGTCGCGTGGTCTATGGATTGGGCGCCATTCGCGGGGTTGGCGAGGGACCCATCGAGGCGATCGTCAGCGCACGTGCCGAGGGCGGCCCGTACAGTGATATCTTCGATTTCTGCAAGCGTATCGATGCCAAGAAAATCAACAAGCGCACCCTGGAAGCACTGATCCGCTCTGGTGCGCTGGATAACATCGGTCCGTCACGTGCAGTGCTGATGCTGGCCGTGGAGGATGCACTCAAGGCCGCATCGCAGAATCACGCCAATAATGACGTGGGGATCATCGACATGTTTGGTGATGCCTTCAGTGAGCCTGAAAAGGATGTTTACGCAGGCTATCGCAAGGCACGTGAGTGGACCGACAAGGAACGTCTGGCCGGTGAGAAGACGACGTTGGGCCTCTATCTGACCGGTCATCCCATCGATGAGTATGAAGGGGAGCTCAAGCGCTTCATCAATGCGCGTATCAGCGACCTGAAGCCCTCGCGTGAGCCGCAGCGTATTGCCGGGCTGGTCATTGCCATGCGCACCATGAAGTCAAAACGTGGCGACACCATGGCTTTCGTGACACTGGATGATCGCACCGGTCGCATAGAGGCATCGATGTTCGGTGAGCTTTATGATCAAGTGCGCAATAAGCTGGCACCAGACACGATAGTGATTGTCGAAGGTGAGGTCAGTCAGGATGATTATTCCGGTGGCCTGCGGCTGCGCGGCAAAGATGTTACGCCGATTATCGATGCGCGGATGCGCTTCGGTGAGGCGGTAGAAATAAGTGTTGTCGCTGACGATATCAGCGGGCGTTTCACACGCGATCTGTCGAATTTACTGACCCCGCATCTTGCGCGTGAAGGCCTGCCAATGCGCCTGCGTTACCGTAATGCCTCCGCCGAAGCCTGGCTGGAGCTAGGGGAGAATTGGCGAGTGTCTCCCAGTGATGAGCTACTGGTGCAGCTAGGCGAGGTGGAAGGGCAGCGGGGCGTACGCCTCAAGTATCGAGATTGATGTCCTCCGACAGCAGGCACTGGCGTTACCGGTTTGCTGTCGGAATAATGTGAACAAGCAATGATACAGGCGGGCAAGGTTTGCACCTGTCGAACAGGGTGCGATAATGCTCTTCTATCTTTTTTCCATGCCGACTGTGACCGCCGCGAGCCACAGATCGCCTGAGCGTTCGCTCAGGGGGAGTGACCCGGCCGACTCGCTTTCCTGGCTGCCCGAGACGACGAACGAAACGCCTTATGAATCCCAATTATCTGGACTTTGAACAGCCGATCGCTGAGCTGCAGGCCAAGATCGAGGAACTCCGTCTGGTCGGTAACGACTCCCAGGTGAGTCTGGCTGATGAGATCGAGCGCCTGCAGGGCAAGAGTACCAAGCTCACCGAGTCCATCTTCAAGGACCTCGGTGCCTGGCAGGTTACCCAGCTGGCGCGCCATCCGCAGCGTCCGTATACCCTCGATTATCTTGAGAATCTGTTCTCGGACTTCGACGAGCTACACGGTGACCGTCACTACGCTGATGATGCAGCACTGGTCGGCGGTATCGCACGTATCGACGACAAGCCGGTGATGGTGATTGGCCACCAGAAAGGTCGTGACGTAAAGGAAAAGGTTCGCCGCAACTTCGGTATGCCGCGTCCGGAAGGCTACCGCAAGGCGTGTCGCCTGATGGAAATGGCAGAGCGTTTCAAGATGCCGATCCTGACCTTCATCGATACCCCAGGTGCTTATCCGGGTATCGGTGCCGAGGAGCGTGGTCAGTCAGAGGCCATCGCCTATAATCTGGCCGTCATGTCTCGCCTGAAGACGCCGATCATCTCTACCGTGATCGGCGAGGGTGGTTCCGGTGGTGCACTGGCCATTGGCGTATGTGATGAGCTGAACATGCTGCAATACTCCACCTACTCGGTGATCTCGCCGGAAGGTTGCGCCTCCATTCTGTGGAAGAGTGCAGAGCGTGCAGCTGATGCGGCTGATGCCATGGGCATCACGGCCTCGCGCCTCAAGGAGCTGGGCTTCGTCGATAATATGATCAAGGAGCCGCTGGGGGGCGCGCATCGCAACCCGCAAGCGACTGCCGACAGCATCAAGGCGGTGTTGGGTGAAGGTCTGGAGCGTCTTGGCGCGCTGGATACGGAAGCCCTGCTGGATCGCCGCTACAAGCGTCTGATGAGCTACGGTGCTCCGGCCTGAGCGAGTAAGCAGCTCTGAACGGTTGTCGAGCTGACATACGATTATCAAGACGCCCCCGGAAGCCTTCCGGGGGCGTCTTTTCGTTGCAGAGTGCGCGGAAGATCGCGTTATAGGTCGTGCGTAAACTCACATCCCACTACGTGCGTCCCTTTACTCAGGAGTCCATATGCCTCTCCCGCTATGCGAGATGCCCATGTCCCTCGTGCTGGCTGCTGTTCAGCGTGCGCTGGCGAACACCGCTGCTGATCATACGGTATGGATCGCGCTGTCCGGAGGGCTGGATTCGGTGATGCTGGCGCGTCTGGCGGCGCGGGCCGCACATGATTGCCCTCGGCGTCTGCGACTGGTGCACGTGCATCATGGCCTGCAGGAGGCCAATGATGCGTTTGAATGTTTCGCACGACGAGTCGCCTCACAACTGGGCTTACCGCTCAGTGTGCGCCATCTGGCGTTATCTGACACGGTGCTGAAGGCTCGCGGGCTTGAGGCTGCCGCACGTGAGGGACGCCTGGCTGCGCTGGCTGACTGCGCGCGCGACGGCGACAGCTTGTGGCTGGCGCAACATTGTGATGATCAAGCCGAGACATTGCTGCTCAATGCTCTACGAGGTAGTGGTGGGCGCGGGCTGGCGGCTATGCCGGATGAGCGTTCGCTGAGACTGGGGGCCAGGGGGGCAGCCCGGCTAGTGCGGCCATTGCTGAACGTCTCGCGACGCGAACTTGCAGCATTAGCGAGAGAGCAGGATATGTGCGCGACGCGCGACTGGTGCGAAGACCCCAGTAATGCTGATCAACATTTCGATCGCAACTATCTACGTCATGTTGTCGTGCCGAAGCTTGAAGAGCGCTGGCCACAGGCAACTACCAGTCTGGCGCGATCGGCACATCATCTGCAGGAAGAGCAGCAGTTGCTGGAGGAGCTGGCCGCTGAACTGCTGGCACCTTTACTACTGGAAGTTTCGCCGAGCACCGACGATGATTCGCTGCGTCTGTCGCAAGCAAGGCTCGCCATGTTGGGGGAGGCGCGTCAGCGGTTGGTGCTGCGGCATCTGTGTCACGCGAGAGACTGGCCGGTGCCACCACGGGGGCGGCTAATGAGTGTGCAGCAGTTGATCATGACGCCATCAGCATCGGTGGGTGAGGTGCGGTGGGCGAATACTCGGCATGCTGTGGTAGTACGTGCTTGGCGGGGCCAGCTGTGGTGGAAGGTCACTGAGGTTGATGCTGATGCCGAAGGAGATGCTGATGCAGGGTATGCACTGGAGGCTCAGGCACGTTTGGCATGGCACGCACTGGGGAGAGACCCTGACACGGTGAATATCACGCCGCGACAGCCCGGCGATATGTTACGTGTACCGGGGCGTGGTCGACGCGACCTCAAGCGGTTGTTGCAGGAAGCCGATATTCCTCCTTGGCAGCGTCACCTGCTGCGTGTGGCGAGGCAGATGACGGGAGCAAGTCGACAATGTGAAGAGGCAGCCAAAGCGGTAAGTGAGGAGCGGATCGAAGGAATATGGCATCCGGCGCGGGGCTGGTGGCTACTAGCCCCACACGATCAGCCTTGAGTCCCGATGCTGCTAGGCTGGAAATCACGTAATGGCTAGTCAAAGTCCTCGAGGGTCAGCGTCATGTCAGCGGCTTTCTGCAATACGCTTTCCTGACTCAAGTCATCATGGATCAGGCTGTGGTCACGATATTCCTCGGCCAACGAGAGCGTTAGCTCATCGCCTTGTGCGTTAAGGCATGTGCCGAGTACCGGCTGCTCTGGGCGCGAATGATTGAGCATTACCGCAATGCGTAGCAGGCGAGCCAGGCGTGCGATTCGCGGCTGTAGTGTCAGTGGCAGACTGGCTAGTTCACGGGTGGCAAACTTGCGGCGGTGAGCGCGTACCAGGAAGGCCAGCGCTTTCTGTTCTGGCCGTGAGAAACCCTCCAGGTCGGAGTGCTCGATCAGGTAGGCGCCATGCCGATGGAACTGGCTATGCGAAACGGCCTGGCCAACCTCGTGCAGCTCTGCTGCCCACGCCAGCATCTGACGAGATGTCGCGCCGAGTGTCCAATCCTCTGCAACCTGATCGAACAGGGCGAGCGCGGTAGTACGTACGTTATCAGCATGCCGAGTATCAATTGCATAGCGACGCCGCAGCAGATCGATGGCCGTAATGCGGGAGTCTTCGGCAGTATTGCGGCCGACCAGGTCAAACAATACGCCCTCACGCAGCGCCCCATCTGAGTAACGTAACTGTTCAAGTTCAAGGGATTCAAACACCGCGCACAGGATGGCGATACCTGCGGGGAACACCGACGCTCGATCGCTTTTCAAGCCCGGGAGATTGACCTTGTCGAGGCGTTTGAAGCCCAGCAGTGCTGTGCGCAGACGCTGGAGTCCTTCGCGTGTGACGAGTCCATGTGCTGCCCATCCATGAGCTTCCAGTACGCTGGCGGCCGCCTTGATGGTGCCCGACGAACCCACAGGGTCATCCCAACCCATCTCACGATAGCTGCGCTGAATGCTGGCCAATTCCGAGCGGGCGGCAAGCTCTGCACGTCGCATGCGCTTCTCGCTGATCTCGCCGTCAGTGAAAAAGGCCCTGGTATAGGCGACGCAGCCCATGTGCAGACTTTCCAATAGCTGGGGCTCGAACTGCTCACCAATGATGAATTCGGTAGAGCCGCCACCAATGTCGATGATCAGGCGTTTCCCATGCACGTCAGCCAGCGCGTGAGCTGCCCCCAGATAGATGAGGCGTGCTTCTTCACGGCCGGCGATGATCTCGATCGGATGTCCCAGCAATGCTTCGGCACGGTCGATCAATATTTGACTGTTGTGGGCAGCGCGTAATGCGTTGGTGCCCACGATGCGTAGATTGTCAGCCTCGATTCCATCGATGAAGGGCGCGAACTGACCAAGGCAATTAAGTGCTCGTTCCATGGCCTCTTCACTGAGCATGCCGTCTTCGTCGAGGCCTGCGGCTAGCTGGACCTTCTCACCCTGCTTGGCAACTACCTGCAACTGACCCTCCTGATAATTGGCCAGCAGTAAGTGAAAGCTGTTGGAGCCAAGGTCGATGGCGGCCAGCTTGAGCAGCGATGCATCATCGTCAGAGCCAAGGCTTTTATCGCCGGCATTGGCGGGCAGTAGGGGTGAGGCGGGGACAGAATCACTCAAGGGGCAGAGTCCTTTATGACAGGCCTTTCACGACAGGGTCACGGCACGGGCCTGACGGTTGTATGCGTGAACTGATGCATCTAGCCTGGCGCAACAAAAGATAACATCGCATACGATGGCGACAGGGGACTTTTGCAAGATTGCGGTGACTTGCGTGAGGTGTCAAACCTCTTGCTGCGCTCTACTGACATGCAGGATAGGGTTTGTTGGCACATGCATCACGCAGAGCATGGTATTCTAGGGTCGTGATATGACAGAAAGTGCATGGTTTGCGCATGATCACTGATGATCAGCAAGACTGGAGCAGCCTGGGAGATAACATCGCGATGAGCGAGCGTGTGGCACAGATTGCAGAGAAGGATTTCGAGTCAGTCGTGTTGGAGAGTGAGCAACCGGTACTTGTCGATTTCTGGGCGTCCTGGTGTGGGCCGTGCAAGACAGTCTCTCCGACGCTTGAAGCGCTGGCCGAGGAATACGCCGGACGCTTGAATATCGTCAAGATTGACGTTGATGAAGCCCCTGAGCTTGCAGCCCGCTTTGGTGTTCGTGGTGTACCGACGCTAATGCTGTTTCTGGGCGGTAATGTCGAAGCTAGCAAGGTAGGCGCCATGCCGCGTGCTCAGCTGGCCGCTTTTCTGGATGCCAATCTTTAAGCCATGTCCATGCTGGTGGTGTCGATGAGTTCGCGATGAACTCTCCTCTACCTCCGGCCCTTGATGCGGGGGCTTGCGTTCGGGCGTCGGCTTGACTACCATCGAAGCGTTCGCCTGATTACACGCTCTCTGATTGCGTCATGTCGACCGTCCCACGGTCCCCCAGTTGTCAGCCAGCCTTCTGGTAACTCTGTCCTACCATTACAGGTCAGCTGCCAGGCGATTCATACCGCTAGATTCCATATCGAGAAGACTTTTCAGTCAGGAAGCACGACGCCCCATGTCTATCAGACTGGGCCGTAGTGACTCGACACTCCGTCGCTGAACTTGTTGTTGTACGGTTGTGGTGAGTGATCTTTCCTGAACCTTTAGCACCTGTCTTTATCCAACTCAGGCGCTTGCCCCCGGGAATGCTGTCGAGTTCTGCCTGCACCTTTCGGTGCCAGTCTCTGCCTCCTGTCTGTCTTCTCGATTCCCTTCTTAATCTTTCAGCCCTGCTGACATGAGCCACGTTCAAACAAAGCCGATGAATCTTACCGAACTCAAGCAAAATACCGTCCCCGAACTGCTAGAACTTGCCCAGACCATGGGCGTTGAAAATCTGGCACGTTCGCGCAAGCAAGACATTATCTTCGCCATCCTCAAGAAACACGCGAAAAGCGGTGAGGATATTTACGGCGACGGTGTGTTGGAAATTCTGCAGGACGGCTTCGGCTTCCTACGTAGCGCAGACTCTTCCTATCTAGCTGGCCCCGACGACATCTATGTTTCACCTTCCCAGATTCGACGTTTCAATCTGCGCAAGGGCGACTCCATCTCCGGCAAGATTCGTCCGCCGAAGGAAGGTGAGCGTTACTTCGCGCTGCTCAAGGTCAGTCAGATCAACTTTGACCGTCCCGAGAATGCCAAGCACAAGATTCTGTTTGAAAACCTGACACCATTGTTCCCCCAGTCGCGTCTGCTGATGGAAATCGGTAATGGTTCCACTGAAGACATCACGTCCCGTATTCTGGATCTGACTGCACCGATCGGTAAGGGCCAGCGTGGCCTGATCGTGTCACCGCCTAAGGCCGGTAAGACGATGATGCTGCAGACCATCGCCGCCTCCATTACGCGCAACAATCCTGAATGTCATCTGATCGTGCTGCTGATCGATGAGCGTCCTGAAGAAGTCACCGAGATGTCGCGCACCGTGCGTGGCGAAGTCGTGGCCTCTACCTTCGATGAGCCGCCGGCACGTCACGTGCAGGTTGCCGAGATGGTGATCGAGAAGGCCAAGCGCCTTGTCGAGCACAAGAAGGATGTCGTCATTCTGCTCGACTCTGTCACTCGTCTGGCACGTGCCTACAACACCGTCGTGCCGTCCTCCGGCAAGGTGTTGACCGGTGGTGTTGATGCACATGCTCTCGAGAAGCCGAAGCGCTTCTTCGGTGCCGCACGTAATATCGAGGAAGGCGGTAGCTTGACCATCCTCGCCACGGCGCTGGTCGATACCGGTTCCAAGATGGACGAAGTCATCTTCGAGGAGTTCAAGGGTACCGGTAACATGGAAGCCCATCTCGATCGTAAGCTGGCTGAACGTCGTGTCTTCCCGGCCCTCAACATTCGTCGTTCAGGCACGCGTCGTGAAGACTTGATCGCGTCTGAAGATGAAATGCAGCGCATGTGGATTCTTCGCAAGCTGCTGAATCCGATGGAAGATGTCGCGGCCACCGAGTTCCTGATTGACCGTCTGAAAGATACCAAGACCAACCTCGAGTTCTTCGAGGCCATGAAGCGCCGCTGATCGTCATTGGTCCGGCTTTTCAGATCGACAGTGTCTGTATTCACCAGGACGCCCGTCTCCCTTATCAGGAGGCGGGCGTCTTGCGTTGATGACCTGCCGACTGCCGGTCGGCAATGGTATGCTCAAGACTTGTTCAAGCCGAGCGGAATAGCCCATGCAGTATCGAGACTTACGTGATTTCATCGCGGCGCTGGAAGAGAAGGGTGAGCTCAAGCGAATCAGTGTTGAGGTTGATCCTTATCTAGAGATGACCGAGATATGCGATCGTACCCTGAAGGCAGGTGGGCCGGCGTTGCTGTTCGAGAACGTCAAGGGCCATACCATGCCGGTGCTGGGCAATCTGTTCGGCACGACACGTCGCGTAGCGCTGGGGATGGGGCAGGAGTCCGTAGAAGCACTGCGTGAGGTGGGCGAGCTGCTGGCCTTTCTCAAGGAACCGGAGCCTCCCAAGGGATTCCGCGATGCCTGGAACAAGCTGCCGATCTTCAAGCAGGTGATGAGCATGGGGCCTAAACGGGTCAAGCGTGCCGCCTGCCAAGAAGTCGTACTTGAAGGCGATGCTGTCAATCTCGACATGATTCCTATCCAGCACTGCTGGCCGGGCGACGCGGCGCCGCTGGTCACCTGGCCCTTGGTGATCACGCGCGGACCGCATAAAGAGCGCCAGAATCTCGGTATCTACCGCCAGCAGAAGATAGGCCAGAATCGTCTGATCATGCGTTGGCTGGCACATCGTGGTGGCGCGCTGGACTTCCGTGAGTGGCAGAAGGCGCACCCGGGCGAGCCATTCCCGGTTGCCGTCGCACTTGGGGCGGACCCGGCGACAATACTGGGCGCCGTGACGCCGGTGCCGGACTCGCTCTCCGAATACGCCTTTGCTGGTCTGCTGCGCGGCTCGCGCACTGAGCTGGTCAAGTGTGGCCTATCGGATCTTGAAGTGCCGGCGAGTGCCGAGATCATCCTCGAGGGTTTCCTGTATCCGGATGACATGGCGCAGGAAGGCCCTTACGGTGATCACACCGGCTATTACAATGAGGTGGAGAGTTTCCCCGTCTTCACTATCGAGCGTATCACCCATCGTCGTGATCCCATTTATCACTCTACCTATACCGGGCGACCGCCTGATGAGCCGGCGATTCTCGGCCTGGCACTCAACGAAGTCTTCGTGCCGATTCTGCGCAAGCAGTTCCCCGAGATCGTCGACTTCTATCTGCCACCGGAAGGTTGTTCCTACCGCATGGCGGTCGTGACAATGAAGAAGCAGTATCCCGGTCATGCCAAGCGCGTGATGATGGGGGTCTGGAGCTTCCTGCGTCAGTTCATGTACACCAAGTTCGTGATCGTGCTGGATGACGACGTGGATGCCCGCAAGTGGGAGGATGTCATCTGGGCAATCACCACGCGCATGGACCCGAGCCGTGATACCGTTCTGATCGACAATACGCCGATCGATTATCTTGATTTTGCTTCGCCGACGGCGGGTCTGGGCTCGAAAATGGGCATGGATGCCACCAACAAGTGGCCGGGGGAGACGGATCGCGAGTGGGGCGAACCCATCGTGATGAGTGACGAGATCAAATCCCGTGTCGATGAGCGCTGGGAAAGTCTGGGCATTCTGGACTGATACCCTTCTTTTCTATCGGCACCTACGCATACACCCCTGTCGCTGCGCGAGTACGTGGTGGCAGGCTTCAGACAACAAGAGGATACGATGACGGCGCGGACCCTGACCTGTCATGTCGAGAGTGTGGAAGATCTGACCCCGGACGTGTTTCGTGTGCGCTTTGCCGCACGTCCCGAGGCCCTGGCGCATGCGCCGGGCCAGTATCTCGAGATGAAGCTCGATGACACCATCTGGGTACCGTTCTCCATCGCCAATGCCGCCAGTGATGATGGCGTGCTTGAGCTGCATATCCAGCACTGGCCGGAGCGCAGTAACTCGGCGCACCTGCGGTCGTTACTGGTTGCGGCGAATCAGCTGGAGTTGCGTCTGCCGAATGGCGAGTGCGTGCTGGACCTCGAAGACCCCAGCCCGATCGTGCTGATCTGTGCCGGCACCGGTTTCTCGCAGATGCACGCCATGCTGCAGGCGGCTTTCGCGCGTGGCCTGACTCAGCCCATCGAGCTGTGGTGGGCGGCGCGCGAGCGGCGTGATCTGTATCTGGAAAGTGCGGCGATCAATTGGGCTGCCAGCCAGCCCAACTTCCGCTATATCCCGGTGTTGGAAGAAGCGCCGGCACTTGGCGATGCGCATCATCTGGCGCTGGAAGCCGCTGGCGTTGAGACGGGCTTTACAGGTCATCTGGGGCGTATCGATGCCGCACTGCGTCAGCATGCTGGCAGTATGGCCGGTAAGCGAATCTATCTGTCTGGCTCACCGGGCATGGTGTACGCCTGTGTCGATGCACTGACGCCACTAGGTGTTGAAGAGGCGGGGCTGAGCTCTGACGTCTTCAGCTATGCGCCGCGCGTACCGCTGATTGACCCGACGCTTGTATCTGCTTGAAGGCTTGAAGGAGACCAGAGCATGAGTCAGTCACCGATTCTGATTACCGGAGGCGCCCAACGACTTGGGCGCTATTGCGCCGAGCGGCTGGTGGATGATGGCCATTCAGTCATCATCAGCTATCGGCGTGAGCGTGATGAGTTGGAAGCATTGCGGGCGCTTGGCGTGCGTACTGTTCAGGCTGACTTTTCCACGGAGGAGGGCATCAATGCGTTCATCGCGGCGATACGTGAGCTGACGCCGACTCTTCGGGCCATTGTGCACAACGCCAGTGACTGGTTGCCGGACACTGATGGAGAGGCGGCAGGGAGTAGCTTCGAACATCTCTTCCGTATTCACATGCAGGCACCGTATCTGATCAATCTGGCACTGCGTGATCTGCTTGAGGCGGGTATCGAATCACAAGCCGATATCATCCACATGAGTGACTTCGTGGTGCAGAAGGGCTCCAGCAAGCATGCGGCCTATGCGGCCAGCAAGGCTGGGCTCGAGAACCTGACGCTATCGTTCGCGGCCATGTTTGCCCCACGCATTCAGGTCAATACGATTGCGCCAGCATTGATCATGCTCAAGCCTGACGACGATGATGACTATGCCGAACGGGCGAAAGCCAAGTCACTGATGCAGAGCGTGCCGGGGCCGGGTGTGATCTGGCAGGCAATGCGCTACCTGCTCGACAGCCACTATGTGACAGGTACCACCATGCCGGTAGATGGAGGCCGTCACCTCAAGTGATGGGCTTTTGACCAATGATGCCTCTGGCATCGCTTGCGCCAGAAGGCTAGCCAGATGATGCACACAAAAATGCCCCCGCTTTTCAGCGGGGGCATTTTCGTTGATGGCATATCGTGCTGCGACCTGTCATCTACAGGATATGACGCCCTTCGACAGCAGTGAACTGACCTTTCTTGAGTGTCGGTCCCATCTGCTTGCCAGAGTGGGCGCCGCCCGGGTTTTCCAGCGTGATCACGAGATCACTGTCAGGGAAGGCCGCGAGATATTCCTTCGGCACTTCCACCTTCATGGAGCCGGAGTGCGGCAGGATGCCCAATGACATGGGTTTCTCGCCATCCTTGGTCATCAGCCAGAGTTCGCAGACCTTGCCAGGGGCGGGAGCATTGGGGCTCACGGCCTGCACCATCATCTCGCCCGAGTGAGACGCATTGACGATCCAGCCAGGGCTGCTGTCAGGGTTACTGACCACGAACACATAGTCGCTCTCCATGCTCTCGTTCTGTCCGAGACTGAAGGTCAGCGTTATGGCGAGCGCGACACTGAAGGCGGTAGCTGTCATGCCTTGCCAGAGGCCAAGGCGACGCCACCACGGCTGGCGGGCTGTACCGGTCGCCTCGGCGATGCCTTTCCAGACACTGGCAGGCGGCGCAATGGGTGTCAGCTGCTCGTTGAACACGTTCAGGTGTTCGCGCCAGCGTTCTACATCGCGTTGTACGTCGTGGCTGACGGACAGCAACGATTCAAAAGCTGTGCGTTCGTCACGTGTCAGTGTGCCGAGCGCGTATTCACCCGCTGCGATTTCGCGCAGTTCGGGGTCGCTCAGATCAAATGACTCATGCATATCTTCAACCTCTCGAGTCCACGTCGGACCCAGCTCTTGACGGTGCCTAAGGGCTGGTCCAATTGGTTGGCCAGATCCTGGTGGGTTAGGCCTTCGAAATAGGCCAGTTCCAGGGCGCGGCGCTGATCATCATTCAGCTCGGCCAAGCATTGATGGAGTTCACCACTATGCTGGGCCAGGTCGACATCTGCCTCGATATCACTGAGCCCTGGCATGGCTGCGATCAATTCATCACTGTCATGCTCGCTGGGGCGCTGTCGACGTATCCAGTCGATGGCGATATTGCGAGTCATGGTGCCAAGCCAAGTCATCGGGCGGGCGCGGTTGGCATCATACTGGCCAGCGGCAGCCCATATCCGGATGTATACCTGCTGAAGACAATCCTGCGCGGATGCCTCATGTCTCAAGATACGCATCAACTGAGCGTATAGATGCGCACTGGTTGCACGATAAAGTCGATCCAGTGCCTTTGCATCCTGCCGGGCACATCCCAGCAGATACTCTACGAGTGCGTCATTTCGGGTATCCTGCATGCATGCATTCCAGGCTGTGGGCGCGGTAGGTCAGACACCGCTGAACGAATGCGCGTTGCCGGTCATCAAGATCGGTCGGCAAGCAATGATTATACTGATGCATATCTGAGCCGATAGTCTCCCTTACGCCAAGCTGGCAACGAATAGTTGCCTGATCACGCTTGCGCACGACGATTCTGGATGCAAGGATAGAGATCTCGCGCTTCATGCGTTACGTTATTGGCATAATGTCACTTTATTGTTGTTAATGGATACTGGTCTTGCCCATGAACCCCCCGACATCTTCCAGCTTGCGTTCTGCCACTGTCTGCCCTTCGGGTCAGGTAGTCAGCAGTACGTGTGCTGCGGATTATTGGTATTGGTTTATACAGGGGCGCGCCTGAGGTTACGGCGCGCCTGTCTTGTACGGGCTGCCACCACCTTGAAAAACCCCCGGTCGCAGCCACGACCGGGGGTTTTTGTATTTATGGTCCGGTCAATTTGTACGAATACAGGGCATCGTCTCGGGACTGGTAGACCAGCAATCGCGACACGAATGATCTCAGCTTGAATGAACAGAGGAATTGCCATGCGCACCACGACCACATTGACTCGCTTCATCCTTGCTTCCTTACGGGTCGTGCATGGTTATTGGCGCTGGCGATTTAGTGGCGCCCTATCTCTTGCCGCTGTCACCGCGGGGCAGGGCGAGAGCCACCAGAGTGACATGTTGCGAAGTCCCTGTTTGCCAGACTGAATATTGCGTGATGGAGCAGATGCTTCATCACCGGAGATAAAGACCATGAATGCCAGCCTTGAACGTGTCATGACGGCTAACGACCTTTCCGAGAATGAGACCGAGAACGCTACTGTGACGATCCCTGATGCCCGCCCGACACCTTCCCTGACTACTGGGCGCATCAGTCGTGAAGCCTTGCCCAGCGCCGCTGAACTACGAGTGAGCCTGCCAGTCAGTGCTGCACTGCAAACCGAACTTCTTCAGCATCGTGCCGAGATCAACGCCATTCTCGCCGGTGAAGATGACCGCATGCTGGTTGTCGTGGGGCCATGTTCGATCCACGACACGAAGGCTGCACGTGAATACGCAGCTCGCCTGGTAGCAATAGAGCCCAAGGTGCGTGATCGTCTCAAGTTGGTGATGCGTGTCTATGTCGAGAAGCCGCGTACGACAGTCGGCTGGAAGGGACTGGCTTATGATCCGCATCTAGACGGTAGTGATGACATGGCCGCCGGTCTGCATCAGGCACGTCAGCTGATGCTGGAAATCAATCAGATGGGACTGCCCGTCGCGACCGAGCTGCTACAGCCGCTGACGGCCGCCTACCTGGAAGACCTGCTGGGCTGGGCCGCTATCGGTGCGCGTACCACAGAGTCTCAGATTCACCGTGAGATGGCTTCAGGCCTTGGTTGTGCAGTGGGTTTCAAGAATGGCACTGACGGTGGTGTTGAGGTCGCGATACAGGCGATAGGGGCAGCAGCGCATGGTCACCGTCACTTCGGTATGGACGACGATGGTCGTCCGGCCTTGATCGAGACCACGGGTAACCCGCACACGCATGTCGTGTTGCGCGGTGGCCACGGTCAGCCCAATTACGATGCAGCCTCTGTGGCAGCCTGTCGCCGTGAGTTGGAAAGTGCAGGCCTGACACCACGTCTGATGGTGGATTGTAGTCATGCCAATTCGCGCAAGGACCATCGTCGGCAAAGCGAAGTGATGCTCGATGTGCTGTCTCAGCGCATGCAAGGCGACGACGCATTGGTTGGCGTGATGCTTGAGAGCCATCTCAATGAAGGTAAGCAGGCGCTACCGGTGGCCTCACGGTTGTCTCAGCTGCGTCATGGCGTGTCTGTCACCGATGCCTGCCTCGGCTGGGAGACGACGGAGCACCTGCTGATGCTCGCGGCTGAGCGTCTACGGAGTATCTGATAGCTACTCGAGTACGCTCTGGCATTGATTCTTGGCCTAAGTCCAAAAGGTATTTTGGGCTGATGCTGGCAGATACTGGCTTGATCTCGATCGCTTTTCGATAGTTTGCTGATCACCCTCGATCTCTCTCGATACCCCGACACCCAGCGGCTTTCCTGTCGCTGGGTGTCGTCGTCTCTGCCGTACTGCCTTGGCTCCGTCACATGAATGTCATCCGGTTCGCGTATCACTTCTGTGGCCTTTGGTAAGCGATTGGCTGCCATGTCCCAGAAGAACAACCCGCAACCTGACACCGGGGAATATTCATGAGCAAGGAAATTGAAGATCATCGCCTGCTGAATGCCAGTAGCAATGAGCCGTTTTCATCTGTCATCGAAAAGCATATCTCTCGCCGCAATGTGTTACAGGGTGGTCTGGGGATGGCGGCTGTCAGCGTACTGGGTGGCTTTGGTCTTGCCGGTTTCAGCGGTGCTGCCAATAGTGACGACAGCAACAAAAAAGCACCCATGCCCGAGAAGACTCCGCTGACTCTGGCGTTCGAGTCCATCAATGGCTCGCGTACCGATGCCTTCGTCGTTCCCGCTGGCTATACCGCTCAGGTGTTGGCGCCGTGGGGTACACCGCTCAATAGCGCTGCGCCACAGTGGCGTGAAGATCTTGCCCTGACGCCTGAGATTCAGGCCAACAGCGTCGGCATGCACCATGATGGCATGCACAACTTCGCACTCGCGGCAGAGACAGCCTCCAGCAACTTCCTGCTGGTCATGAACAACGAATATATCGACCAGGATGCCCTGTGGGCGCCCAAGGGCGGTGCAACCAATACCGATGAAGGCAAGCGTCCGGCGGATGAAGTGCGTACCGAGATCAATGCACACGGTGTGTCGGTCATCGAGATCAAGAAAGATACCGCTGGCAAGTGGAACGTGGTGACAGAATCCGGCTACAACCGTCGTTTCACCAGCGTCAGCGAAATGGAGCTTAGTGGTCCGGTGGCCGGTAGCGACTACGTCAAGACGGTGTTCTCGAAAGACGGCATGCTGGCACGTGGTACCAACAACAACTGCGCCAATGGCTATACCCCGTGGGGCACCTACCTGACCTGTGAAGAGAACTGGCCGGGATATTTCGTCAAGCGTGAAGGTCGCGAGTTGGACGATGATCGTCTCGGCATCGAGACCGAGCGCGGCCGTTATGGATGGGAAACCGCCGCAGGTGATGCCGGCGAGGTCAGCGGTGAATTTGCACGCTTTGACAACACTCCGACCGCAGATAGCGCTACCGGCGATTACCGCAATGAGCCGCGGTCCTTCGGCTATATCGTCGAGATCGATCCCTATACCGACGCCAAGGCCGTCAAGCGCACTGCACTCGGTCGTTTCCGTCACGAAGGCTGCTGGCCGGGCAAGCTGGTGGCAGGCGAGCCAGTCGTTTTCTATTCGGGTCATGACTCGCGCAACGAATACATCTACAAATTCGTGTCTGACGCCAAGTGGGATGCCTCCGATGCACATGTGGCAGGAGACAAGAAGGACCGTCTGGCGATCGGCAGCAAGTACATGGACAAGGGCACGCTGCATGTTGCCCAGTTCTCTGCCGATGGCACTGGCAAATGGCTCAAGCTGACACCGGACTCCGTGACCAAGGATGGCCGCACGCTGGCAGCGGCCTTGAATCTGGCTGCCGATGATCTGGCTGGCATCATCGTGCATACCGCTGATGCGGCTGATCTGATGGGTGCGACACCGATGGACCGCCCGGAGTGGGGCGCGGTGGACCCGATCTCGGGTGAGGTCTACATGACGTTGACCAACAACACTGATCGTACCGAAAAGGGATCTGCTGCGGCCTTCACGGCCGATGGCAAGGCGATTGAAGAACTGGGTGTCGGCTACAAGACAGCACCGGCCAACGCTGCCAACCCGCGTGCCGATAACGAGGCAGGCCAGATCATCCGCTGGCGCGAAACTGAAGGGCATGGCAACTTCGATTGGGAAATCTTCGTCTTTGGTGCCGCTGCCAGTGATGCGGACAACCTGTCCGGCCTGACCGAGATGAACCAGTTTGCCAGTCCCGATGGCCTGTACTTCGATGAGCGTGAAGACGGCCAGGGTATCCTGTGGATCGAGACTGACAACGGTTATGAAGGCGTGGCAGATGCCACCAATGATCAGGTTCTGGCTGTCGTGCCGGCGGCACTCCAGCAGGCTGAGGGCGATGCTGCGGTGATCGGTGCTGACAACCAGGCGCAGCTCAAGCGCTTTGCGGTGGGCCCGAATGGCTGTGAAGTGACCGGGATCTTCGCGACGCCAGACAGAACGGCGCTATTCGTCAACATCCAGCATCCGAGTAATTGGCCGCAGGGCGATGATGCTACTGCCGTGACACAAGGGAGCGTGCGTCCGCGTGCATCCACCGTCGTGATTCAGCGTGCCGATGGTGGCCAGGTCGGTGTCTGAGACGCTGGCGGTGTGACGGATCACGCCTGAGTGTCAATGAAGCCCCTGCATCCAAGATGCGGGGGCTTTTTCATGTGTATCTGTGTCAGACCAGCGCTCATCAAGCGAGCAAAGGAGTGACGAGCATCCTGTGTGATGGTGTTGTGCGAAGTTGCTCATAACGAAAACGACCCTCACGGGTTAGCGTGAGGGTCGAAAGGGCGGAGACGATATGATGTCAGCAATAGCAGAAAAGCATCAGGCCTTGGCAGCGTAGGCGAACAGCAGGGTCTCCTGCACGCTGATCGGCTCGGCATCGCCGGCATCCAACTGGGTATAGTGGCCGTCGCTTTCGAGGCGCCAGCTTTGGCAGTTGTCGACCAGATAAGTGTCCAGATCCTTGCGGACGCGCTGGGCCAGTTTCTTGTCCAGCAGCGGGAAGCAGGTCTCGACGCGGTGGAACATGTTGCGCTCCATGAAGTCCGCACTGGAACACCAGGTTTCCGGGCTGCCGGCATTGTGGAAGTGGAAGGTGCGCGTGTGCTCGAGGAAGCGCCCGATCACTGAGCGCACGCGGATGTTGTCGGAGATACCTGGCACGCCAGGGCGTAGGCAACACACACCACGGATGATCAGATCGCACTGTACGCCAGCGCGTGAGGCACGATACAACGCACGAATCAGCTTGGGTTCCGTCAGCGAATTGCACTTGACGATGACGTGCGCGCGCTTGCCCTTCTCGGCATTGCGGGTCTCGCGATCGATCATCTCCACCATGCGCTCATGCAGAGTGAAGGGCGCATGCAGCAACTTCTCGATCGTGCGCTGCTTGCCCATGCCCGTCAGTTGCTGGAAGACCTTGTGGACATCCTCGCATAGCGTCTCGTTGGAGGTCAGCAGGCTGTAATCGGTATACAGACGCGCCGTCTTTGCATGATAGTTGCCCGTGCCCAGGTGAGCGTAATGGCGCAGCTCACCATTCTCGCGGCGCACGATGTGCAGCATCTTGGCGTGGGTCTTGTAGGCCATCACGCCGTAGATGACGATGGCACCGGCTTCTTGCAGGCGTGATGCCAGCTGCAGGTTGTCTGCTTCATCGAAGCGCGCGCGCAGCTCGATCACGACCGTGATCTCCTTGCCCTGACGTGCCGCTTCCACCAGAGATGAGACGATGTTGGAGTCAGCGCCCGTGCGATAGAGCGTCTGCTTGATCGCCAGCACGTTGGGGTCGCGTGCCGCTTCGGCCATCAGATTCTCGACCGGCGAGAATGACTGGAACGGATGATGAAGCAGGATGTCTTCGCGGCGGATGGCATCGAACAGACTGCCATCACCTTTCAATGCCTTCGGAATGCCGGGCGTGAAGGGCGCGTAGAGCAGGTCCTCGCGGCCGACATCGCCGATGACTTCCATCAAGCGATTGAGATTGACGGGCCCTTTGACCTGATAAAGATCGCGCAGCTCCAGTTCGAATTGCTTGAGCAGGAAGGCATAGAGCGTCTCGGGGCAGTTGTCGGCCACTTCCAAGCGGACACCGTCGCCATAACGGCGTGCCAGCAGCTCACCACGCAACGCGGAGGCAAGGTCCGAGACATCCTCGGCATCGACGGACAAGTCGGCGTTACGTGTCAGACGGAACTGATAACAGCCCTTGATCTTCATCCCCGGGAATAGCTCCTGAGCATGCGCATGAATCATCGAGGACAGGAAGACATATTCGGTGTAGCCAGCATCGGTGATGTCGTCGGGCACCCGAATCAGGCGTGGCAGTGAGCGTGGCGCTGGTAGAATGGCCAGGCCACCTTCGCGGCCAAAGGCATCCTTGCCTTCCAGCTCGACGATGAAATTGAGGCTCTTGTTGACGAGGCGCGGGAAGGGATGCGACGGATCGAGCCCGATCGGGCTGATGACGGGTTGAATCTCGTCCTCGAAGTAGCTGCGCACCCAGGCCTTCTGCTTGGCGTTCCACTGATTGCGGCGTCGAAAGCGGATGTGCTGCTCTTCAAGGGCGGGGATCAGCTCCTCGTTGAGAATGCGGTACTGACGCTCTACCTGCTCGTGAGTGATGCGTGAGATCTCATCCAGCACCTTGCCGGGCAGCATGCCATCGGGACCGGGATCAGTTCGATCAAAGGCGATCTGATGCTTGAGGCCAGCCACTCTAATTTCGAAGAATTCGTCCATGTTGGACGTGAAGATCAGCAGGAACATCAGTCGATTGAGCAGAGGGTGCGAAGTGTCCTGTGCCTGTTCGAGTACACGGATATTGAATTGAAGGTTGGACAGTTCGCGGTTGAAATATAGTGCCGGATCCGCAAGGTCCGCTTCCGGTGAGAGCGTTGCCTTGGCATGAATGCCAGTGCGGGTCCGGTTGACCCGCAGAGGCGGTGGTTCCAGTGCGGGTGGTTCATCCGTCGGCAGGTCTGCCCCGCTGATCTGAAGTTCACCGGAAGCTGCCGGTGCGGCAGCTTCCGAATCATCCTGAGCCGGGCGGATACTGACGTCCGCCAAGGTATCCGAGTGATCGTCACGGGTGTGCTTGTGCGTCTGTTCCATCATCAACTCCATGATCCCGGTCAGCCGCAGTCGCCGGGGTTGTCAAAGGCGGTTCTTTTCCGCCAGTAGCTCGGCAGCCCGGCGGGCAAAGTAGGTGAGAATGCCGTCGGCACCCGCACGTTTGAAGCATGTCAGGGACTCGAGAATGACCTTGTCGGCGTCCAGCCAACCATTTTGGAAGGCTGCCATGTGCATGGCGTATTCGCCGCTGACCTGATAGGCGAAGGTCGGCACCTGCAATTCGGTCTTCACGCGCGTGACGACGTCCAGATACGGCATGCCCGGTTTGACCATCACCATATCGGCACCCTCGGCCACGTCCATGGCGACTTCGTGCATCGCTTCGTCGCTGTTGGCCGGGTCCATCTGGTAGGTCTGCTTGTCCGCCTTGCCCAGATTGCTGCTGGAGCCGACTGCATCACGGAAGGGGCCGTAGTAGTTCGACGCATACTTGGCCGAATACGCCATGATGCGTGTATTGATCAGACCTTCCTGTTCCAGCATGGCACGAATCGAGCCAATACGACCGTCCATCATGTCGGAGGGGGCGATGACATCGGCACCCGCTTCAGCATGAGATAGCGCCTGTTTGATGAGTGTCTCTACGGTACGGTCATTGAGCACGTAACCGTCATCATCCAGGATGCCGTCCTGACCGTGTGTGGTATACGGATCCAGTGCCACATCAGTGATCACGCCCAGCGTCGGTAGTGCCTCCTTGAGGGCGCGTATGCAGCGCTGAACAAGCCCGGCAGGGTTGTAGGACTCCTCGGCGTAAAGCGTCTTGGCATCGATATCCACCACCGGGAATAGCGCAATGGCCGGCACGCCCAGTGCGTGAACTTCGCGACATTCCTCGACCAACAGGTCGATGGACAGTCGCTCGACGCCAGGCATGCTGGGGACGGCTTCACGGCGCTGAGCGCCCTCCAGCACGAATACCGGCAGGATCAAGTCATCCGCCGTCAGCTGATTTTCACGCATCAGACGGCGGGAGAAGTCATCCTTGCGCATACGGCGCATACGGGTCGCAGGAAACTGGCGCGGGGTACGTTGGCTCAAGAATCACTCTCCGGGTCGGATAGTCCGTTCCCGTCATGGACGTTGGCAGTCTAGGTTTATAATATTTCAATAATATTACAAGGGCGGCCAGTCGATGCGGGAGATGAGCATGGCACTGATACAGCGCCATGCGATGGTGCCTTGAGTATATCAGTGCGTCACCATGACAGCAGGCGCGCAGCATGAGGCACGGTGTCGCGTTGTATGCGTAATTATTGATGTATGACGATGGAGGGTATGGCAAGTCGCAAGATGATACGCATGATCATGGCTTGAGTTGTGACCGACCTGCCCATAGTCTTGAGTCACCGGCGTATTGGCATCCTTTGCCTGCATGGCTGCCAACGTCCGCTGTCCACGCATGTCTTTCTGACCTGTCCGGCTTCGCCGGAAACAGTTCACCGTCAATGGAGTATCCCATGACCAAGCAGGTAGCGCTGATCCTTTCCGGTTGCGGTGTCTACGATGGCTCCGAAATCTACGAAACGACCTTGACCATGTTGCGTCTCGATCAGCTGGGCATTGCCTATGAATGCTTTGCGCCCGATATCGAGCAGCATCATGTGATCAATCATTCTACAGGCGAAGAAATGCACGAGACTCGCAACGTGCTCATCGAGTCTGCACGCCTGGCGCGAGGCAAGGTACGGCCGCTGGATGAACTTTCTGTCGATGACTTTGATGCACTGATTCTGCCTGGTGGCTTTGGTGCCGCCAAGAATCTGAGTAACTTTGCTGTCAAGGGTGCTGATTTCGAGGTTATCGAGGGCCTGCGCGCCGCCGTGCAGCCCTTCCATGAGGAAGGCAAGCCGATTGGTGTGATGTGCATTGCGCCGGTAATGGTGCCGCAGCTGTTGGGGCAGGGCATTTCCGTTACCGTGGGTAGCGATGCCAGTGTCGCAGGTGCGATCAGTGCGCAGGGCGGCTTGCACAAGAGTTGTGAAGTGACGGATATCGTGATCGACGCTGCCAATCGCGTTATTACCACGCCTGCCTACATGCTGGCTGAGCGCATCAGTGAAGCAGCCGAAGGTATTTTCAAGCTGGTGGATCGTATCGACGGCTGGATCACGGATGATCAGGCACGTGAGGCGGATAAGCAGAACTAGCCGCCAATGAATGTTAACTCGCGTTAACCACTCATGAAGCCAGACACGACTTTCAAGATATAAAACGCAAACACCCCGCCAATGGCGGGGTGTTTGCGTTTGGACGATTCACGGCTAGCTAGCGTGTCGCACGCTTACGATGGTTCTTGTGTGGCATCTTTCGCTGGCAATGCGCGACGACGTTTGAAGAAGCGTGCCGACAGAATGCCAACTTCAAATAACAGCCACATCGGAATCGCCAGCAGTGATTGAGAAATCACATCCGGCGGCGTCAGCATCATGCCGACCACGAAACAGCCGATCACGATGTAAGGGCGCTTTTTGCTTAGCGCCTCAACTGACGTGGCACCTGTCCAGATCAGCAGGAAGGTGGCAATGGGAATCTCGAACGCGACACCGAAGGCGAAGAACAGCTTGAGGACAAAATTCAGATATTGATTGATGTCCGTCATGATCGCCACGTTCTCGGGGCCTGTAGTGGTAAAGAACTTGAACAGCAGCGGGAACACCACGTAGTACGCGAAGGCAGCGCCGGCATAGAACAACACAATGCTGGAGGCGAGCAACGGTAGTGCCAATGCTTTCTCGTTTTCGTAAAGCCCTGGCGCGATGAAGGCCCAAGCCTGATATAGCACCATGGGGATGCCAAGGAATAGCGCCACGACCAGTGTCAACTTGAAGGGAGCCAGGAAGGGCG
This sequence comes from Cobetia sp. L2A1, assembly GCF_009796845.1. Lineage (NCBI taxonomy): Bacteria > Pseudomonadati > Pseudomonadota > Gammaproteobacteria > Oceanospirillales > Halomonadaceae > Cobetia > Cobetia sp. L2A1. The sequence continues at coordinate 3,679,906 of NZ_CP047025.1, read as the reverse complement.
AGGCCACTTCTGTGGCGATCATCTGTGACCCTGGCGGCAGCAGCGCCATCAAAGGCTCAGCCACGTAGAGGTAAATCTGATTGGAGAAGCCATACAGCGCGGCAAACACCACCAGCACAACGACAGTGGCACGCAATAATCTTGAGCGTAGCTCGATAAGATGCTCAATGAGCGGTGCGTGGACAGTCTCGCCGGTGGAGGTTGAATCCGGCTCCGGGGCATGCGGATCACTCATCAGGAACGCGGCTCCCGTGACTCACTGGTGATGGATGCGGCGTTCGGCTCACCGTCGAGCTTGTCAGCCCCAGCAGGGCGGGAGCTTTCGGGCGTAGGCAGTACGGTAGAGGACTGACCGACAGTTGGTGCCTTGTCGACAGCAGTAGCCTTGTCGAGAGAAGGCGCCTTGCCGACAGACGGCGCAGTGTCAGCAGGGGGTGTCGGCTGTGTGATGCTGTTCTCCACGTCGCGTGCTTCATTGCGTGCGTGAGCCAACGTCTCGTCGAGCTGTTTCTTCTGCTCATTGAGCGTCTGACGCAGTTCTTCGGCTTCCAGCTGTGCACTGATTTCCTGCTGAATGCCCGAGACGCTGCGCTTGATGCGGCCTAGCCACAGGCCCGCCGTACGGGCGGCCCGAGGCAGACGCTCCGGGCCGAGCACGATCAACGCCAGTAGCGCGATCAATGCCAATTCAAAAAAGCCGATATCGAACATGCGGGTTACGAGCGCTTGTCAGCGGCATCGCGGCGTTCAGCCTCGACATCGATGGTTTCGCCGCGCGACTCCTCATGAGCAACCTTCTGCTGAGCGGCCGTCTCTTCCGACTTTTTCTCTTCTTCTTTCATGGCGCCCTTGAAGCCCTTCACCGCACCACCGAGATCAGACCCGACGTTGCGTAGCTTCTTGGTTCCGAAAATCAAGATGATGATGCCGAGTACGATCAAAAGCTGCCAGATACTGATGCCACCTAACATGGGAAGTTCTCCGTTGTGGCCGCTGAGACTAGGTCATGAGGCCTTGAGTCTTGCAGGGTGTCGTCACCGCTGCCGAGAAAAATGGCTTGCGCCGATAAGTTGCTGATCCATCACTGACCGCGAGCGGCCTTTTCATCGTGACCCGAGACGCCAAAGCGGCGTGCCAGTTCATCTAACACTTCCTGATGGTCCAATCCCAGGTGCGAGAGCATGACCAGGGAATGGAACCACAGGTCGGCTGTTTCACCGATCAGTGCACGGTGAGAGTCCACATCGTCCTGTGTGAAATCCTTGGCGGCCAGTACTGTCTCGGTCGCCTCTTCGCCGATCTTCTCTAACACCTTGTTGAGCCCTTTGTGATGCAGGCTCGCCACATAGGAAGAGGTCGGGTCAGCGTCGCGCCGCTCTGCCAGTACTACCGACAGACGGTTGAGAATATCACTCATGAATCATCATTCCTGAAAGCATCGCTTCAAAAAAGCATCGCTGCAAAGCATCGCTGCCCAAAGCATCAAATCGTGTTCTGTAGACGAGAAGCCGACATGTCGTCTACAGAACAGTGCGTACATCCCATCAGCCACCCGTGAGTGTGTCGCGGACATGCGACTCAGGATGCAACCGTTACATGACATTCATATTGCACTGCGCTCTATGAGCGGGCAAGTCACGTCAACAATAAGCGGCTATATGGCTTGCGGATAGGTTCAGCGCCATAGCAATAACAAAATGCCGAGTCCTGCGCCTGCGAGCACTATCGGGGACTGAGTTTCTGCCCAGGCCATCAGGGGCTGCCACCCCAGTGCACCTGCGATCAATAGCGCACCAGCGCGCAAACGCCAGCTGGTACTGGCGGCGCTGGAGACACGATCGCGCAGTGTCGTGATGGCTTCGGTCTGACGCGTGCGGGCACGGTGTTCGTCCTCGATACGTTCTAGCGCCTGGAAGGCCATCACCGGCAGTTGTGGTAGTTGGTGAGACAGTTCCGGCGCTTGCTTGAGCAGCTCGTTCCAGAATGCCTTGGGGCCCGCACGCTCTTTCATCCAGCGCTCCAGATAGGGTCGGGCGGTGGCCCACAGATCCAGTTCCGGATACAGCTGGCGGCCCAACCCTTCGATGTTGAGCAGGGTTTTTTGCAGCAACACCAACTGTGGCTGAACTTCCATGTTGAAGCGTCGCGCCGTTTGAAACAGCCCCAGCAGCACCTGGCCGAAGCTGATGTCCTTGAGCGGTTTCTCGAGAATCGGCTCACAGACAGCGCGTATGGCGGCGGCAAATTCGTTGGCACGTGTCCCCTCGCCGACCCAGCCGGACTCGATGTGCAACACCGCTACCTCGTAGTAATCCTGACGGAAAAAGGCCAGCAGGTTACGCGCCAGATAGTCCTGGTCTTCCCGCGTGAGACTGCCGACGATACCGCAGTCGATGGCGATGAACTGCGGATCGTGCGGGTTCTCACGGGAGACAAAGATATTGCCGGGGTGCATGTCGGCATGGAAGAAGTTGTCACGAAAGACCTGCGTGAAGAAGATCTCCACGCCGCGTTCTGCCAGCTTCTTCAGATCAGTGCCCTGCGCGTTCAGCTCATCAATCTCGGCGACAGGAATGCCGCGAATGCGTTCCTGCACCATGACCCGACGACGGGTCAGTGGCCAATGGATGGCGGGCACGTAGAGCAGTGGCGAGTCGAGGAAGTTACGCTTGAGCTGAGAGGTGTTAGCCGCCTCCTTGTGCATGTCCAGTTCGTCGAACAGCGTCGCTTCATAGTCAGAGACGACTTCTACCGGACGCAGGCGGCGTGCTTCCGGTGAGATCTTCATCAGAATGCGTGCGAACAGGTACAGCAGTCCAATGTCCTGGCGCATCACTTGCTCAATGCGCGGACGAATGACCTTCACGACCACATCAGAACCATCATGAAGACGCGCTGCATGCACCTGAGCAATCGAAGCAGAGGCTAGTGGTTGGGCCTCGAATTCAGCAAAGGCTTCCTCGACAGACATGCCCAGCTCTTGCTCGACGAGTTCACGCGCGACCTTGTTCTCGAAAGGCGGCACCTGGTCTTGCAGGCGCTTGAGCTCGTCAGCGATATCAGCCGGTAGCAGATCACGACGGGTGGATAGCATCTGGCCGAACTTGATGAAGATCGGCCCTAGCGCTTCCAGCGCCAGCCGAAGACGTTCTCCGCGTGAGCGATTTCCGATGGGGAACAGGCGTAGTGGCGATAGCTTGACCAGAGGTCGTAGCAACGCCGGCACGCGCGAGAGCGGAATCAGGTTATCGAGGCGATAGCGGACGATGACCCACAGGATGCTCAGCAGGCGATAGAGTCTCACGACGGCTGGCACTCCCGGTCAGAAGGGTTGGTTGAGGTCGCAGATGAAGCCGTTGCGGCTTCAAGGTGACGGCGCAGACGTGCGAGACGTGCCTCGGTGCGATCAAGGCACTGTGCCAGTTCGGTCAGCTCGTCACGGGCAACATTCATCTGTGCATGACCTGGCAGCCAGTGGGCCTCCTCGGTGAGGTATTCGCGCAGATCCAGCTCCAGCTCACGACGACTGGTCAGGCCAAAGCGTCCGAGACTACGCAGGCCATTGGCCAGGCTATGGCCGGGAGTCTCGCCAAACCATTCGCCTAGCGCACCTTCCCAATCCAGGTCGAGGTCCATCACCAGTTCACGGGCACTTTCCAATAGATGAATGCGCCCGCGCACTGCCAGACGGCCCTCGAACATCAATCGTTCGATCGGCTCGCCGGAGAGGAGTGCGGCAGCAGTTTCCATGTCGAGCTCTACTACCACGTCGCCGTCGGTCTCTTTCGCTTCCGGTAGGCGTAATAGCGTCAGGCCCTGCAGATCGAAGTGCACCAGTAGATCAAAGGCGGGCCGTTCGACCCGCAACAGCAGGCGTCGGCCTACCAGCGCATTGAGGCGGGTGGCAGAGGCCGGATCTCGGGCGAGTAGCTGGTTGAGCGTCCGCTCAGCGGTCGCCAATAGCAGGGGGGTCAGCAATGCCATGACAGCCTCAGAGCTTGATACCGCGGTGCAGCGCGACGATGCCGCCCGTCAGGTTGGTGTACTCGACGCGCTCGAGTCCCGCGTCTTCCATCATGCCGGCCAGTGTCTTCTGGTCAGGGTGCATGCGGATGGATTCGGCGAGATAGCGGTAGGAGTCGGCGTCACCGGCGACCAGTTCACCCATCTTCGGTAGTAGGCGAAAACTGTACTGATCATAGGCGGTGGAGAGTAGCGGGTTGGTCGGCTTGGAAAACTCCAGCACCAGAAGACGACCACCTGGCTTGAGGATACGCTGCATTGAACGCAGAGCCTTGGCCTGATCGGTGACGTTACGCAACCCAAACGCGATGGTGATGATGTCGAAGGTATTGTCCGGGAAGGGCAGCGCCTCGGCATTGGCTTGAACGTACTCGACATTGCCACCGACACCATTGTCGATCAGCTTGTCGCGACCGACATGGAGCATTGAGGCGTTGATGTCTGCCAGTACCACGCGGCCGCGGGGGCCGACCAGGCGCGAGAACTTGAGTGTCAGGTCGCCAGTTCCTCCGGCAATATCGAGCACGGTATGACCCGGGCGGGCACCGGCTCGTTCCAGCGTGATGCGCTTCCACAGACGGTGGACTCCGAACGACATCAGGTCGTTCATCACGTCGTACTTGGCAGCGACACTATGGAAGACATCGGCGACGCGGCCTGCCTTCTCTTCCACGGCAACTTCCTGATAACCGAAGTGGGTCGTACGCTTGTCCATGACTTCCCCTGTTGTGAGGCCGCGCAAGGCGGCATCAGCGCAATATGGTGAGCTTTCGCAGTGGCTCGATTGTAACCGCTGGCCAGCGGGCTGTCTTTTGGCAAGATGCCGCAGCGCTGTGATGTCGCGTCACGCGCTAGAGCTGGTTGAGCGGAATGCCCAGCGGTTCACGCGAGGCGCCAGCATCTTCCATCTGACGCAGATAGTAGGCCCACATGGCATCGCGACGATTGGCCAGCTCCCACAGGTATTCCCAGGTATAGAGACCGCTGTCGTGGCCATCATCGAAATGCAGCTTGAGCGCGTAGCGGCCGCTCTGGGTGATGTTGGCCAGTCCCACGTGACGCATACCGACCTGCAAGGTTTCCTGTCCCGCCCCGTGGCCACGGACCTCGGCCGAGGGTGACATGACGCGTAGAAACTCGGTGGAGAGACGGAATTGCTGGCCATCGGCATAGCCCAGCTCCAGTTCGCGTTCAGATTTGTGATAGTGCACACGCGTGGGAACCGGAGCTTCCTCGGCGTTGCGCGCTTGACGTTCATGTACGCGATACTGGTGTTCGCCGTGCTCGGAGGGTGTGTCATGACTCATGGGGAAATCCTCTCAGGCGGCCAGACGAGCAAGCGCTAGTCGGCAGAATTAGCGGTAATGGCAGGGCAGCGAGTGGGGCTCATGATATCAGCGCCCCGCAACATCACGCGTACTCATGATGCACTGACGCCCGAGCCGGGCCAAGCCGGTTCGGGCGTCAGAAGCACGATACCCGAATGGCATCGGATGCCATTCGGGTACGAGATACGAGGCGCAGATACTCAGAGCGCTTCTTTATCGAGCTTCGCGTTACAGGATATAGCGTGACAGATCTTCGTCACGCGCCAGATCACCCAGGCGCTCATCGACGTAGGCAGCATCAATGGTGAGTGCTCCCGCTTTATCAGCCCCTTCATAGGAAATCTCTTCCAGCAGGCGCTCCATCACGGTGTGCAGACGACGGGCGCCGATATTTTCGGTGCCTTCGTTGACCTGATAGGCGATCTGCGCAATGCGCTCGATCGCGTCATCAGCAAAGGTCAGCTCGACGCCTTCTGTCGCCAGCAAGCCTTTGTACTGACGGATCAGCGCGGCAGACGGCTCGGTCAGGATGCGTTTGAAGTCATCCGGTGTCAGCGCATTCAGCTCGACGCGAATCGGCAGACGCCCTTGCAGCTCCGGAATCAAATCCGAGGGCTTGGTGAGGTGGAACGCACCGGAGGCGATGAACAGGATGTGATCCGTCTTCACCATCCCGTGCTTGGTTGAGACGGTAGAGCCTTCGATCAGCGGCAGCAGATCGCGCTGCACGCCTTCACGAGAGACATCGCCACCACTACCGGATTCGCCACGCTTGGCGACCTTGTCGATCTCGTCGAGGAACACGATGCCGTTCTGTTCGACGGCTTCGATAGCACGACTCTTGAGGTCTTCATCGCTGACCATCTTGGCCGCTTCTTCTTCACGTACCAGCTTGAGAGCTTCCTTGACACTGATGCGGCGGTTCTCTTTCTGCTGCTTGCCCATGTTGGAGAACATGGATTGCAGCTGACTGGTCATTTCTTCCATCCCCGGCGGGGTGGCGAAATCAAGACTCTGGCTGGCAGGGCTCAGCTCGATGTCGATTTCCTTGTCGTCCAGCTGACCTTCACGCAGCTTCTTGCGGAACATCTGACGCGTGCTGCTGTTGTTGGACGCAGCATCGTACTCTTCGCCGCGAACACGTGGCAGCAGAGCATCGATGATGCGGTCTTCGGCCGCATCTTCTGCCTTGTCGCGCACTTCCTTCATTGCGTCTTCACGGACCAGCTTGAGGCCAACTTCGACCAGGTCACGAATGATGGATTCGACGTCACGGCCGACATAACCGACTTCAGTGAACTTGGTCGCTTCAATCTTGAGGAAGGGCGCACCAGCAAGCTTGGCCAGACGACGCGCGATCTCGGTCTTGCCGACACCGGTCGGACCGATCATCAGGATGTTCTTCGGTGTGACTTCAGGGCGCAGATCGTCGTCGAGCTGCATGCGACGCCAGCGGTTGCGCATTGCTACTGCGACGGCGCGCTTGGCTTCAGGCTGACCGACGATATGTTGATCGAGGGCGTTGACGATTTCCTTCGGGGTCATCTGGGTCATCTCAGGACAGCTCCTCGATAATGACATTGTGATTGGTGAAGACACAGATATCGGCCGCGATGGCGATGGATTTCTCGGTAATCTCGCGAGCGGACAGCTCGGTATTGTCGAGCAGGGCACGTGCGGCGGCTTCAGCGAAGTTGCCGCCGGAGCCAATGGCCAACACGCCATGTTCCGGCTCCACCACATCCCCATTGCCGGTGATGATCAGCGAGGAGTGCTTGTCAGCGACGACCAGCATGGCTTCCAGCTTGCGTAGTGCGCGATCAGAGCGCCATTCCTTGGCGAGCTCGACGGCCGACTTGACCAGCTGACCCTGATACTTTTCCAGCTGTGCTTCAAAACGCTCGAACAGCGTGAAGGCATCAGCGGTACCGCCAGCGAAACCGGCCAGTACCTGATTGCGATAAAGGCGACGAACCTTGGCAGCATTGCCTTTCATCACAGTATTGCCAAGGGATACCTGGCCGTCACCAGCCAGTGCGACCTGGCCGTTGCGACGCACGGAGACGATCGTGGTCATGGGAGACTCCTGAGAGGACATGCCGGCGATTGGAATAAGATGAACAGAGCCGGGCATGATATGACTGGGCAGACAAGATTTTAGCCTCATCGGCGAAATACGGTTGACGGCTGTCAAGCACTTGGCATCAGTGCTGACAACTCGCCGGAAAGCAGTAAATGGGGGCGCTATGATGGGTTTCAAGTGGCCGGACCACGAGCGTTGAGAGGCACTGGTGCTGTCACAAACAAAACAGGCCCGCTCATCGAATGAGCGGGCCTGTTTGCGACTGATCAGCGTTACTGAAGTTTGATCAACAGCGGCTCGATGCCTTGGGTGTTCATCAGGTCTTGTGCGCGGTTGAGCTCGCGAGTGTCCTTGTAAGGGCCGACCTGTACCCGGTGCCACACCGTACCACCTGAAGCATTGACGTCGCTGACCTTGGCCAGCAGACCGAGGTCCTTGAGCTTGCCTGCCAGCTTCTTGGCATCGCTCATTTCACGAAACGAAGCTGCCTGCAGCATGTAGTTCGTCAGAGCTGCGGTAGACGCCTTGGTGCTCTCACTGCTGCCCGGGCGAGGCGTGGACTTGTAGGCATCCACCTTGGGGGCAATCACCTCGGTTTCTGGCAGCAAGGTGTAGAACTCGAAGGTCGGCATGGCGCCGCTTGCATCCTCCTTGGCGCTCCCCTGTTTGTCGCTGGCCGATTTGTTACCGTTCTGGCCGTTCTGCTGGGTATTGACCTTGGGAACAATGGCCGCGACCGGCAGACGCGGTGCCTGCTTCTCGAAGTACTGGGCCAGTGCGAAGCCGGCAATCAGGCCTATGATGCCCCATAGCCACCCCGGTAGGCCGCGGCTCTGAGTGGCGGCGGACTGACGACGGGGGCTTGCTCCCTGACGGGAAGCGGGCTTCTTGCTGGGTGGGCGGCGAGCAGCCATGGTTTACATCTCCTCGGGGGCGCTGACGCCCAGCAGGGCCAGGCCGTTGCGAATGACCTGCGCCGTTGCCAGGCCCAATGCCAGGCGTGCGTTACGGGTAGCTTCGTCCTCGACCATCACTTTCACCGCGTTGTAGCAGGTGTGGAAGTCGGAGGAGAGGTCCTGCAGATACTGAGCAACCTGTTGTGGCTCGCGTACGCTAGCGGCATGGCTCACGACATCCGGGAATTGTGCCATGCGATTCATGACGGCCTTTTCCTGATCACTGGTCAGTAGTGCGAGCTGAGCCATTGCCAGGGTTTCGTCGAAGGCCTTGTCTTCGCGATCAGCCTTGCGCAGGACGCTGTGCACGCGGGCATGAGCGTACTGAATGTAGTAGACCGGATTGTCGTTGGACTGCGAGCGGGCCAGGTCGATATCGAAGGTCAGCTGGGAATCGGCACGACGAGCGGCGAGGAAGTAGCGAGTCGCGTCGCGGCCGACTTCCTCTATCAGGTCACGCAGTGTCACGTAGCTACCGGCGCGCTTGGAGAGTTTTACTTCCTTGCCGGAGCGCATCACGGTCACCATCTGGTGCAGCACGTAGTCTGGCCATCCCTTGGGGATGTCGGCCTTGAGTGCCTGCAGGCCAGCGCGTACACGGGTTACGGTTGAGTGGTGGTCAGCACCCTGTTCGTTGATGACCTGAGTGAAACCGCGTTGCCACTTGTCGAGATGATAGGCGACATCGGGCAGGAAGTAGGTGTAGCCACCGTCACGCTTGCGCATCACGCGGTCTTTGTCATCGCCGAAGTCGGTGGTACGCAGCCATAGCGCGCCGTCATCTTCGTAGGTATAGCCATTGTCGACCAGGCGCTTGACGGTCTCTTCGACCTTGCCTTCGCTGTAGAGCGAGGATTCGAGGAAGTAGACATCGAATTCGACACCGAAGGCCTTGAGATCAAGATCTTGCTCATGACGCAGGTAGGCAACGGCGAAGACGCGGATGGCGTCCAGGTCGTCAGTATCGGCCGCACCAGTGACCTGCTTGCCGTCAGCTTCAACCGTGTCGCCAGCCATGTAAGAGGCAGCCAGCTCGCTGATGTAGTCACCGCGGTAACCGTTCTCCGGCCAGCTCGCATCGTCCGGGCCCAGACCTTTGGTGCGTGCCTGAGTGGAAAGCGCCAGATTATCGATCTGTGCACCAGCATCGTTGTAATAGAACTCACGGGTGACGTCGTATCCGGTCGCGGACAGCAGGCGGCAGAGTACGTCGCCGACTGCGGCGCCGCGGCCATGACCGACATGCAGCGGGCCGGTCGGGTTGGCAGATACGAACTCTACCTGGACCTTCTCGCCACGCCCGACATCACTGTGACCAAACTGCTCGCCTTCGCTGAATACGCGGCGCACGATGTCGGCGACAGCATTGGTGTCGGCGAAGAAGTTGAGGAAGCCGGGGCCGGCGATCTCAACCTTGGAGACGGCCTCGGACGCTGGTAGTGCGGCAATCAGCTTTTCCGCCAGGTCGCGCGGCTTCATGCCAGCAGCCTTGGACAGCATCATCGCCAGATTACTGGCGTAGTCGCCGTGGGTCTTGTCCTTGGTCGGATCGACCTTGATCTGCGGGCTGGTATCGGCCGGGATCGTACCGTCAGTCTTGAGGGAGTCCAGGGCCTGGCCCAGCAGTTCGATGATCGTCTCTTTCATGGAATATCAGTCTCTTCACGGCTCAGATCGCGCTCCCATCGCCGATATGACGGTGACAGGAGCTGCAGGCGGTAGGCCTGCGATGCAGTAGGGGGTGCGGATAAGAATGCACAATGGGTGTCATTATCACCGATCCGGCGTCTTGCTTAAACCGCCGCGGACAATCACACCGCGATCAATCGGTGATCAATGGTATGACTTACGCCATACCGATGGGATCTATGTCCAGCGACCAGCGCAGGCGACGTGCGTCACGGTCCTTTTCACAGAGGGACACCAGCCAGGCAGCAGCTTCGTGCAAGGCACCACGCTTATCGGCGCGTAACAACAACTGCGCGTGATAACGGTTCTGCCGGCGCTCCATCGGTGCCGGTACTGGCCCGAGGCAATCCACGCGCAGATTGGCGTCTGTCAGGTGCTGGCGGAGTGCGGTGCCAATCTTGAGCAGCCATTGTTCTACCTGTTGCTGGTCCGGCGCTTCAGCGCGCAGTAGCGCCAGATGGCTATAAGGAGGCAATTGTGCAACGCGCCGTTCTTCGAGCAGCTCTCCGGCCAGCTGCGGATAGCCGGCCTGAATCAGAGTCAGCAGGTTGGGGTCTTCGGGGTGTCGTGTCTGGATCAGAACCTCGCCAGGACGCTCGGCGCGACCGGCACGCCCCGCGACCTGTATCAGCAACTGGGCTGATTGTTCCAATGCACGGAAGTCGGCGGCATACAGGCCGCTGTCGGCATTGACCACGACGACCAATGTGACGTGAGGGAAATGGTGACCCTTGGCCAGCATCTGTGTGCCCACCAGAAGACAGGGCTCGCCGCGTCGTATCACGGCGAGCGCCTCGCTCATCGCATTCTTGCGTTGGGTACTGTCGCGATCGATACGTAACACCGGCACCTCGGGAAACTTTTCACCCAGCAGTTCCTCGGTGCGCTCGGTACCCGCACCCTGCGGTCGCACGTCGCCGCTACCACAGACCGGACAGGCATCGGGCAGTGGGCGGGTGCGCTCACAGTGGTGGCAGGTCAGTTGAGGCGGATGGCGATGTAGTGTCATGCGTGCATCGCAGTTGTCGCACTCGGCCAGCCAGCCACAGGCGTGGCAGGTCAGCGTGGGGGCGAAGCCGCGACGATTGATGAACACCAGTACCTGATCGCCTTGCGTGAGACGTGTCTCGATGGCCTCGAGGCTTTGGGTAGAGAGGCCTCCGAGTGTCATGCGCCCGCGTAGGTCTATCGGATGAAGGCGTGCCGGCTGGCTGCGACCGGCACGCTGATATAGATGCAGGTGTACGAAGCGTCCTTCGCGCGCGTGACGTAGGCTTTCCAGCGATGGCGTGGCACTGCCCAGCACCACGGGAATGCTTTCCTGCTTGCCGCGCACCAGTGCCAGGTCCCGGGCGTGATAGCGCAGCCCGTCCTGCTGCTTGAAGGAGCCGTCGTGTTCTTCATCGACGATGATGACGCCGAGCTTGGCCATTGGCGTGAAGATGGCCGAGCGGGTACCGATCACGATGCGCGCGCGACCACTGCGTGCGGCCTCGAAGCCATCGAGGCGCTCGCCGTCGCTGACACCAGAGTGCAGCATGACCTGCGGGACATTGAATCGACGACGAAAGCGTTCCAGTGTCTGGGGGGTGAGGCCAATTTCCGGCACCAGCACTAGCGCCTGGCCACCACGGTCAAGCACTGCCTCGATTAGCTGTAGGTAAACCTCGGTCTTGCCGGAGCCGGTGACGCCTTCGAGCAGTGTCGGGCTGAAGTGACCAAGCCCTTCGTGGAGACGTGCCAGCGCGCGTCCCTGTTCATCATTGAGGGAGAGATCAGGTTCGGCGAGTACCCCTTTATGTGCATGTTCAGGGCGAATGCCGGTGACAGGTTCTTCGAGTGAGGCAATCAAGTCACGACCACGCAGGGTTTCCAGCTGTTGGCGAGTGAAACCCTGTGCAGTGATTGCACTATGCACCATGCCGTGACGATGCTGTGCCAGTAGTTCCAGCAAGGCGATCTGACGTGTTGCGCGACCAAGACTTGACGGTTCGGTGGCCCGTCCCTTGTCCGTCAGATGCCAGCGCTCACGGGTACGTGCTTCCAGCGTACGACCCTGACGTAACAATGAGGGCATGGCTTGTGCAAAGGTGTCGCCCAGCGAATGTTGATAATAGCGGGCGGTAAAGCGACACAGCCATAGCCAGTCGGCAGGTAGTGGCTCGTCGTCGATGACCTCGCTGACAGGCTTGAGCTTCTCCATTGGGAAGCTTGAATCAGTGCGTAGTTCGGCAATGACGCCAACGAGTTGGCGCCGCCCGAACTCGATACGTACGCGTAACCCGACCTGCCAGCCATGGCGTGGAGGCGTGTGCGCAGGGAGGTAGTCGAATAGATCGCGAAGCGGCCCGGGAATCGCAATGCCCAGTACACGCCCCGGCAGGTAAGAAGCAGTCTTGTCGGTAGTGTCAGGCACGCGAAACATCCAGTTGTGAAGAAGGGTGTCGAGGATCACTGTGCAGTCTACAGAGTGTTGCTGTGAATAAACGGCACAAAGTTTGGTCTTGCGGCAGATGGCTGGTAAAATGCGCGACCTTCCGTCGGAGTCGGCGGAAAGACCGGTTATCATCCAAAACCCGTGTACGGTGCCTGGCAAGTGATCAGGTGGCGGTGCACAGCGAACTGAGGCTATACATCATGAGACAGGGTATCCATCCGGACTACCAGCGCCAGACCGCCACTTGCTCTTGCGGCGCGCAGCACGAAATTGGTTCCACCGCCAAGCAGACCTTCGCGCTTGACGTGTGCTCCGAGTGCCACCCGTTCTACACCGGCAAGCAGAAGCAGGCTACCACCGGTGGTCGCGTTGAGCGCTTCAACAAGCGTTTCGGTGCTGCTATCAAGCGCTGATACCTTCAGCTGCTTGTCGCTTTCATGCCCCAGTGGTGTGAACAAGAAACCCGCTTACGAGCGGGTTTTTTTGTGCCCGTCTGTTGAGCTGCTCGCAGAGATGATTTGGATGAGTCATGGGTCAACCCTGGATGAAAGTGGGTCGTTAAAAAGAAGTGCGCGCTGTGAAGATACCGAAATTGTTTCCGATTTGGCATTAGTGCAGCTCTCACCTCGCATCAACGGATATGAGTGGGTCATGCTGAGCATATTGTCAGCAGAATGCGGGCATTTTTGCGAGAAGAGCCATGAAATTGAGCAGATTCGTGCGCTATTCTTCGTCAGTGATAAGGAAAGGATTATGGATGAGCCACTCATCCATAACGCTAGACGAATGGCTAAATAATTTTTTAAACTATCGTTTTAAATCCTTTTATAACAATAAGTTGCGTCGGTTGTTCGCCGGTGTGTTTTTCTATATTCTGGAGGCAGCCAACCCAGTCAAAATACCGGATGACACGCATGTCTGATGCCATGAAGAAAGCAGCACTGAAATATCACGCCGAACCTATTCCCGGGAAACTTTCCATCGAGCTGACCAAGCCGACCGAAACGGCCAAGGATTTGGCACTAGCCTATAGCCCGGGTGTTGCTGAGCCGTGCCGCGAGATTGCTGCCGATCCGGAAAATGCCTATCTGTATACGGGCAAGGGCAATCTGGTTGCGGTTATCTCCGATGGCACCGCCATCCTGGGATTGGGCAACCTGGGGCCGTTGGCTTCCAAGCCAGTCATGGAAGGTAAAGGCGTGCTATTCAAGCGCTTTGCTGGCATCAACTCTGTCGATGTCGAAATCGAGGCCGAAAGCCCGCAAGCTTTCATTGATACCGTGCGTCGTATCGCGATCACCTACGGTGGTATCAATCTTGAAGATATCAAGGCGCCGGAATGCTTTGAAATTGAGCAGGCGCTGATTGAGCAATGCAGCATTCCAGTGTTTCATGATGACCAGCACGGTACCGCCATCGTGACTGCCGCTGGCATGCTCAATGCATTGGATATCGCAGGCAAGGCACTGGCTGACGCGCGCATCGTGTGCCTGGGTGCTGGCGCAGCGGCTATTGCCTGCATGAAATTGCTGGTCGCCAGTGGTGCCAAGGTTGAGAACATCTATATGCTCGACCGCAAGGGCGTGATCCATAGTGGCCGTGATGACCTGAACCAATACAAGGCGATGTTCGCCACTGAGACGGAGTTGCGGACTCTGGACGATGCTATCGACGGCGCTGATGTGTTTGTGGGCCTTTCGGGGCCGAATCTTCTCAAGGCTGATCAGCTCAAGAAGATGGCCGATAAGCCAATCGTATTTGCCTGCTCCAATCCGGACCCGGAAATCCATCCAGATATCGCACGTGAAGCACGCCCGGACGTCATCATGGCGACAGGGCGTTCTGACTACCCGAATCAGGTCAACAACGTGCTGGGCTTCCCGTTCATCTTCCGTGGTGCGCTTGATGTGCGTGCGACCCGTATCAATGAAGAGATGAAACTGGCAGCCGTGCATGCCTTGAAAGATCTGGCCCGTGAGCCGGTTCCTCAGGCAGTGCTGGATGCCTACGAAATCGATAGCCTCGAATTCGGCCCGGGCTATATCATTCCGACGCCGATGGATGCGCGTCTGCTTGAGCGTCTTCCGGCTGCCGTCGCTCAAGCGGCGATTGATTCTGGTGTGGCGCGCAAGCCATATCCGTCGCACTACCCGCTGACCAATACTGATCAAGTGTATGGCTGAGTTTCGACAGATGTTGTGAGAGTCCGTTAGACAAAGCGGTATAAAAAAGCCCTCGTCGGAATCTCCGATGAGGGCTTTTTGCTGTGCTGGCGATGGCAGTGACAAATGGCGAGCACAGTGGTGGGTCGTGTGCCTAGAAGCTATAGAGGATGGAGGCGGCCGTGGTGGTGTCCGTTTTTGCGTCGGATTCGTCCGGTGGGTTGGTGTTATTTTCAATCTCATGGGAAAGCTTGAGTGCCAGGCTGGCATTGATCGACACCGTCAGCGCGGTGTAGCTGCGGCTGATGACGTTGTCGCGAGTGGCTTCTGCCGAGAACTGTTGTTCAAACTTGGAGGTATCGGATAGCTGCCAGCGATAGTCCATGGCCGAGTAGCCCAGCAGGTA
The DNA here is from genome assembly GCF_009796845.1 of Cobetia sp. L2A1. Classification (NCBI taxonomy): domain Bacteria; kingdom Pseudomonadati; phylum Pseudomonadota; class Gammaproteobacteria; order Oceanospirillales; family Halomonadaceae; genus Cobetia; species Cobetia sp. L2A1. The sequence continues at coordinate 3,664,822 of NZ_CP047025.1, read as the reverse complement.
GTTCTCGTGCTCACCGGCCGTGATGTCATCGAAACGATAACCGGGGCCAGCTTCGATCGAGAGATTATGCTCCGGTCCGGTCAGCAACGAGATGCCTTCGCCGACAATGGAAGTGACCTGATGGTTGTAGCCGGAGAAGCGTTCTTTTTCCCAGCGCAGCAGGCCGAAGGCATAGTGATCGTCGCCGAGATCGTAGCGTTCGCGCTGACCGATCAAGTACTTGTCTGTCGTGGTCTCACCACTGCTGGAGACATGCTTGGCCTCTACGCGGAACGTGTGTGTCCACGGCTTGAGGTGCCATGACAGGCTGGTCTTGCCCAGTAACGTCTCACTGTTGGAGTTGCCTGAAAGCTTGGTGAATCCTAGTTCCGCCTGACCACTGAAGGGTTCGGAGTCGTCGTTGCCAGCTGGAGGAGCATAGAACAGACTGTCCTCTGCGTAGGCTTTCTGCAGTGGGAGTAGGGCCAGGCACAGCAGTGCGGTCATGCGCAGTGTGGGCAAAGGGTGAAGCATGCAGACTCCGGGCATGGTTGAGGGATATGGCATCATCATTGACTAAATGACGCTATTCAGATGAAAGAAGAGCGACCAGTGGCCGCTCTTCTAGAGGCTAGCCGACAGCCGGATGACATTGGCTGGCGTGTGCGACAGAGATCAGATCAGAAAATGGCCTCGAAAGTTCCAGTGCCTTCTGATCCGCTTTGCTCCTCAAGCTCTTTGCGCATGCCGCGTTCCTGGTATGGCGGCAGGCTATCCTTGCGGAACAGCTCGCTAATCCCGCCCTGACCATCATGCAGGCGCTTGCCTGTATCTGGGTCGATCGTGGCTGACACAATGCCGTCGGGGCGCGCCATGGTGGCTGACGGCATGTCTTTCAGCGCGCCGCGCATGTAGTCGACCCAGATGGGCAGGGCTGCCTGCGCGCCATATTCGGCCAGCGTATCATTTGAGTCTTTGCCGACCCAGACTGTCGCGACCAGCTTGCTGTTGAAGCCAGAGAACCAAGCGTCTCGCTGGTCGTTGGTGGTGCCGGTCTTGCCTGCCAGATCATCACGGCCAAGTACCATTGCACCACGACCTGTCCCGCGCTTGATGACGTCTTCCATCATGTCACGAATCAAATACATGGCTTCTGGCGAGGCAATGCGCTCGGCCAGCGGATACTGGCGACCATCACGATTCACCGTCACCATGCCGGGCGAGCAGTTGGCGCAGGCAACGGCGGGGTGTGCTTCATAGTCGATCTCATCGTCGCCACGCGTGACGGTATCGATATACCAAGGCTCGACACGGAAACCGCCATTGGAGAGTACTGCATAGGCGCGCGCCATCTCTAGAGGCGTCAATGAAGCACTTCCCAGCGCCAGTGACAGGCCGTTGGGCAGTTCTTCACGCTTGAAGCCAAGTTTCACGAGGAAGTCGAGCGTCTTGTCCAGTCCTACCGTCTGTAGCAGGCGGATAGAGACCAGATTCAGGGAGCGATATAGGCCAACGCGAATACGTGTCGGGCCGGTAAACTTGCCGCCGGCATTTTCCGGGCGCCACAGCTTGCTGCCATCCTGCATGACGACGGGTGCGTTATTGATGATGGTCGCGGGTGACATGTCACCTTCTTCAAGCCCGGCGAGATAGACAAAAGGCTTGAAGATGGAGCCCGCCTGACGGCGTGCCTGAATGGCACGGTTGAACTTGCTGGCGGAGTAACTGAAGCCGCCTTGTAGCGCAAGGATGGCACCGCTTTCGGGGTCCAGCGAGACGATGGCGGACTGGGCGTCCGGCAGCTGACCTAAGCGATAGCCATCGTCTTGCTTGATGATGCGAACCAGATCACCCGTGCTGGCAATATTGGCTGCCGAGTTTGGCACGCCGCCGCGCCATTTGGCACTCTTGTATTCACGTGCCCACTTGAGGCCGTCCCAATCAAGGGTGGCCACGGTTGAGTCAGCGAGTAGCACCTTCATCTGCTTGCCGTCGCTTTCCACCACAATGGCGGCTTCTAGCGGGCCGTAATCTGGCGTGCGATCCAACACTTTCAGCCAGTTTGAAACGTCACGATCGATGCCCTTGATGCGTTTTTCGCTCTTCTGGGCAGCTTGCTTGGCGGTCTCGAGGACTTCTGGCGTCTTGGAGAGCTCTTCCTCAAGTCCGGCGCGATCGGTCTTGTCCTGGGCTTCTGCCAGCGAAGCAGAGATATCGGATTCTTCAACACCTCTCCAGCCATGACGCGTGTCATAGGCTATCAGGCCCTTGATCAGAGCGTCTCGCGCTTGCGGCTGCAGCGTGCTGTCGAGTGTTGTGGTGATGCGGACATTATCGGTATAAGCCTTGTCGCCGAAGCGATCGACCGCAAAGCTACGCGCCATCTCGGCGACATAAGGCGCCTCGACTTCTGGCTTCGTATAATGGCGGGCTGCTGTGATCGGCTCATTGACGGCCTCTTCATAGGCCTGTGCTTCGATGTAGCCCAGGTCTTTCATGCGTAGCAGAATCCAGTTGCGACGGATCAATGCACGCTGAGGGTTGGTCAGCGGGTTGAAGCTGGACGGTGCCTTGGGCAGACCGGCGAGCATGGCCTGCTCGGCGAGCGTCAACTCATCCAGAGATTTGTCATAGTAGGTACGCGACGCAGCCGCAATCCCGTAAGCACGATGGCCGAGGAATATCTTGTTGACGTAAAGCTCGAGAATTTGCTGTTTGGAGAGAATCTGCTCCATCTGTAGCGATAACAAAATTTCACGAATCTTGCGCGTAAAAGTCTGGTCCAGCGTCAGCAAGTAATTACGTGCCACCTGCATGGTGATAGTGCTACCACCAGACTGAATGCTTCCGCTGGAGGCCAGCTGGAGCGCCGCGCGTGCCAAGCCCCTCGGATCGATACCCGGATGCGAGAAGAAGTTGCTGTCTTCTGCGGCAAGCAGTGCATCGACGAAAGTTTTGGGTATTTCGTCATAGGTCACTGGAATGCGCCGCTGATCACCATATTCCCCAATCAGCTTACCGTCGCGCGTATAGATACGCAGAGGCGTCTGCAATTTGGTGTCTTGAAGCTGATGGACATCGGGCAGGCCTGGTGCGAAATAGATAGAGGCGCCGACGATGGCCAGCAGTCCCGCGGCACACAGTGACAGCAGCAGCCAGAAAACTGGCGAAAATAGACGTCTTAATAGCTTCATGGGCAAGACAGGATCCGTGGGTAATGGGAAGCGAGTGGCTGCGCGGCGATAGGCAATTCCATTGCTCGAGCATTATAAGTAGCGGGCCGAGATGCGGCCAGCGTTGAACCCCGACTTACGCGTCTGTTGTGTTATTCTGGGAAACATAATGTAACATCTTGGAATGATAGAGGGATGTCGCGGAGACGTCGTCCAGGAACTGGCGGCCAGCTAGTCTGGCAGGATCGTCATCAGAGCAGGGGAATGCCAATTGCTGGGACTTAAATCCGCCGGCAAGGGACTGATCGGAGTTGATATCACTTCGGCTACGGTCAAGCTCCTGGAGCTGTCCAGACGAGGAAATCGATACCAGATCGATAGCTATGCTGTGCGCCCACTCAAGGAAGGTGCTGTCGTCGAACGTCGAATTCGGGACATGGACGAGGTCGTGATGGCGATAAAGCGTGCAGTGGAGCAGGCTCAGCCTCGCTCCAGGCGCGCTGTCGTCGCTGTACCAGCGAGTGCTGCCATCACCAAAACCTTGAGCTTTCCCGCAAACCTTGCTGATGACGAGATCGAGCAGCGCATCGCGCTCGAGTCCGAGAAACACTTCCCATTCCCACTCAACGATGTTGCATTCGACTTTCAGCATTTAGGGGTCAACCCGCGCAATCCTGAACAGCAGGATCTTTTGCTGGTGGCATGCCGTAGCCTGGATGTTGATCAGCTGACATCTGCATTGGCTCAAGCGGGACTCGAACCTGCTGCGGTAGATGTTGAGACGTTCTCGCTTGAACGCGCCTTCGGCGAGCTGCGCCATCAGCTACCGCCGACCTACGATAACGAAGAATGCGTCGCAGTCGTCGATATCGGCGCGACCATGACGGCATTCCACGTCATCCAGAACGGACGCATTGTCTATAGTCGTGACGCCGTGGTCGGGGGTCGTCAGTTGACCGACGAAATCATGAACCGCTTTGATCTCTCCAATGATGAAGCAGGCCTTGCCAAGAAGCGCGGCGGTCTGCCTGAAACCTATGACAGCGAAGTGCTGGGTCCGTTCCGCGATACCCTCATGCAGCAGATTGTTCGCTCTCTGCAGCTCTACTACACCGCTGGAAAGCGCCGAGAAGTACAGCGCATTCTGCTGGGTGGCGGCACTGCGGCGATCATTGGGCTACGAGAAGCACTCGCGGAGCACACGGGGCTCGAAGTGATGATGGCAAATCCCTTCACCCACATGAGCGTCAACCCGCGTGTCGATATTCAGGCACTGGCGGGAGATGCTCCTGCGATGCTGACGGCGTGTGGTCTTGCGATGAGGAAGCGGTCATGACCATTGAGATCAATTTACTCTCGTGGCGTGAAGATCGCCGCGAGAAACGTAGCAAACGCTTTCTGGGCGTTCTGGCCATGGCGGCAGTAGTAGGGATTGGTGCCGGGTATGGCATGAGCGAGTACTACCAGGGCCAGTTCGAGGCGCAAAAGCAGCGACACGAGTATATCGAGAAGGAAATGGCGCGGCTGAATCGTGATATCAAGGAAGTCGAGGATATCGAAGTGCGCCGCACCCAGATGCTGGCGCAGATTGAATTGATACGTAGCCTGCAATTCTCCCGCCCCGAGACGGTACGTGTCTTCAATCAGCTGGTGTCGACGCTAGTGGATGGCGCTTGGTACCAGAGCATCAGTCGTAATGGCCGCCAGATCAAAGCTAGCGGTACTGCTGAAAGTACGCGTCAAGTCTCCAGTCTCATGCGTACGCTGGCATTGTCAGACACCTTTGGTACTCCCACGCTTTCCGATGTGCAGAGCAGGGATGATGACCAGCGCAGCTTCAATATCATGATTCCGGAGCGACCCATGTCGTCCGTGATGGGGGGTACTGAAACGAAAGCCGCCAAGAAAGGAGGCCGGCAATGAGTTTTATCGATGCCGAAGTTCGTCGCCTCAAGTCTACGGATTTTCGTGATCTTGATCTGAAGGAAGCGGGTGTCTGGCCAGTCACACTGCAGGCAGTGCTGGCGCTGATCGTGCTGGGGGCTCTTTTCTGGGCTTCACACTGGTTCCTCGCTGCTCCGAAGGCAGAAGACCTTGAGCGGCTGCGGGCTCAGGAAAGCCAGCTGTTGAAACAGTTCGAGGGCAAGGCTTTCAAGGCTGCCAATCTGCCCGCCATGCGTGAGCAGATGAAAGAGCTGGATTCGAGAATGGAGCAGCTGCTCGAGATGCTTCCGACCGATGCTGAAGTGCCAGCATTGCTCGACGACATCAGTGAAACCGCGATCAGCAATCAGCTGGAAGTGGAATATATCCGTCTCAAGCCTGCCGAGAATCGCGACTTCTATGTTGAGCAGCCCTTCGATATCAAGGTGCGTGGCGATTATCATCGCATTGCCGCTTTCGTGTCTGGTGTCGCTGGCTTGTCACGTATCGTGACTCTGCATGACTTCGTCCTCACGCCCGTCGATAAAACCGATGAGCTTGAGCTGTCGCTATTGGCCAAGACCTATAATTACCGTCAGACGGCGGCTACATCGGGAGGCAAGAAATGAGCCTGATGAATCGTCGAATGCATATGCTGGGAAGCGCAGTCTTGCTTACGGTGTTGTCGGGCTGTGGAGATCCGCAGTTACCCGCACTGGAAGGGGAGCTTGAGTCTCTGAGAGGCCGGCCTTCCGGGCAGGTCCAGGAGTTGCCGCCTCAGCCCGAGTATCATCCGGTGACGTATGACATGGCTGATGCACGTAGCCCGTTTCAGGCTCGTTTGCCAGAGCCGGAAGAAGAGCTCACCGAAGTGGATAATGGCGTCCGTCCGGATCTTGATCGCGGGCGCGAGCCTCTTGAGGCTTGGCCGATGGAACAGCTCAGCATGGTCGGTACATTGGATGTCGATGGCGCGCGCTCAGCACTCATTCTGACGCCGGAGCAACAAGTACAGCGCGTGCGCGTAGGCAATCACATGGGCAGCAACTTTGGCAGAATCACGCGTATCGGTGATACGCAGCTCGATATCGTGGAGATAGTGCCCAATGGTCAGGGCGGCTGGATTGAACGTACGCGTGCGTTGGCACTGACAGAGCCTGTGCAGAAGAACGGCCAAGGTCGATAGCACAGACAGCCAGGAATATTGTCACGGAAGACGAGCGGTCGACCTTCAAGGGGCTGCGACCGTCACCATTACGCTTCGATAAGAATAAGGCGCGATCAGCCCCAAGGCTGAGCGGAGCCATAGCGAGACAGGGGACTAGGGAACATGACGCGATTGCAACGAATGAGTCTGCTGGGGTTGGCAGCTTTCGGCACTTTGATGGCGAATGTGGCGCTGGCAGCCTCTACGCTGAAGGACCTTGGGTTCACCTCGCTGGGCGGTGATCGCATGGAGCTAAAGCTCGATTTCGCCGGTGGCGTGCCGGAGGTCAAGGGCTACCGTATCGAGACGCCGCCACGTATCACTATTGATCTGATGGATACCCACAGTCAGCTTGAAAAGCGCCGCTTCAATCTGGGCCTGAATGGCGTGGAAGAACTGGTAGCGCTTGAGGCCGGTTCGCGGACGCGTCTTGTCATGAAGTTGAATCAGTCCAAGCCTTATGTCACCCGCACAGAGGGTAATAGCCTCTATGTCATTGTCGGGGAGCAAGGCGGTCCGGTGGCGACTCAATCTCCTGCCGCTACGCAGAATGCCGCGTCAGTCTCAGGCAGTGATGCGCTTGAGGTCGCCAGTGAACCTTCCATCAGTGGCATCGATTTCCGTCGCGGAACCGAAGGCGAGGGGCGGGTTGTCCTCAATTTCAATCGCTCCAATGTCGAGTCTCGTGTAACAGAGCGGGGGCGCAAGATCTATGTCGACCTCAAGGGCGTCACGCTCCCGCCAGAGCTGAATCAGGTGCTGGACGTGGGTGACTTCGCCACCCCCGTGACCCGTATTGATCCGCAGCGTACCCGTGATGGCGTCCGTCTGGTGGTCGATGCCAGTGGTTACTATACGCAAATCGCGACGCAGGCTGGAAATGAGCTGGTGCTTGAGGTGAAGCCGCTTACTCGCGAAGAGCAGGCTGAGCGTATCAAGGACAAGTTCCCGTATACCGGCAAGAAGATCTCGCTCAACTTCCAGAATATCGAAGTGCGTTCCGTGCTGCAGATCATTGCTGATTTCACGGGGCTCAACCTCGTCGCCAGTGACAATGTGACGGGTAACGTCACTCTGAATCTCAAGGAGGTTCCTTGGGATCAGGCGTTGGACCTGGTACTCAAGTCCAACGGGCTGGGCAGTCGCCGTATGGGTAATGTGCTGATGGTGGCGCCTGCAGAAGAATTGGCCTCGCTGGAGCGTAAGGAGCTTGAGGCGAATCAGCAGGTCAAGGAATTGGCACCGATGACCACGGAGTATGTGCAGGTCCGTTATGCCAAGGCAGCAGATCTAGCCGCATTGCTGAGAGGGGAAGGTGGTATTGGTCTTCTCTCCGAGCGCGGTCGCGTCATGGTTGATGAGCGTACCAATACCATGTTGATTCAAGACACTCGTGACACTCTCGAGGAAATCCGCGGCACACTGGAGTATTTGGATATCCCCGTGCGCCAGGTGCAGATCGAAGCGCGTATCGTGATTGCACGCAGCAGTGTTTCCAGTGAGATTGGTGTCAACTGGGGGGTCTCTTCTGGCGGTAGTGGCGGAAATCTGGACTTGAGTGGTGCTTCCACAGGCACCTCTGACAGTGGTGGTTTGAGTGTTGATCTTGGCGACGATAGTAGCCCGAGCAGTACCTTCAGTTTCGGCTATCTCTCGGGTGACATCCTGTTGGATCTCGAGTTGTCGGCACTTGAGAGTGAAGGCAAGAGCCAGACCATCTCTCAGCCCAAGATCATTACCGCCAATCAGAAGAAAGCCATCATCAAGCAGGGCCAGGAGATTCCCTATGAGGAAGCGACGTCCAGCGGTGCGACCAATATCGAGTTCAAGGAAGCCGTGCTGGCGCTTGAGGTGACCCCGCAGATCACGCCGGATAACCGTATTATCATGGACCTGTTGATCAACAATGATGATGTCTCGGATGATAGTTTCAATGGTGAGCCGGCAATCGATACCAATGAGATCGAGACTCAGGTACTGGTCAATGATGGCGAAACGGTGGTGCTCGGGGGTATTCTGACCTCAGAACAGATTCGGAGCGTGTTCAAGACTCCCTTCCTGGGTGATCTGCCTGTGATTGGAAACCTCTTCCGCTATACCGAAGAGTCCAATGAGAAGGTAGAATTGCTGGTGTTCATTACTCCTAAGATCATCGAGGACGGCCTGACGGTGCGCTGATGCTTGTGATTCCCAATGTATTCCTTGTCGGCCCCATGGGGGCCGGCAAGAGCACTATCGGCCGCCTGCTGGCGGCCGACTTGCATCGCGAGTTTTGCGATAGCGATCACGTGATCGAAGACCGCTGCGGAGCCAATATTCCGTGGATTTTCGATGTCGAAGGCGAGTCTGGCTTTCGTGAGCGCGAGCAGTCCGTCATCGACGAGCTGACCGCGCTGAGTGGTGTCGTCATGGCTACAGGCGGTGGCGCCATCATGGCGGAAGCCAATCGTCGGGTACTGCGCGAACGCGGCACAGTCGTGTATCTCTACGCGCCTGTCGAACAGCAGCTCAAGCGTGCTGGTCGTGATCGTAACCGGCCGCTACTGCAGCAGGATGATCCCGGTCGAGTCCTCAAGCGTCTGTTTGAGGTGCGAGACCCGCTTTATCGCGATACCGCTGATATTATCGTGCGTACCGATCGACGTAGCCCTCGGGCCGTCACCAATGAGATTCGTCGGCGTATCAAGATGCTGGCGGATCCGCTGCACGCACCGGGCTAACCTTTGTAAACAAGGCCCTGTCACTAGTCTCGTTGCAAGGAGAATTCTGATGTCTCAAGCGCCTGCTCATCGTCTTGATGTTGCGCTTGGTGAGCGCAGTTATCCGATTCATATCGGCCCGGGCCTTACGGCGCGTGGTGACCTGATACGCGAGCATCTTGCTGGGCGTCAGGTAATGATTGTCACCAATACTGTCGTCGCGCCGCTGTATCTTGCCGCGTTAAAGGCGTCGTTGGGCGAAGGTCTCGATATCCGCGAGGTGATTCTCGAGGATGGTGAGCAGACCAAGCATATGGCCAGTATCGGTCTTATCTGGGATGCCTTGCTGGAAGCTGGCTTCAATCGCCGTTGCACTCTGATTGCGCTAGGTGGTGGTGTGATTGGTGACATGACCGGCTTTGCGGCAGCTTGCTATCAGCGTGGTGCTGCGTTTATCCAAGTGCCGACAACGTTGTTGTCACAGGTAGATTCCTCTGTCGGCGGCAAGACGGGGGTCAATCACCCACGTGGCAAGAACATGTTGGGTGCTTTCTGGCAGCCCCGGCTGGTCTTGATTGACACATCCAGTCTGAGCACTCTTCCGCAGCGTGAGTTATCAGCAGGCATGGCGGAAGTCATCAAGTATGGCTTGCTGTGGGATGAGAGCTTCCTGTGTTGGCTTGAGGACAACATGGAGGCCTTGATGGGTCTCGATGAGACGCTATTGGGTGAAGCCATTCGCCGCAGCTGTGCCATCAAGGCAGACGTGGTCGCCGAGGATGAAACCGAGCAGGGCGTAAGAGCCCTGCTCAATCTGGGTCATACCTTCGGGCATGCGATCGAGACGGATCAGGGATATGGGGTCTGGTTACACGGAGAGGCAGTGGGGACTGGAATGCTGATGGCCGCGGAGCTCTCGGCTCACATGGGATGGCTTTCCAGTGCTGATGTCGAACGTGTGTCGCGGATCATCAGCAAGGCCGGTCTGCCCGTCGCGGCGCCGGAAAGCATGGGCGTCGAAGATTTTCTGCGTCACATGCAGCTGGACAAGAAGAATGTCGATGGCCGGCTGCGTCTTATCCTGCTTGAGCGTATCGGTCGGGCAGTGATTACCGAGGAGGTGCCGGCAGGTATGCTCAATGAGATGCTTGAGCACTGGCCGCGAAGTACTGCCACGCCTGCTTGAATATGTATTGCCTCGCAGTGTCATATGCAGTGTCATGAAAAAGGCCGTCACCCTGGGGTGACGGCCTTTTTGCTGTCTGAGCGCGCCTCTGGAAGGGGAGTGGACGTCCAATATGCCCGTATTGGTATGCGGTATGCGTAATCGGTATGGGGTAAATTAATAAAAAACGCTGTTTTTTATTATTCCGAGACTAAAGTTGCAAGGCGAAAGTCGCGCAGCATGACTACAAGCTAAGCGCTTGAGCTTGCAGGGTTTTTTTGGAGTTTGTGCTTATAACCTTCGGTTTTGTCAGGTTTTTTTCTAAATAGGCGACGTCTGGAGAATTGCGTAAGCGGGAAGCTGAGGGATATGCTCAAGGTAAATCTGGCGTCAAGAAGCGACACTGATGACGTCAATATCGGCAGGTATAAAAATAAAGATAACCGATAAATATAACCTGGATAATGCTTTTTGAAAAGCATCTGGACATACGATTTCTCCGTGAGGCACGCCCATGAACAAAGGTCTCCACCAACCGGGAGAGTTCCGCGATAACTGCGGCTTCGGTCTGATTGCCCATATGGAAGGGCAAGCCAGTCATGAACTCCTGCAGACCGCAATAGAATCCCTGACCTGCATGACACACCGTGGCGGTATTGCTGCGGATGGCAAGACCGGCGATGGCTGTGGCTTGCTGCTCAAGATGCCGGACAGTTTCATGCGCCAGATCGCCCAGGAGAGTCTTGGGCTTGAGCTGGGCGAGCGCTATGCCGTCGGCACCTTGTTCCTGCCGGATAATGACGCGCGCGAGCAGACGGCTCGCGAGGCATTCGAAGCAGCACTGAGCGCCCGTAATCTTGAGGTGCTGGGGTGGCGCGACATGCCGGTGGACGACAGTGTCTGTGGTCCGATGGCGCGTGATTGCTTACCGCGTATCCGCCAGGTCTTTGTCGGCGCCTCGGATGTTCGTTCTGATCTCGCGTTCAATGTGGACCTGTTCATGGCACGTCGCCGTGCTGAGCAAGCGCTGAAAAGTGAAGAAGATTTCTATGTCTGTTCACTGTCCAGCAAGGTTATTTCGTTCAAGGGCCTGGTGATGCCGGTCGATCTGCCGCGCTTCTACAAGGATCTCGGTGACCCGCGCCTTGAGACGGCGATCTGTGTCTTCCACCAGCGCTTTTCGACCAATACAGCCCCTCGTTGGCCGTTGGCGCAACCGTTCCGCTTTCTTGCACACAACGGTGAGATCAACACCATCGAGGCAAACCGCGGTTGGGCCAATGCGCGCAAGGAGAATTTCGTCTCCCCGCAGCTGCCCGAAATCGCTGAGCTGGATGAAATCGTCAATACCGTCGGCTCTGACTCTTCCAGCATGGATAACATGCTGGAAGTGCTGCTGACCGGCGGTATGGATATCTATCGCGCCATCCGCATGATGGTGCCGCCGGCCTGGCAGAACGTCGAGCAGATGGACTCCGATCTGCGCGCCTTCTATGAATACAACTCCATGCACATGGAAGCCTGGGACGGCCCGGCGGGCATCGTGCTCACCGATGGGCGTCATGCCGTGTGCATGCTTGATCGCAACGGCTTGCGTCCGGCACGTTGGGTGATTACCCGTAATGGCTTCATCACGCTGGCCTCTGAAATCGGTACCTATGATTACAAGCCGGAAGACGTCGTGGCCAAGGGCCGTGTCGGGCCAGGGCAGGTGCTTGGGATTGATACCGAAACTGGCGAAGTACTGCATACCGATCAGGTCAGTGAGCGTCTGAAGGTCGCGCATCCTTACAAGCGCTGGCTGCGTGAGAACGCAAACTATCTCGAATCTGCACTGACCGAACTGGCGCGCTTTCAGCCCATGGAAGCCGATACCCTCGACGTCTATCAGAAGATGTTCCAGGTCAGTTTCGAGGAGCGCGATCAGTTGCTGCGCCCGCTGGCTGAAAGTGGTCAGGAAGCTGTCGGCTCAATGGGCGATGACACACCAATGGCTGTGCTGTCGCGCCAGAATCGTGTGCTGACCGATTTCTTCCGCCAGAAATTCGCACAGGTCACCAATCCACCGATTGATCCGCTACGCGAAGCGATAGTGATGTCGTTGGAAACCTGTTGTGGTGCCGAGCTCAATATCTTCGAGGCAACTCCAGAGCACGCACATCGCCTGATTCTGACCACGCCGGTGCTGTCACCGCGCAAGTTCAATGCGCTGGTCACTCAAGAAGACGCGGCCTTCGCGTCGCAGACGATCAAGCTGCACTACGACCCGCTCAAGGATTCTCTCAAGCAGGCGTTGATGGGTATCTGCCGGCAGGCAGAAGATGCTGCGCGTGCCGGCAAGGTCATCCTCGTGCTCAGCGATTGCGGACTGAAGCAAGGTCAGCTGCCAGTTCATGCAGCGCTGGCGACAGGGGCTATTCATCATCATCTTGGTGCCTTGGCATTACGTCCGCGCGTCAACCTGGTAATCGAGACCGGTTATGCCCGTGACGCTCACCAGATGGCAGTGCTGTTCGGCGTGGGCGCTACCGCCGTCTATCCGTACCTTGCCTATCAGGTGATGGCGGATATGCATCGTACCGGCGAGCTATCAGGCAACCCGGCGGATGCCCGCGAGAACTATCGCAAGGGCATGCAGAAGGGCCTTTACAAGATCCTGTCCAAGATGGGTATTTCCCATATTGGCTCTTATCGTGGCTCACAGCTGTTTGAGGCAGTCGGGCTCAACAGCGAAGTCATGGACATGTGCTTCGTCGGGATGGCCTCGCGCATTCAGGGTGCCGGTTTCGCTGAGTTGCAGATGCAGCAGGAGCTATTGGCTCGTGAAGCCTGGTTGACGCGCAAGCGCATCAAGCAAGGCGGGTTGATCAAGTATGTCCATGGCGGTGAGTACCACGCGTATAACCCTGATGTCGTCATGAAATTACAGGAAGCTGTGCAGCAGGGCGACTATGGCAAGTGGAAGGAATTTGCTCGCTTGGTCAACGAACGTCCGGTAACGACCATTCGCGACTTGTTACGCCTCAAGCCGGTCGCCGAGCCGCTAGCGCTGAGTGATGTTGAGCCAGTCGAGTCGCTACTGCTGCGCTTTGATAGCGCGGGCATGTCACTGGGTGCATTGTCACCAGAGGCGCATGAGGCACTGGCTCAGGCAATGAATGAAGCGGGTGGCCGCTCCAACTCTGGTGAGGGCGGTGAAGACCCAGCGCGCTATGGCACGATTCGCTCCTCCAAGATCAAGCAGATCGCTTCCGGGCGGTTTGGGGTGACGCCAGCTTATCTGGTCAATGCTGAAGTGTTGCAGATCAAGGTCGCGCAAGGCGCGAAGCCCGGTGAAGGTGGTCAGCTACCTGGCGGCAAGGTCAATGATCTGATTGCGCGGCTGCGTTACGCAGTGCCGGGCGTGACACTGATTTCACCACCGCCGCACCACGATATCTATTCCATTGAAGACCTGGCGCAGCTGATCTTTGACCTCAAGCAGGTCAACCCGACGGCACAGGTCTCGGTCAAACTGGTCTCTGAGCCGGGTATCGGCACCATCGCTACCGGTGTCGCCAAGGCATACGCCGACCTGATTACCGTATCCGGCTATGATGGAGGTACTGCGGCCAGTCCGATCACCTCGATCAAGCACGCGGGCTCTCCATGGGAGCTGGGTCTGCCGGAAGTGCATCAGGCGTTGCGTATCAATCAGCTGCGTCACAAGATTCGTCTGCAGACAGATGGCGGCCTCAAGACCGGGCTCGATGTCGTCAAGGCGGCAATCCTGGGGGCAGAGAGCTTCGGTTTCGGTACCGCGCCGATGGTTGCGCTGGGCTGCAAGTATCTACGTATCTGTCACTTGAATAACTGCGCCACCGGTGTTGCGACTCAGCATCAGGCGTTACGTGATGAGCACTTCCGTGGCACTGTCGAGATGGTCAAGCACTACTTCCGTTTCATCGCCGAGGAAGTGCGTGAGCTGATGGCGTTATTGGGTGTACGTCAGCTGACGGACCTGATCGGTCGTACTGATCTGCTCGAAGTGTTGGAAGGCGAGACCAATTCCCAGCGCCGCCTTGACCTGACCCCGCTGCTGGGCAATGACTCAGTGCCCAGCGATGCACCGCAGTTCTGTCAGGTCAGCCGCAATGAGCCGCATGATCCAGGGGCTAAAAACCTCGAAATGCTGGCGGCGATGGAAGATTCGATCGAGCGTCGTATTGGCGGTGATTTCAGTTTCCGCATCACCAATTGTGATCGCTCTGTGGGTGCGCGCATTTCCGGTGAGATTGCCAAGCGCTTCGGCGAGGCAGGGATGGCTGAGTCGCCGCTCAAGGTGAGTCTGACCGGCGTAGCAGGGCAGAGCTTCGGTGTCTGGAACGCTCACGGTCTCGACATGCATCTGGAAGGCGATGCCAACGATTATGTTGGCAAGGGCATGAATGGTGGCAAGTTGACCATCGTGCCGCCGCGTGGCTCTCGCTTTGAAAGTCACAAGACCGCCATCATCGGTAACACCTGTCTGTACGGCGCTACTGGTGGCAAGTTGTATGCCGCTGGTACCGCGGGTGAGCGCTTTGGCGTGCGTAACTCTGGCGCGCATGCGGTTATCGAAGGTTCGGGCGATCACTGCTGTGAGTACATGACAGGCGGCCTGGTCTGTGTATTGGGTGAAACCGGCATCAACTTCGGTGCCGGCATGACAGGTGGCTTCGCCTACGTGCTGGACGAGGGTCGTGATTTCGTCGACAAATACAATCATGAGCTGGTGGAGATCCACCGCATCAATACCGAAGCCATGGAGGCCTATCGTCGCCATCTGCGCGAAGTCATCGAGGAATATGTGGCTGAAACCGGCTCCGAGCGTGGGCGTAGCATTCTGCGCGACTTCCCTGACTTCGTGCGTCACTTCTGGTTGGTCAAGCCCAAGGCTGCAAGTCTGAATGGCCTGCTTGCCCAATCCCGGCGTCAGCCGGAGTGATCGTGCCCCTCATCTTCACTGATTGGAGATGAGGGCCTGCACCGCGACGGTGCCCGGATTTTGAGAGAGGATTCATCATGGCTAATCAGCTCGCCAACGACTTCCAGTTCCTGGATGTGGGTCGCCAGGACCCGCAGAAGAAAGACGCCCGCGTGCGTGCGCGTGAGTTCAATGAGATCTATACCGAATTCAAGCCGGTAGAGGCTGCCAGCCAGGCACATCGTTGCCTGGAATGTGGCAATCCCTACTGTGAGTGGAAGTGTCCGGTTCACAACTACATCCCCAATTGGCTGAAGCTGGTCGCTGAGGGCAATATCCTCGAAGCTGCCGAGTTATCGCATCAGACCAACTCGCTGCCGGAAGTCTGTGGTCGTGTCTGCCCGCAGGATCGTCTGTGCGAGGGTGACTGCACTCTGAATGACGGCTTCGGTGCCGTCACGATTGGCTCGGTCGAGAAATACATTACCGACACTGCCTTCGCGATGGGCTGGCGCCCAGACATGTCCAAGGTCAGCTGGACTGACAAACGCGTCGCCATCATCGGAGCGGGTCCGGCTGGTCTGGGCGCTGCGGACATTCTGGTACGCAATGGCGTGCGTCCGGTGATCTATGATCGTCATCCGGAAATCGGTGGCCTGCTGACCTTCGGTATTCCTGAGTTCAAGCTCGAGAAGGGCGTAATGACTCAGCGACGTGAGATCTTCGAAGAGATGGGAATGGAGTTTCGTCTCAACATCGAGGTTGGGCGCGATATCGGATTCGATGCGATGCTGGAAGAATACGATGCCGTCTTCCTCGGCATGGGCACCTACAACGCCATGAGCGGTGGCTTCCCGGGCGAGAGTCTACCGGGTGTGCACAAGGCGCTCGACTTTCTGATCGCCAACGTCAATCACTGCCTGGGCTTCGAGAAGGACCCCGCGGATTACGTCTCCATGGAAGGCAAGAAGGTCGTGGTGCTCGGCGGTGGTGATACTGCGATGGACTGCAACCGTACCTCCATCCGTCAGAGTGCGGACACCGTGACCTGTGCCTATCGTCGCGATGAGGCCAATATGCCCGGTTCACGTCGTGAGGTGACCAATGCTCGCGAAGAGGGCGTCGACTTCCTGTTCAATCGTCAGCCGGTCGCGGTCGTCGGTGAAGGCAAGGTTGAGGGCGTCAAGGTTGTGCGGACTCGCATGGGTGAGCCGGATGCCAATGGGCGTCAGCGCCCTGAGGTGGTGCCGGGTTCCGAGGAGATTCTGCCGGCTGATGCTGTCATCGTGGCCTTCGGTTTCCAGGCAAGTCCGGCACCGTGGTTCACCGATTTCGATATCGGCGTTGATGAGCGTGGTCGGATCGCGACCAGTGCCGAACGTTTGGCGTTCCAGACCACCAATCTCAAGGTGTTCGCCGGTGGCGACATGGTGCGTGGCTCCGACCTGGTGGTCACTGCCATCGATGAAGGGCGACGTGCGGCAGAGGGGATTCTCGACTATCTCGAAGTGTGAGGTTGGCGTGTAGTGTCACTCAGTCTTGAAATCTTGAGTCTGGTGCGTGAAGACTGCTATCAGGCCCGCCATGGCGGGCCTGATGCATCTCTTGACCCTGCGAGAAAGGTCATGATGTGGCATGCTGAATGGGCAATCAAATTGAGCCGGCGGTTCCTTTCCGCTAGACTGGCGACCCATCCTGATCCGTTCCCCCGGATCTCTCCTACAGCTCACGTTTTCGGCAGGTTTCCATGACACGATTTATCTTCGTGACGGGCGGCGTTGTGTCCTCGCTTGGCAAGGGCATTGCTTCCGCTTCGCTGGCGGCTATTCTCGAGGCCCGTGGCCTCAAGGTCACCATTCTTAAGCTGGATCCGTACATCAACGTCGATCCGGGCACCATGAGCCCGTTCCAGCACGGCGAAGTCTTTGTCACCGAGGATGGCGCGGAAACAGACTTGGACCTTGGTCACTATGAGCGTTTCATCCGCTCGCGTATGACCCAGAGCAACAACTTCACTGCGGGTCGTGTCTATGAGCACGTGCTGCGTAAAGAACGCCGTGGTGACTATCTCGGTGGAACCGTGCAGGTCATTCCGCACATCACCGATGAGATCAAGCGTCGTGTGTTCGCTGGCGGCGAAGGTTATGACGTGGCACTGGTCGAGATTGGTGGCACCGTCGGTGATATCGAATCCCTGCCGTTCCTCGAAGCCATTCGCCAGATGCGTGCCCAGTTGGGTGCCGAACGCGCCATCTTCATGCACCTGACATTGGTGCCGTACATCAAGACGGCAGGTGAGACCAAGACCAAGCCGACCCAGCACAGCGTCAAGGAGCTGCGCTCCATCGGTATCCAGCCGGATATCCTGATCTGCCGCAGTGAGGTGGAGATTGAGGAAAGTGAGCGTCGCAAGATCTCATTGTTCACCAACGTCGAAGAGCGTGCTGTCGTGTCGCTGCAGGATGCCGACACCATCTACCGAATTCCGTTGATGCTGCACGAAGCCGGCCTTGATCAGATCGTCTGCGACAAGTTCCGCCTGGAGGCCAAAGAGGCCGACATGTCCGAGTGGATCGCGGTGCTCGACGCCAAGCTCAACCCGCTCAAGACCATCAACATCGCGATGGTCGGCAAGTACATGGAGCTGCTCGACGCTTACAAGTCACTGAACGAGGCGCTGATTCATGCCGGTATTCAGGGGCGCGTGAAGGTCAACGTCGACTTCATCGATTCTGAAGAGATTGAGCGCAACGGTACTGATCGTCTGGTGGGTAAAGATGCAGTGCTGGTGCCGGGCGGCTTCGGTGAGCGTGGCGTGGAAGGCAAGATTGCCACTGCGCGTTTCGCCCGTGAGAACAAGGTGCCGTATCTGGGTATCTGTCTGGGCATGCAGGTGGCGGTCATCGAATTTGCGCGCAACGTCGCAGGTTGGAGCGATGCCAACTCCACCGAATTTACCCACGATACCCAACACCCGGTGGTGGGTCTGATCACTGAATGGCTGACGCCGGAAGGCAAGATCGAGACTCGCGATGCGGCGTCTGATATGGGCGGTACCATGCGTCTGGGTGGTCAGGCATGTCGTCTACTCAATGGCTCCAAGGCACACCAGGCATACGGTAGTGACGAGATCATCGAACGCCATCGTCACCGCTATGAAGTCAACGACCAGTTCGTGTCGGCGCTGGAAGAGAAGGGTCTTATCTTCTCAGGTCGCAGTGTTGATAACTCGCTGGTCGAGATGGTTGAGCTGCCGGATCATCCGTGGTTCGTGGCCTGTCAGTTCCATCCGGAGTTCACCTCCACGCCGCGTGATGGCCACCCGCTGTTCACTGGTTTCGTGAACGCGGCGCTGAATCATAAGGCCGCACGTACTCGCGGCGAGTGATCGATCCATCAGGATGCGTGGGCCAATGTCTGCGCGCCCTGAGGTAACTTCAGGAAGGAAGGTCGATGAGCAACGAGTCGATGATTAATGAGCAGCGCGTGATCGAGTTTGCGGGTCTCAAGGTTGCCAATGACCGTCCGATGACGCTGTTCGGCGGCATGAATGTACTGGAATCCCGCGAACTCGCGCTCGAAGTGGCCGAGCAATATGTCGAGGTGACCACTCGCCTTGGCATGCCTTATGTCTTCAAGGCCAGCTTTGACAAGGCCAATCGCAGCTCCATGCACTCCTACCGCGGGCCGGGTATGGAGAAGGGTCTCGAGATTCTGGCGGAGATCAAGTCACGCTTTGGCGTGCCGATCATCACAGATGTGCACGCGCCGGAGCAGGCAGCAGCCGTCGCAGAAGTGGCTGATGTCATTCAGCTGCCAGCCTTCCTCGCGCGTCAGACCGACCTGGTCGTCGCCATGGCGCGCACCGGTGCAGTGATCAATATCAAGAAACCGCAGTTTCTGGCGCCCCATGAAATGCGCCATATCGTCGCCAAGTGTGGTGAGGCGGGCAATGACCGAATTCTGCTCTGCGAGCGTGGCTCCAGCTTCGGGTACAACAACCTGGTGGTCGACATGCTCGGCATGGCTGAGATGAAGGAGACTGGCTTGCCGGTCTTGTTTGATGTCACTCACTCATTGCAGCGTCCGGGTGGGCGTGCGGATTCAGCTGGCGGTCGACGAGAACAGGTCTTTGATCTGGCGCGCTCTGGTGTGGCGCTGGGACTGGCAGGTCTGTTTCTTGAGGCACATCCAGATCCGGACAATGCCAAGTGTGACGGACCTTGCGCACTGCCGCTTGATCAGCTCGAACCCTTTCTGCGCCAGCTGCAATCGCTGGATGCATTGGTGAAGGGCTTCGCGCCGCTGGATATTCGCTAAGGATGACTATGGGCCGTTCACACTGTGTGAACGGCCTTTTTGCACAATGGGCAAGATGCCCGTCGTGGTGTTTCAATCCCCCCGTGTAGAGGACGACACAAGATGGCTAATATCGTCGAAATCCGCGCCCTTGAGGTGCTCGATTCCCGTGGTAACCCGACCGTGCAGGCCGAGGTTGTGCTTGAAGGCGGCCAGCGCGCGAGTGCCTGTGCGCCCTCCGGTGCCTCCACTGGTTCGCGTGAAGCGCTGGAGTTGCGTGATGGCGACAAGAGCCGCTATCTGGGCAAGGGCGTTCTAAAAGCAGTCGCAGCCGTCAACGGCCCGATTCGTGAGCGCCTGGTCGGCATGGATGCGTTGGACCAGCGTGCACTGGACGATGCCATGCTGGCGCTGGATGGCACCGAGAACAAGGAATCGCTGGGTGCCAATGCAATCCTCGCTGTCTCTCTGGCGGCAGCCAAGGCGGCTGCACAGGCCAAGGGTATCGAGCTTTACGCCCATATCGCAGAGCTCTTCGGTCAGCCGGGCAAGTACTCCATGCCGGTGCCGATGATGAACATCATCAATGGCGGTGAGCATGCCGACAACAACGTCGACATCCAGGAATTCATGGTTCAGCCGGTTGGCGCGCCAAACTTCCGTGAAGCACTGCGCACCGGTGCCGAGATATTCCACGCGCTCAAGAAAGTGCTGCAAACCCGTGGCCTGAGCACGGCAGTGGGTGATGAAGGTGGCTTTGCCCCCAACCTGGCATCCAACGCTGAGGCGCTGGCGGTTATCAAGCAGGCCGTCAGCGATGCTGGCTATGCACTAGGTACTGACGTGACGTTGGCGTTGGATTGTGCGTCTTCCGAGTTCTACAAGGACGGTCAGTACAACCTGTCGGGCGAGGGCAAGTCCTTCGACGCCCAAGGCTTTGTCGACTATCTGGCGGGCCTCGCTGAGGAATATCCGATCGTCTCCATCGAAGACGGTATGGACGAGTCTGACTGGGCCGGTTGGAAGGCGCTGACTGACAAGTTGGGTGATAAGGTGCAGTTGGTAGGCGACGATCTGTTCGTGACCAATACCCGTATCCTCAAGCGTGGCATCGATGAAGGCATCGGGAACTCCATCCTGATCAAGTTCAACCAGATCGGCTCGTTGTCCGAGACCCTGGATGCCATCAAGATGGCACAAGATGCCGGCTTCACTGCGGTCATCTCTCACCGTAGCGGCGAGACGGAAGACACCACCATCGCGGATCTTGCCGTGGGTACCTGTGCTGGGCAGATAAAGACTGGTTCTCTTTGCCGCTCCGATCGTGTCGCCAAGTACAACCGCCTGCTGGTGATCGAGCAGCAGCTGGGTGATGTGGCATACAATGGTCTGAAAGAGATCAAGGGCCAGTAAGTCACGCTATCGAGAGTGCTGCCTGGCTTTTGGTAGTGCTTTAGCCATCGCTCCACAACGGGGCCGTGCCCAAAAGGCACGGCCCCGTTTGTATTTCACGCACTATCGCCGCTGCAGTGCTCTTCTGCAGTGTGAGAAGTTCACTGGATGACTGGTCATATTGTGTAAGCCTTTTCCTACAAATGGCGAAGGATAATCAATACAACTACTGACGGCAGCTTACGAATACGAACGTGTGTTTTTATTCAAACCACTGATTTAAAATAGTTTTATACGGATATTATGTTAATTAGCGTTTAGCATTTTAGCTAGTTGGTGCAGTTGCCACGCGAACCATAGCTGACCAGAATAGCGTCATGGCTTTGAGGGTGCGGCGGGACACCGCAGTCTCGGCAGGATGCAAACGGGATGGGCAGCAAGTGCAAGGTTTTCAGCCGGACAGGATTTCTGGCTCTACTGAACAGGATGTTCAGTGAAAAGGACTCGGCAAGGACGTCGAAAGCAGAATATCTGCATGTCCATCATGTCTAAGGAGCAGGCATGACGGAGCCAAGGATCAGGTATGGTAGGACATGGCACCGGAGAGAGTGCCAGGACCAGGACGGTCCACCGCGACAGGGAACGTCGAGAGCGAGTCATTTTGAATCGAATCGCTCGGATATGCAGCAGGACGCTCGCCTTCACAGGAGTGACGGATGACGGGACATCATCCGTGTCAGGGCAGACGAGGCAGTCAGCAGCAGCTTGGCGGCAGGACGCCGCGACAGGGATTTGTCAGATCATGGAGTGTCATGAGGCTGTTAGCTGAAGCAGGACATGGAGCAGCATCGGCAGGATGCCGGGCAATGCATGTGTACTACAGCAGGGCAGGCAAGATAGTGGCATCGGGTGTTGTGGTGGGACAGCTGCGAAAGCAGTGCCACAACACCCACCATGCGTGAAAGTGCGCTCCGAGTGACAGGATGTTGCGAAGGGCAGGGACAGCACTCAGGAATACGATCCAGGATGGATCGACAGGGACACGCTTGGAGCGGGCGACCTTACGGGGTCGCCCTTTTTTGTGCCTGAAATTTCATGGCGAGGCCAGATGCAGGAACGGCTGCCGCGCTTGTCAGCGCGGCAGCCGTTCCTGGTATTGCGGTCAGCCTCTGGTCAGGGCAGATGCTGATGTTCCAGATGCTACTGTTCCAGATATTCCAGCTTGCCGTCGACACCGTCCCACTTCTCGGCTTCCGCCATGGCATCTTTCTTCTCGCTGATATTTGGCCACACTTCGGCCAGATCAGCATTGAGCTCGATGAATTCCTTCTGATTCTCCGGCACTTCGTCTTCAGAGAAGATGGCTTCGGCTGGGCATTCCGGCTCACACAGCGCACAGTCGATGCACTCGTCCGGGTTGATCACCAGGAAGTTAGGGCCTTCGTAAAAGCAATCTACGGGGCAAACTTCCACGCAATCAGTGTATTTGCAGCGAATGCAGTTCTCGGTGACGATGAATGCCATGCAGATCTCCTGACGCGGGTCGGCGTCGCTATCGTGGGTCGTTGTCCAGGCGCCGACCATGTACCGTCTGGGCGGAATCATGGTTCAGGTTATAAGCGGCGCATGCGTTATAAGGCGCTATTCTAGTAGCGCTCTGCCGCCCTCGCAATCTGCTCAGGCGGATCGTTTTGGAATGGTGCTATGCCCAGAGGGTACTGTCGAGTATTTGTACTGCTTCGCCAGGCACTTACTTGGCCTGTCGCCATTCGTAGATAAGCTCCAGTGCACGTTTGGGGCTCAGGTCATCAGGGTCAAGGTTATCCAGTGCTTCGATGACGGGATGCGGCGGGGCAGCAAATAAATCGTTCTGTTGTGGCACCGGCTGGCCTTGCGCATCTTGTCGTGAGACAGGCGGACGATCGACTTCCTGTTGCTCAAGACTGGTGAGTTTCTCTCTCGCCCGACGAATCACGCTTTGTGGTACACCCGCCAACTGCGCGACCTGCAAACCGTAGCTCTGGCTGGCAGGGCCTTCTTCGACGCGGTGCATGAAGACGATGCCGTCACCATGTTCAGCAGCGGTCAGATGGACATTGACGACGCCATCTGCGTGCTCGGGGAGCGCCGTCATCTCGAAATAGTGAGTGGCGAATAGGGTGAAGGCCCGCGCGCGCGCGAGATGCTCGGCGCTTGCCCATGCCAGCGAAAGGCCATCAAACGTCGAGGTGCCACGGCCGATCTCATCCATCAACACCAGGCTCTCGTCGGTGGCGTTGTGCAGAATGCTGGCGGTCTCGGTCATCTCGACCATGAAGGTAGAGCGGCCGCCGGCCAGGTCATCCGAGGACCCGATGCGCGTGAAGATGCGATCCAGCGGGCCAATGGCAGCACGAGTCGCTGGCACGAAGCTGCCGGTATGGGCCAATAACGCAATCAGTGCCGTTTGACGCATGTAAGTCGATTTACCGCCCATGTTGGGGCCGGTGATGACTAGCATGCGACGTGCATCATCGAAGCGCACATCATTGGGCACGAAGGGGTGGTCGCTGACATGTTCCACGACTGGGTGGCGTCCGCCCTCGATATTAATTCCCGGTGTCTCGATAAGCTGTGGACGGACGAAGTCCAGCGCTGTCGCACGATCGGCGAAGGCGTTGAGGACATCTAGCGAGGCAAGGGCACGAGCGGTTTGCTGTAGACCATCAAGTTCGGTGTTCAGGTCGTCCAGCAGGTGTTCATAGAGTAGCTTCTCACGCGCCAGTGACTTGGACTTGGCAGATAGTGCCTTGTCTTCGAACTCCTTGAGCTCAGGGATGATGAAGCGCTCGGCATTCTTGAGTGTCTGGCGTCGGATGTAGTCGACTGGTGCTTGGGCTGACTGGGAGCGCGGCAGCTCGATGAAGTAACCGTGCACACGGTTATAGCCAACCTTGAGATTGCTGATGCCCGTACGTTCACGCTCTCGGGTTTCCATCGCTATCAGATACTGGCCGGCGTTTTCGGAAAGACCACGATACTCGTCAAGTTCGTCATCAAAGCCATCCGCGATGACGCCGCCGTCGCGAAGCACCACGGGCGGGTTTTCGACTATTGCCTCACTGAGCATGGCGGATAGCGCAGGGAAAAGGCGGATCGCTTCGCGTAGATCATCGATAGCGCTGCCCTTTCCGATGCTGGCAAGCACTGCGCGTAGCTCTGGTAGTGCATTGAGGCCATCGCGCAGGCGTGCCATGTCACGTGGGCGGGCGCTGCGCAGCGCGACACGCGCCAGGATGCGTTCCACATCGCCGATGCGCTTGAGCAGGCTTTGCAGCTCCAGAGGGTAATCGCCATCCATCAGTCGCTGAACGGCTGCCTGACGAAGTCCAACTTGCTCCTGATCGCGTAGCGGACGATTCAGCCAGCGCTTGAGCAGACGTGACCCCATCGCTGTAGAAGTCACATCTAGAACGCTGGCGAGTGTGTTCTCGCTACCGCCGCCAAGATTGGTGTCAATCTCGAGGTTGCGACGACTGGCGGCATCGATGACGACAGAGTCATCGCGACTTTCCACGCTCAGGGCGGTTACGTGTGGCAGGCCGGTACGCTGAGTATCGCGAGCGTAGTCGAGCAGAGCACCGGCCGCGGTAACGGCACGTGTCAGGTGGCTGCAACCAAATCCATTGAGATCCTGCACGCCGAATTGATCACACAGCAGACGTAGCGCTGTTTCATGATCAAAGTGCCAGTCGCTTTGGCGTGTCAGGCCGGGGCGTGAGGTGAGGCTCGCGGGGAGTGTGCGGTTCTCGCCCACCATTATCTCGGCAGGTGATAGGCGCTGGATTTCTGCCATTAGCTCGTCATCACCCTCTACCTCCAGCACGCTGAAGCGTCCGGAGGAAAGCTCAAGCGCGGCCAGACCCCAGCTATCGCCATCACGATGCAGTGCTACCAACAAGTTATCGCGGCTGGCATCCAGAAGTGCCTCATCATGTAGGGTGCCCGGGGTGACGATACGAACGACCTTGCGCTCCACGGGGCCTTTACTGGTTGCGGGATCACCAATCTGCTCGCAGATGGCGACGGATTCGCCCATTTTTACCAGTCGTGCCAAGTAGCCCTCGGCACTGTGGTAGGGCACGCCAGCCATCGGGATCGGGGCGCCATTGGAGCTACCGCGTGCCGTCAGAGTGATATCCAACAGGTGAGATGCACGCTTGGCATCGTCATGGAACAGCTCATAAAAATCGCCCATACGATAGAACAGCAGCACGCCGGGGTGCTCGCGCTTGATCTTCATGTACTGCGTCATCATTGGCGTCATCTGCGGGGCGCTGTTCTTGGCCATGGCCATGGACTTCCTTGACTGCACTGCAACGGTGAAAGAGGCACACTGCTCAAAAGACATGCTGGAAAGTGGCATGCTGGAGCGAGGCATACTGGATGCCCCAATATTCTACGGACTGGTGTGTCTGGCTCCAATGCCGGTGACGCGCCATCCACGACACTCACACTATTTACCAGCCAATCGGGGAGCCAACCGTGCACGAACCATCTGGCGTCACGTCTGAGATATCCTCCGTCAGTGCATCCTGCAGTCCCTCTACCAGTGCATCCATCAGTGAGTTGGCCGAGCATCTGCAAGAGTTGGCGTTATCTAAGGGACTGCAGGTCACGACTGCCGAGTCCTGTACTGGCGGCGGGGTGAGCTGTGCGATTACCGCCATTGCAGGCAGCTCCGGATATTTCGAATCGGGCTACGTAACCTACTCCAACGCTGCCAAGCAGCGCTTGCTAGGGGTTAGTGAGGCGTCGTTGACGCGTTATGGCGCTGTCTCTGAAATGGTGGTCTGCGAGATGATCCGCGGTGCCTGTCGTGATAGCGGGGCAGACTTGGGTGTCGCGATCAGCGGAGTGGCAGGGCCTGGCGGTGGTAGCGAGGAGAAGCCAGTGGGCACTGTGTGGCTGGCATGGGGTAGTGAAGCTACACAACGAGCTGAGCATTATCACTTTGCTGGTGATCGTGAAACGGTAAGGAATGCGGCCGTGCGCGTTGCTCTGCAGGGCTTGATCCAACGAGTGCAGGCAATGCAAGACTAAGCGTTGAGGCTCCTGTCTGAAAAAGCGCATCACTGGACTGGCAGAGTGACGCAACTTGCGGCATCATACTGTCCATGTATACAGGGTTTTGCTGCGATGCTGGATCCACTAGGCTGGCAGCGATTGCATCACTCGCATGCTTCCATGCTGTCACTTCAGCACCGAGAGCACTGTATTTCAGAATCCGTATTGTAGATTCAGTATTTCCTCATTCCAGGTGGCTGCCCGTGTGGCACCGCCGTCCGACAGGAGGCCACATGGCACAGGACGACAATCGCACCAAGGCGCTGAACGCGGCGCTATCCCAGATCGAACGTCAGTTCGGCAAGGGCGCCGTCATGCGCATGGGCGATACCCCGCGTGTGACCATGCCGTCTATTTCTACTGGCTCGTTGGGGTTGGATGTTGCGCTCGGTATCGGGGGTCTCCCACTCGGACGCGTAGTGGAAATCTACGGGCCGGAGTCTTCGGGCAAGACGACCCTGACGCTTTCGGTCATCGCTCAGGCGCAGAAGCAGGGTAAAGTCTGCGCCTTCATCGATGCTGAGCACGCACTGGATCCGTCCTATGCAGAGAAGTTGGGCGTCAATCTGGACGATATGCTGGTCTCTCAGCCGGATACCGGTGAGCAGGCGCTAGAGATCGTCGACATGCTGGTACGCTCCGGTGGTGTTGACGTTATCATCATCGACTCGGTTGCAGCACTGACGCCGCGCGCTGAAATTGAAGGCGAGATGGGGGATTCTCACGTTGGTTTGCAGGCACGCCTGATGTCTCAGGCGCTACGCAAGGTCACAGGTCACATCAAGAACGCCAATTGCATGGTTGTGTTCATCAACCAGATCCGCATGAAGATCGGTGTGATGTTCGGTAGCCCCGAAACCACGACGGGTGGTAATGCCCTGAAGTTCTACGCAAGCGTACGTTTGGATATCCGTCGTACAGGTTCCGTGAAGTCCGGCGATGAAGTCACCGGTAACGAAACTCGCGTCAAGGTCGTCAAGAACAAGGTCGCACCGCCGTTCCGTCAGGCCGAGTTCCAGATCCTCTACGGAAAAGGCATCTATCATGCCGGTGAGGTGATTGATCTGGGCGTGCAGTGTGGCTTGGTAGGCAAGGCGGGTGCCTGGTATAGCTATAAAGGCAGCAAGATTGGTCAGGGTAAGGCTAATTCTGCCCAGTACCTGGAAGACAATCCTGCGGTGATGGAAGAAATTGAAGCACAGATTCGCGCTCAGTTGCTGGCACCGCCGGAGGCAAAGGAAGAGCCGGCCAAGGCTGCTGCTGTGCCGGGTGAAGATGACCTCGATCTCGACTGAGTACGTTTGACGAGCACGTGATAAGACGTGTTCTGACACGAAGGTGAGTCACTCGCCGGGCTACACACGTTACCCGTGCGATGCCATCCGTGCCATATCAGCGCCCGCCCCGTCCATCGGAGGCGGGCGCTGTGCTTTTCAGAGGAGCAATCAAGGTCCTGTCAGCCGACATCAGGTTCGCTCAAGCTGGGCGGATTTTCTCGCTAATCACTAGAGGTATGATCATGCACGACGATAGTGAAGATATGGCAGGCCCCGAGTATCAGCCGCTTGAATCAGGCGAGGCCAGCCCTTACCGGCGTGCCCGCAGTGACGCCATCGCTCGATTGGCGCGTCGGGAGCACAGTCGCCGCGAGCTATACGACTATCTAAAAGGCCGTGACTACCTCAAGCCGGCCAGCGAAATGCTTGCCCCAGAATCTGATGATGATGGCGAAGCGACGCCGGAGCTTGATGTAGAGCTACTGATTGATGATGTGCTCGAACGCATGGCAGCGGAGGGATTGCAGTCAGATACCCGTTTCGCGGCCAGCTTTCTACGAACTCGGGTGCTCAGAGGACAAGGTCCTAGGCGTATTCAGCAAGAGCTGCGCCAACGTGGTATCGATAACGAGACGCTGAATGCCGTGATGCGTGAAGCCTGTGACCCTACGCCGGATGTCTTTGGGCATGTAGACGTGGTGGACTTCTTTGAACTGGCCAGTGAAACACTGGCGCGACGCTTCTCGTCAGCCGGCGATGGGCAGAAAGAACGCGCAAGACGCGAACGTTTTCTCCTTCAGCGCGGCTTCGACTACGAGCAGCTTCGCTATGCGATGTCTGCTGCCTGGAGCGACGAAGGCGAAGAGTAGCCGCAAGCCTGGCAGGAGGTGCTGCTGTCAGTGGATTGCCGTGGACCAATTCTCAAATAAGATCTGCCGACGGCGCTTTGGAACGCGAAAACCAGCCCCTCAAGGTATTTACCCCCCTTTAGCTTGCGCGAACAGGCGTTATACTAGGTCGTCTTGCGACGGCACGGGGCAGGCGCCTTCTTTCATGCTTTTCATTGCACCTCCATGCATACCCACATGGATGAACATGCTGAAGCCATGTGGAAGTCATGCAGAAGACCCCCGGAGCGTCTTTACGCACATCGCTACGGAACCTCTATGAAAAGCGCAGAAATCAGAAACGCCTTCCTGACCTATTTCGAGAAGCAGGGTCATACCATCGTTCCTACCAGCTCGCTGGTACCGAACAATGACCCGACACTGTTGTTCACCAACGCTGGCATGGTGCCGTTCAAGGATGTCTTCCTTGGGCGTGATCCGCGCAGCTACACGCGTGCAACGTCTGCACAGCGCTGCGTACGTGCCGGCGGCAAGCACAATGATCTAGACAACGTTGGCTATACCGCACGTCACCACACCTTCTTCGAGATGATGGGTAACTTCAGTTTCGGTGACTATTTCAAGCGTGAAGCCATTCAGTTTGCCTGGAAATTCTTGACCGAAGAGCTCGGTCTGCCAAAAGAGAAGCTGTGGGTCACCGTGCACGTCAGCGATGACGAAGCCCGTGACATCTGGTTCAATGAAGTCGGTATCGACCAGACGCGTTTCTCGCGCCTGGACGAAGACAACTTCTGGCAGATGGGTGATACCGGACCGTGTGGTCCGTCTTCCGAGATCTTCTATGATCACGGCGAAGACGTTGCCGGTGGCCCGCCGGGCAGTCCGGATGAAGATGGTGATCGCTACATCGAGATCTGGAATCTGGTCTTCATGCAGTTCGATCGTGACGCTGCTGGCAACCTCAACCCATTGCCCAAGCCGTCCATCGATACCGGCATGGGTCTGGAGCGTGTCGCTGCCGTGATGCAGGGTGTGCACTCCAACTACGAGATTGATCTGTTCCAGAATCTTCTGGCAGCCGCTGCCGAGATCATCGGTCACGATAATATCGCCACACCGTCGCTGCGTGTGGTGGCTGACCACATCCGTTCCTGCTCCTTCCTGATTGCTGATGGCGTGCTGCCATCCAATGAAGGGCGTGGTTACGTACTGCGTCGCATCATTCGTCGGGCGGTGCGTCATGGCCACAAGCTGGGTGCGCGTGGCAGCTTCTTCCACAAGCTGGTCGCAGCGCTGGACGCCGAGATGGGCGATGCCTACCCGGAACTGCGTGCCGCGCGTGCGCAGATCGAGCGCGTGCTACTCAAGGAAGAAGAGCAGTTCGCTCGTACCCTGGAGCACGGCATGAAGCTGCTCGAAGAAGCCATCGCCGCTCTTGAGGGCAACACCCTCGACGGCGATACCATCTTCAAGCTTTACGATACCTACGGCTTTCCGTATGACCTGACTGCCGATATCTGCCGCGAGCGCGAGCTCAAGCTGGATGAAGCCGGTTTCCATGCAGCTCTCGAAGCACAGCGCGAGCGTGCGCGTGCCGCGAGCAACTTCGGTGGCGATTACTCTGCCAACCTGGAGCTTGAGGGCGAGACAGCTTTTACCGGTTACGATCAGTTGGACGGTGAAGCCACAGTCACGGCCCTGTTCGATAATGAAGGCAATGCCGTCGAGCAGCTCGCCGCAGACGCCAAGGGTATCGTGGTACTCGATACGACGCCGTTCTATGGCGAGTCAGGCGGACAGGCGGGTGATACCGGTTATCTGCATCTTGACGCTGGTCGCTTCCAGGTCAGTGATACTCAGAAGCAGACAGGCCATCATCTGCATCACGGTGTGCTGGTTGAAGGCGGGCTCAAGGTGGGTGATGCGGTACGTCCGCAGGTCGATTCCGAGCTACGTGCCGCCTCCGTGCGCAATCACTCTGCCACTCACCTGCTGCACGAAGCACTCCGTCTGGTGTTGGGTGAGCATGTTCAGCAGAAAGGTTCACTGGTGACGGCCGAGCGTCTGCGCTTTGACTTCAGTCACTTTGAAGCAATGACTGCAGAGCAGTTGGCAGAGGTTGAGCGCATCGTCAACGCCCAGATTCTGGCCAACGCTGCAACACAGATCGAGTTCATGACGCTGGACGAAGCCAAGGCATGTGGTGCAGCGGCGTTGTTCGATGCCAAGTACGGCGAAGAGGTTCGCGTTCTTACCATTGGTGCTGACGCCTTCTCTATCGAATTGTGTGGTGGGACTCACGTCCAGCGCACGGGTGATATCGGTCAGATGCATATCGTCGCTGAAACCGGTATTGCGGCTGGCGTGCGTCGTATTGAAGCCATCACTGGCCGAGCGGCGCGAGATTTCCTGCTGGAACAGGAAGCCCGCTTGACTCGTCTCGGTGACCGTCTCAAGGCCAAACCGGAGCAGGTCGAAGAGCGTGTGACTAGCCTGCTGGAGCGCAATCGCGGCCTCGAGAAAGAGCTCGAGCGCCTCAAGGCCAAGCTGGCCTCTGCATCCGCCAGTGACATGCTCGGCGATATCGCTGATGTTCAAGGTCTCAAGGTGTTGGCCAAGCAGGTCGAAGGTGTCTCCGGCAAGGAGTTGCGTGGCCTGATGGATGACCTGAAATCCAAACTGGGCTCCGGTATTCTGGTGTTAGGCGTAGCTGATGGTGACAAGGTCAGCCTGATCGCGGGTGTCACCGATGATTTGACCTCTCGTATCAAGGCGGGTGACCTGGTGCGTCACGTCGCTGAGCAAGTCGGCGGTAAGGGGGGCGGACGTGCTGACATGGCGCAGGCCGGCGGTAGTGATGCCGTTTCGCTGCCAGGTGCGCTGGCCGGCGTGCCGGCGTGGGTAGATGCTCAGCTGGGCTAACGTAACAAGATGAAGGCCGGGCTTCTTACGAGGAGACCCGGCCTCTTTTTTGGGCTCGCATGTAGATCATGTGAGGCAACGCAAACGGACACGGAAAACGGAAACGCACATGGCGCTATACGTTCAAAAATTCGGAGGCACCTCGGTCGGCTCAGTTGAGCGCATCAAGGCCGTCGCCGAGAAGGTCAAGCGGTTCCGCGATGAAGGACATCAGATAGTCGTGGTTGTCTCCGCCATGAGCGGCGAGACCAATCGACTGATCGGTCTCGCCAGCGAGATCAATGATGATCCGACGCCGCGCGAAATGGACATGCTGGTCTCCACTGGTGAGCAGGTGACAATTTCCCTGCTGGCGATGGCGCTGCAAAAGATTGGCGTCAGCGCGACCTCATATACCGGTGCCCAGGTCGGTATTCGTACCGACAGCGCCCATACCAAGGCGCGTATTCAGCATATCGATACCGATGACCTGCGTGCGGACCTCGATGCTGGCAAGGTCGTCGTCGTGGCGGGCTTCCAGGGTGTTGATGGTGATGGCAACATCACGACACTTGGTCGTGGTGGCTCGGATACGACCGGTGTCGCTCTGGCAGCAGCACTCAAGGCCGATGAGTGTCAGATCTATACTGATGTGGATGGTGTTTATACGACTGATCCGCGCGTGTGTTCCAAGGCTCGCCGTCTAGAAACGGTGACCGTCGAAGAAATGCTGGAAATGGCGAGCCTGGGCTCCAAGATTCTGCAGATTCGTGCGGTAGAGTTCGCCGGCAAGTACAACGTTCCCCTGCGTGTCCTGTCCTCCTTCGAGGACGGCCCGGGTACCCTGATCGTCGCTGAGGAAGAAGACAACATGGAAGAACCGCTGATCTCTGGCATCGCCTTCAACGTCAATGAAGCCAAGCTGACGCTGCTCAACACACCGGATATTCCGGGTGTTGCCTCGAAGATTCTAGGTCCGATTGCCGATTCCAACATCGAAATCGATATGATCGTCCAGAACGTTTCTCCGGACGGCAATACGACTGACTTCTCCTTTACTGTCGCCAAGAGCGACTTCAAGGCGACTCAGCGCATTTTGACCGAGATCGTCATTCCGTCCGTTGGCGGTGGAGAACTGCGTGCGGATGACAACATCGCCAAGGTCTCACTGGTAGGAGTTGGCATGCGCTCTCACGCGGGCGTGGCATCCAAGATGTTCCGCGTATTGGCGGAAGAGGGCATCAACATCCGGATGGTCTCTACCTCTGAAATCAAGATTTCTGTCTTGATCGACGAGAAGTTCATGGAGCTGGCAGTACGCTCTCTGCACACTGCCTTTGGCCTGGATGCAGAGGCTGTCAGCGACGAAATGGCTTGATCTTGTCGTCTGACACCTCGTGTGGTGTTCGAGGGTTTTTTATAAAAACCATTATTATCAATGTGTTATTAATTTTTAATTGAAATGATGGCTGACTGAGCCCGAGAACATTATTCGCGCATCAGTTAATCGAGTGAATGCCGCCCGATTCGTCAGTCTTTTCTCCTCGGGGGATAAGTGATGGATCGGGCGCTTTCATTCAACGAGCTTATCGGTTGTGATAAGAGGGTGGCATTGGCCGTCGGCGCGTGCATCACGCATAATCCGAACCTCACGCTTCATGCTTAACGGCGCTCGGCATGTCCCGTCGTTCGCCGCCATATCCCGTTGTAGTCCAAGCCGTATGAATTACTGACAAGGAGATCAGTCATGCTCATCCTGACCCGTAGAGTGGGTGAAACGCTGATGATTGGTGATGACATCACCGTCACCGTTCTAGGTGTGAAAGGTAATCAGGTGCGTATCGGTGTGAACGCCCCCAAGGAAGTTGCCGTTCATCGCGAAGAGATCTACCAGCGTATTCAGCGCGAAAAAGAAGATAATGGTGACGCTATCGCCTGAATGCGTAATGCACCTGAGAACTGTACAAGTCACACGCAGTGCAAACATGAACGCCAGCCATTTTGTCCCCATGGCTGGCGTTCATGTTTTGTCCCCTGGCGGTCATTGAGCGCCGAGCACGATGTCGTGACAGTCCCTGAATGCCATTCTTGATGGCAGCTAGCCTCAAGTCAGTGTTCCATAAGGGAAAAAGATAACTTTTTTCTCACGAAGGGGAAGACAGACGTCTTTTGGTCGGGTAATATGCTCGCTCCCTCGAACGAGACACGACGACAGGCAAGCCATCGTCTTGGTTTGGTTCATGCGGGGAGATTGCCCAGGCGCGCGCAGCCCTGAGCCTGCTGTTGATTTGGTCTGAGATGTCTAACATTGAAGCCAAAAAATAGACGCAGAGGCTAGACAAAGCCTAATCAAATGAGTAAGATATGCGCCGTACCTGATGCGGAGAGGTGGCCGAGTGGCTGAAGGCGCTCCCCTGCTAAGGGAGTATAGGGTTTATAGCCCTATCGAGGGTTCGAATCCCTCTCTCTCCACCATTAGGTACAAATGCAGTAAGATGCGCCCTTAGCTCAGCTGGATAGAGTACCTGACTACGAATCAGGCGGTCGGAGGTTCGAATCCTCCAGGGCGCACCACTGCACCATGCAAGAGAAAGTCCTGTTGAATCTCGTGAGAGACTCAGGCCACAAGTTTACAGGTTTATGCGCCCTTAGCTCAGCTGGATAGAGTACCTGACTACGAATCAGGCGGTCGGAGGTTCGAATCCTCCAGGGCGCACCAATTGAAAAACCCGTCTCATCGAGACGGGTTTTTCTTTGTCTGAAAGAAAAACATATTGCTCAGAACACCCTTCCCTTAGATAGAGCGGCCTACGGAGGTCGCGTCTTTTTAGCGGTTCGTGCGATATATGATGGCTGTCTGCTTGCTCGACTGTAATGTCGCTCACCTCCATGTGGGCGGATAATTGTCATGGGCGTCCTTTTCGCGAAGGGCGCCTTTTTTGTGGCTACATCAGTTAGGTGATGCAGAGGAGAGAGCAGAGAGGCGCACTCATCAAGCAAGCGTGGTTTCAGGTTGTGGTGCTGATGCCAGTTCTGGCATGTGTGTAACGGAAGTCAGCAGGCTAGGTGGCAGTGTCAACGCTGTACCGGCGACAAGGCCTGAGAAGAACTCTGCGCGTCCTTTATGACGCTTGATGGCCTGGAAGCGCATTTCGGCCTCAGCGTTATTGCTCTGGCGCATCATGTTCATCCACTGCTTGAGTAGCGGCACCATGACCTTATCCGGGAGATGTGAGCAGCGTTCGGCATGTGCCAGCAGTACCTGGGCGCGCTGTGTCCAGTCCGTCTCCGGCAGCAGTTCGCCAGTGGCCTGCCAATGCTTGATCCGTGCGGCAAGGAAGGGGTCTGCCAATGCAGCGCGGCCCAGCATCACATCGCGACAACCAGAGAGGGAGCGGGCACGCCAGTAACAGTGCATGTCCCAGATATCGCCGTTGGCCACCACGGGGATGGTGAGTTCTGACTGTATCTTGCCTATCCATTCCCAGTGCGCGGGGGGGCGATAGCCTTCCTGCTTGGTGCGGCCATGCACGACCAGCTGAGTGGCGCCGCCCGCCTGAGCCGCTTGAGCGCAGGCAAGTGCAAGGCGGCGGTCATTGAAGCCAAGGCGAATCTTGGCCGTCACCGGCACACCACTGCCCTTGAGAGCATCACGCACACCTTCTACCGCGCGGAAGACGCGATCTGGTGAGCGCAGTAATGCTGCGCCGCCATCGTGTCGATTGACGGTCTTGGCAGGACAGCCGAAATTGATGTCGACACTTGGCGCGCCCATGCGCGCCGCGACGCTGGCATTGATGCCCAGTGCAGCAGGATCAGCGCCCAGCAGTTGCAAGGCAACCGGCGTGTCGTGCCGAGTGCGAGCGGTATAAGTCGGCGACGCCTCATTTAACTCTGGGCAGATACGCTTGAAGACTCGTGGCGGCAGCTTGACGTGGGTCACGCGCACAAACTCCGTGACGCACCAATCATAGCCACCAAGGCCGGTGAGGCATTCGCGCGTGATGTCATCAATTACGCCTTCCATCGGCGCGATGCCGATGCGGCCGGCCCGCGCCAGGGCTTGTGAGGTCAACGATGGTGTCATTGCAATTGCCGTGGAATCAGGCACTTTAGAGCGACCAACAAGCGTTTGATGCTTTTGCATGAGCGCACCGACAGGGACTGCCGGCGGATAGCTGTGTCCGTCTTGTATCATCTGCTGATGGTACGTACGGCCTGTTAGAAACGTACGGCAAGGCCGCTTGTTCACAAGGCAGCTCGACAATAAGACAGAATCGAGGACACTGGCATGCAAGAGAATGATCTGCTCGGTGAAGGCTTGAACCTGATGGTGTTCGGGATGGGGTTCGTGTTCGTGTTTCTGAGTCTGCTGGTAGTCGCGATGATGGCGATGGCCAAGTTGGTGGACCGCTTTGCACCTGAGCCACCCGCCATTGCGCCGCGTCGTGCCGCCAATGCTTCTGGTGTGCCGGCGACTGCGGACGATGGCGAGCTGACGGCAGTCATGACTGCCGCGATCCATCGCTTCCGTCAGGACCACAACAGACATTAATGATCTACTCGGATTCCAGCTGACGAGCCTGGCGATTCTATCATGGGCTGATCAGCGGGGCAGGCATTGTCCCTTGCCCATCCTATTGCGTGTTATGTCGGTGATTGCTGTCATGCCGCGACGGCAGAATTTGATATTTACATTAAAAGAACAAGGGATCACTCATGGAAAAGCAACCGCTGGGCATCACGGATGTGGTACTGCGCGACGCGCATCAGTCATTGTTGGCCACGCGCATGCGTCTCGATGACATGCTGCCGATTGCCGCCAAACTGGATGACATCGGCTTCTGGTCTCTGGAGAGCTGGGGGGGCGCCACCTTTGACGCCTGCATCCGCTATCTGGGAGAAGATCCCTGGGCGCGTATTCGCGCGCTGAAGGAGGCAATGCCGAAGACTCAGCAACAGATGTTGCTACGGGCACAGAACCTGCTCGGCTATCGTCACTATGCCGATGATGTGGTGGATGCCTTTGTTGCGCGTGCAGCGACCAGCGGCGTTGATGTATTCCGTGTCTTCGATGCCATGAATGATCCGCGTAATCTGGAGCGTCCGCTGAAGGCGGTGCTGGATCAAGGCAAGCATGCTCAAGGCACTATCTCTTATACCGTAAGTCCCGTGCATACACTCGAAATGTGGGTCGAGCTGGCACAGAAGATCGAGGCCATGGGCGCCCAGTCGCTGGCGATCAAGGACATGGCTGGTCTACTGACGCCCTATACTGCCTTTGAGCTGGTATCTCGCCTCAAGGCGAGCCTATCGATCCCGATTCACATGCAGTGTCATGCCACCACGGGGCTTTCCACCGCAACCGCGCTCAAGGCCATTGAAGCTGGCATCGACAACGTCGATACCTCCATCTCTTCCATGTCGATGACCTACGGCCACAGCCCGACAGAGTCGGTGGTGGCGATGCTGGCGGGAACCGAGCGTGATACCGGTCTGGATCTCGAAAAGCTTGAGGATATCGCGGCTTACTTCCGTGAGGTGCGCAAGAAGTACGCCGCCTTCGAAGGCAGCTTGCGTGGGATCGACTCGCGCATTCTGGTCGCGCAGGTGCCCGGTGGCATGCTCACCAACATGGAAAGCCAGCTCAAGGAGCAGGGCGCCGGTGACAAGCTGGACGCCGTGCTCGCCGAGATTCCGCGTGTGCGCAAGGATCTGGGCTATATCCCACTGGTCACGCCAACTTCACAGATCGTCGGTACCCAGTCGGTGATGAACGTGATGATGGGCGAGCGTTACAAGTCGATCTCCAAGGAAGTGCAGGCACTGCTCAAGGGTGAATATGGCGCTGCCCCGGCGCCCTTTGATAATGAACTGCAGGCACGCGTGCTGGAAGGCGGCGAACCGATCACCTGTCGCCCCGCCGACAATCTGGCGTCTGAGATGGATCGCCTGCGAGCTGAGCTCAAGGACAAGGCCCGCGAAGAGGGCATTTCTCTGGAGAGCGGCGAGCGCGAGACTGATGACGTGCTGACGTATGCGCTGTTCCCCCAGATCGGCCTCAAGTTCCTGCGTAATCGCGGTAACCCGGACGCCTTCGAGCCGGCGCCGCAGGCCGTGGATGAGAAAGCCGCTGCTGGCAAGGCTGTCAGTGCACCTGCTGCCACCAGTGCTGCCGTCGCACCACTCAGTGGCCCGCAGACCTACACGCTCAGCGTCAACGGCAAGCAGTATGTGGTCGAGGTCGCTGAGGGCGGGGACATCACCCAGGTGCAGGCCAGTGCATCAGCAGCTGTGCCAGCCGCCCCCGTCGCACAGGCATCTTCAGGTGAACCGATCAATGCACCGCTGGCGGGCAATATCTTCAAGGTCAACGTCAAGGTCGGGGACAGTGTGGCCGAAGGGGATGTGATCATCATTCTCGAAGCCATGAAGATGGAAACCGAAATCCGCGCCCATCAGGCCGGTACCGTCTCTGCGGTACAGGTCAAGGAAGGCGACAGTGTCAGTGTCGGCGACGTCCTGATCACCCTGTAAGTTGGTGCGTCCGGTCGGCAGTGACACGTAGCAGGCCGGATCATGAGGTTCCTCTTCAAGGCGACACGACATGGACAAGATACTCAACCTCTGGCATGGATCGGGGCTCTATAACATGAGTTTCGGCCAGCTGGCGATGATCGTCATCGGGCTGCTGCTGCTGTTCCTGGCGATCCGCAAGAACTTCGAACCCTTGCTGTTGGTGCCGATTGGCTTCGGCGGCATCCTGGCCAATATTCCTGAGGCCGGACTGGCCCTGTCGGCTGCCGAGCAGGCGGCGCATCTGGGCAAGCCTGAGCTGCTCAGTGCGATGGCTCAGGCGCTCAACGTCAATATCTCAAGTCTGCCGCTGGAAGAGGCTCGCCACGTCGTTGAGCAGGCCTTGCACGGCGAAGTGCCGATGGTGCTCAAGCAACTGGCCAGTAACATGGCGCTGGATGCCGGCTTCAATAATGGCATGCTCTATAGTTTCTATAATGTCTCGATCGCTTCCGGTATCGCGCCACTGGTGATCTTCATGGGAGTGGGCGCGATGACGGACTTCGGCCCGCTGCTCGCTAACCCCAAGACACTGTTCCTTGGTGCGGCAGCGCAGTTCGGTATCTTTGCGACGCTGCTGGGGGCTGTCGCGCTGACTTCGGTGGGCGTGATGGACTTCAGCCTGCAACAATCGGCCGCCATTGGCATCATCGGCGGGGCCGACGGGCCGACATCCATCTATGTAGCGAGCTTGTTGGCGCCTGAGTTGCTGGGTGCGATTGCCGTCGCGTCATACTCCTACATGGCGCTGGTGCCGATGATTCAGCCGCCGATCATGCGTGCGCTGACCACGCCCAAGGAGCGCAGCCTTGTCATGACCCAGCTGCGTCCGGTATCGAAGACCGAGAAAGTCCTGTTCCCGTTGGTGCTGCTGATTCTGGTCGCGATGCTGTTACCAGATGCTGCGCCTCTATTGGGCATGTTCTGTTTCGGGAATCTGATGCGCGAATGTGGTGTGGTGGAGCGTCTGTCGGATACCGCTCAGAACGCCCTGATCAACATCACCACCATTTTCCTTGGGCTGTCGGTCGGTTCCAAGCTGCAGGCTGACAAGTTCCTCGCGGTCGAGACACTGGGGATCCTGGCGCTTGGCGTCGTCGCCTTCGGGATCGGTACCGCCTGTGGCGTCTTGATGGCCAAGCTGATGAACAAGATATCGAAGACCCCGATCAATCCGTTGATCGGCTCGGCAGGCGTCTCGGCGGTGCCGATGGCGGCGCGAGTCTCCAACAAGGTCGGGCTTGAGTACAATCCGCACAACTTCCTGCTGATGCATGCCATGGGTCCTAACGTGGCGGGTGTCATCGGATCGGCGGTCGCGGCAGGCGTGATGATCAAGTATCTAGGCTAATAGCCAACGAGAGCTTCATCACGCTAGATAAGACAACGCCCACCATGGCTGACCATGGTGGGCGTTGTCTTATCTAGCGGTCAGCGACGGCCGGACTTGGTCGGCTCAGCCGCTGGTTGCAGGCTGTTTCTCGATGTCTTCGGTGACGGACGCCGCACGACTGCGGTGTTGCATGCGTGTTTCGGGATCACGAATGGACTGCCACAAGGCGAGCAGTGCTGCGCGATCGACACGCTGGCTTGGCAGACGCTGACTAGCATCGAGCGCCTGCCATTTACCAGCGTGTGTCTGGCGGGCCAGCGCAAAGCGGAAGACATGATAATCCGGCGAGCCAAGGCGTATATCTGTCACTGCGAGCAGCATTTCGCCGTGTGCGTTCATCTCGCGAGAAGTACGCAGATACGGCGCGGCAAACCAGCGCAGACGCTGGCCATCCTCAAGTGTGCGCAATGCATCATCGAGCGCCGGCTGGCGGGGATAATCACGACGCGCGAGATGCATCAGTTGCTCATCTGAATCCAGTACGCCTACCTGCCATTCGTGATCGGCCTCCGGCGTGGCGACAGTGACTCGCCACAGCAGGCTATTGAAAGGAGTAGGTTGAATGAGTCGTGGCGCGTCTTTTAGCCCCTGACTTGCCAACACCGGTGTCATGCGCATGTCGATCCAACTCTTGGCCGCCAGCCCCCAGCCCAGATAAAGACTCGACAGCACCAGACCTACGCTCAGAAGGTGTCCCGCTCGGCCACGAATTGCCGCCCACACAGCGGTAATCAATAGCGGTAGGGTATAAAGCGGATCGATGATGAATACGCTGGCGAGGCTGATTGGTCGGCTGGGCCATGGCCACAGCAATTGGGTGCCATAGGTCGTGAAGGCATCCAGCAGCGGATGCGTGACGAGACACAGGGCGCAGTATGCGATAAGCCGACCACTACCCAGCGATGACAACCGCGGCAGCTTCGAGAGTCCCCAGCCGAGGACGAGCCCCAGCAGGCTCAACACGATCAATGAGTGGCTGAAACCACGATGATGGGTGTAGTTGGCCACGGCGTCGCCGTAGTTGATCAATACATCGAGATCGGGAACCGTACCGAGTATTGCGCCGCCGAGCAGAGCGTAGCGTATTGCGGCGCCTCGGCGTGCGGTAGGCATGCGTCGGATGGCGGGCGCCATCACTGCACCACCGACGGCTGCTCCAAGGCAGATCTGGGTAAGGGAATCCATGCTCGGCTACCTGCGCGAAGTGGGGAGTGTCGAGGGAAGGTGTCGGGGGGAGCCGTCGAATTGCATCAGATGCCAGCCTGTATCACTGCCATCGCTCCCGGTTCGGCCCAGCGTGGCTTGGCGGCCAGCACGTGTGCCTGCACCGGGCAGTCATCACGATGACAGCCGGGCAGGTAGCCGCAGCTCATCAACAGCTCGTTGACGATTTCCGGGCCGGTAAAGCGGAAGGTCTTCTTGAAGAGTGTTATCCACTGCGGCAATGGTTGTGGATGATGGGTATCCAGCCAGCCAAGGAAGCTGCCATGCGATTCCTTGAGCTGCATGACCACGCCAGCATTATGGATCACGGCATTGACCTTGAGTCGGTTGCGGATGATACCGGCATTGCTCAGCAATCGTGCGCGATCATCGTCATCATAGGTGGCGATGCGGGCGATGTCGTATTCCTCGAATGCCTCGCGAAAGGCCTCACGCTTCTTGAGTACCGTCAGCCACGAAAGTCCCGCCTGATTGATCTCCAGCACGAAACGCTCGAACAGCACGCGATCATCACTGACCGGAAAGCCGTACTCGTGATCGTGATACGGCCCATGAAACGGGTGATTCGGGGCATTCTCGCAATAGGTACTGGCAGTGACGATATCAGCCATCAGTCCTCCTGCACCGCAAAGCGGCCACTGCCAAGGAAGACGACGGCCAGGCCTGTCGCGAGATAGAAGCCCTGCAGTTCCAGTCCCCAGCCACCGGAGGGCGACAGGCTGATCAGCTGACCCATATGCGCCACAGCAAACGCGAACAGCATGTTACCGACCACGATAAGCCCCGCCACGCGTGACTGGTAGCCGAGCACCAGCATGATCGGTGCGATGATTTCGCCAATATAGACGCCATAGGCCACCACGCCAGGGATGCCCATACCTTCCAGCTGCTGAGCGATCCAGCTCAAGGTTCCCCCATCGCCCAATAGCTTCGATAGGCCATGAAACAGCAGTAGCACACCTAGAGTCAGGCGCAGGATCAGCTTGCCAAGGTCATCGTTTTCAAGAAATTGCACGTCAGAGCTCCTTGCTCAGCAGATAGTATTTTGCAAAGGCGGTATTCAGGCGTTGAGGTCATCCACCAGCAGACGTGAGAAGCGTACGATCTCGGCGTTACGGTTTGACCAGCCAAGCCGCTCCCAGAAGCGATGCGCCTGATGATTATCGTGAAGGGTATCAAGATGCACCTTGTCGATACCTTCCTGTGCCAGCGCATCAAGACACCGCTCGACTAGCGTACGGGCGATCCCCTTTCCGCGCATGTCAGAAGCTGTCATGACATGTTGCAGATAGCCGCGCTTGCCATCATGACCGGACATGGCACAGCCCACCAATCGTACGTCAGAGAAAGCCAGATGGCTCATGCCTGGGTTGCGGATCAGATAGCGCTCGACCGCGGCGTATTCGTCTGCCTTGCGGATGACTACG
Organism: Cobetia sp. L2A1; assembly: GCF_009796845.1. NCBI lineage: Bacteria > Pseudomonadati > Pseudomonadota > Gammaproteobacteria > Oceanospirillales > Halomonadaceae > Cobetia > Cobetia sp. L2A1. Next base: position 3,623,288 of record NZ_CP047025.1, on the reverse strand, counting down.
CCTGGTGTGGCCTCCATCATGGTCATGAAGGCGGAATGATCGGCGGGTGTCATGGCGCGATAGGTGACGGGATGCATCAATAGGCCTGTCATTGGTGGAGGACTGAGCATGAGTGTTCGATGAAGAAAAGAACGGGTCAGTCGAGTGGGATATCGAAGTGCCCCGGACGAGCGGCAACGCGAGCGAGCCAGGAACGTATGGCAGGATAGTCTTCAAGTGCGAAGCCGCCCTCGTTTGCCACATGGGTATAAGCATAAAGTGAAATATCAGCGATCGTGAATTGCTCTCCCACCAGCCAGTCATGATCCTTGAGGTGATGTTCCATCACGCGCAAGGCCCGTCGTCCCCCTTCCTGCTTGGCTTCATATTCGGCGAGACGTTCTTCCGGCAAGCCAAGATAGCGGTTGATGAAGCGTGCGGTGGCGATGAAGGGCTCGTGACTGTATTGCTCGAAGAACTGCCATTGGAGCACCTTGGCATGCAGAAAGGGGTCGCTTGGCAGGTAATCGCTGCCATCGGCGAGGTAATGCAGGATGGCATTGGACTCGGACAGTGTTTCACCGCGATGCAGTTCCAGCAGGGGAATCTTGCCGTTGACGTTACGGGTCAGAAACTCCGGCGTGCGGGTGTCACCGGCGAGAATGTCGACTTCGATGTAATGATGGTGACGTTCGAGAAGGTGCAGCAGCAGCTCGACCTTGTAGCAGTTACCGGAGCGGCGATCACCGTAGAGGGTCAGCATGGAAGGAGCGTCCTGTGCGAGCGTGGAATAGGCGTCTCGACAGTCTAGCGAACATCGCACGTGAAAACAGTGGTAATGCGAACAGTGTTCGATACGTGCGATGCAAGGATCAGACCGAGGGCATCTCATCCTTGCTCGAGAGTGCGCTAGAACACGATCATTAGCGGAGAATGAAAATGACGCAGGAGGCGGTCAGCACACCCATCACGCGATTGAATATCTTCCAGGAGCGCTCTGTGCGCAGTAGACGGCCGATGGCGGTACCAAAACCGGCCCATAGCGAGATGCACGGCAGGGCGACCAGTTCAGCGAAACCCGCCAGCAGCAGAGCATTGAGCAATACCGGTCCATTATCCGGCAGGAACCCCGCCATCAAGGCGATACCCATCACCCAGGCTTTGGGGTTGGCGAACTGAAATAATGCTGCCGCCATGAAGGTCATCGGTCTCGCGTCCTGCTGGCTTGAGAAATCGGGCGGTGGTGCCGTGGCGATCTTCCAGGCCAGATACAGCAGGTAGGCGCTGCCCAGTAGCTTGAGCAGAGTCTGCACGATTGGGTAACGCTCGAATATCAATCCCAGACCGAGTGCGATGCCAACGAATAACACCAGGCAGCCAATCATGATGCCGAAAATATGCGGCAGGGTGCGCCAGTAGCCGTAGTTGGCACCGGAGGCCGTCAGCATGACGTTATTGGGACCTGGCGTCAGGGTCATCGACAGCATGTATAGCGTGGCGGGGGCCAGAAAGGCGAGGGATTCCATGGGTGTCCTTGAAGGCGAAGGCTGGTCCGGAGCGCAGGACTCTCAGTGTCAGCCATTATTGTATGGGTTCAATGTTGTCGTGATACGAGCCGATGTTGCGGGATTGTCGCCATAACACGTTTTTTGGCGCTTGATGGCGGCACTTTTTGAGCATAATCTGATGACAATTATCGTCAACAGGTTTTTTGTCACCATGACAATCTGGATGCCCATGCTTGATCCGGCCATGCCACGCTATCGTGCGCTTGCGGATGCCATTCGGCTGGATATCGCCTCTGGCCGGCTGCCAGCCGGCACGCGACTTCCACCTCAACGACGGCTGGCGGATGCGCTAGGCGTGACAGTGGGTACCATCACGCGTGGTTACGCTGAGGCCGAGCGTCGTGGGCTGGTTACGTCACGTGTCGGCAGTGGCACCTACATCAACGGCCTCGTCAGCGCGCAGCGTGTATCTGCTGAAGGCTTTGGTCATGTCTTCCGGGTAGGGGCCGCCTGTGGAGAACCTCCGGATGCGGGGGTCTCTTGGGAGGCTTCACTTGAGTCGATTGATCTCACCATGAGCCTGCCGCCACCGCACCCTGCACGACAGCAAGGAATGGCAGATGCGCTAGTGGCGATCAGCCAATCACCTGCCGCTCTCCAGCATTGTGTCGACTATCAGAATGAGTTCGGGCGTGACAATCAAAGGCAACTCCTGGCGAATTGGATGGGGGAGCTGGGCGTGCCGGTCGTCGCTGAAGAGCTGATGCTGACGCAGGGTGGCCAGAATGGCATCACCTTGGCGCTATCTGCCTTGATGGCCCCTGGTGAAGCTCTGGTGGCGGGTGCGCTGACCTATCCCGGGCTGATATCCGCGAGCGCCGAACGTGGTCTGAAGCTCTTGCGCATACCATTGGATGAAGAGGGCATGGACATCGAGGCTCTGGCGCGTCTATGTCGTCAGCAGGTGCCCAGAATGGTCTATGTGATGGCCGAGCAGAACAATCCGGGCGGTGCACAATTATCCCACGCACGGCGTGAAGCGTTGGTGGCGCTCGCACGACAGTACGATTTCTGGATTCTGGAAGATGGCGTGCAGTATCTGCCGCCAGAGGAGTGCGGTATGCAGCTCTATCAGCTGGCACCGGAGCGAACCTTGTATCTCTTCAGCACCTCCAAGCTTCTGGCAGGCGGCCTGCGACTGGGTGTATTGCGTGCGCCTGTGGCGCTACTTCCCCGTCTTGGTGCCACCTTGCGCAGTCACAGCTGGATGGTGGCGCCGTTGCTGGTCGAAACGGTGTGTACCTGGTTGACCAGTGGCAATGCCGCGCCCTTGATCGCCTGGCAGATGGAGGAGGTGCGTGCGCGACAGCGGTTGGCGCACTCCGTCCTGAACGAGTGGTCTCTGGCGGCGCGGCCTTCCTCGTTCGACCTGTGGCTTGAATTACCCGAGGGACAACGTAGTCAGGCAATGGTCGAATCACTGGCGATTCGCGGCATTCATGTCACCAGCGCTGAGCCATTCTGTGTCGGTAATGAACCCCCACCACAGGCGCTGCGTCTTTGTCTGAGCGCCGCCGCGAGTCGCGAGACGTTGACGCACGCGCTCGAAATCGTTCGCGAGCTGCTGCTCGCTCCCCCAGCGCTGCGCTGTACGACGCTTTAGAAGCGACTGGAGAGAGTGTCTTAAGACATTGGATAGGGCATGTGTAAAAAAGTGGCTCGAGCTCGATGTCCCCGTGTCATGTGTCCAGCCTTCCGCCCAGGCGCACCATGTGCGGGCAGGGGGCTCGGAGACACTCGGTTCGTCATCTTCTTTGCACCACGATAGTGCCAGTCCAGGGTGTGATTCCTTGAAAAGCGAGCCAGCTCCGCTATACCTGAGCATGGAACGTTATCGATGCTTTCCAGTGGCATGCTAATTGCGTGATTTTATCGTGTGGCACTCCGGTCGGAGGTCGCAGCGGGAAAAATCTTCACAGGAGATGTCCTTTGAGACACCAGCACCCCATCTTGGCTCTTGCCCTAACGGCATTGTTTTGCATCTCGAACGCTGCAATGGCAGATACGAAGCCGGTCGTACAGTTCATCGCCACGGGTGGCACCATCGCCATGAAGGTGGACCCTGTGACCAAGGGCGTGGTACCTGCCATTTCAGGCGATGACTTGATGCAGACGGTGCCGGATGCTGCCAAATACGCCACCATCGAGGTCAACAATTTCTCTCAGATGTCTGCCAACTATATCGATGCCAAGTGGTGGTCACGCCTCACTCAGGCAGTCGATGATGCACTGGCTCGGCCAGAAGTGGCGGGTGTCGTGGTCGCGCAGGGCACCGATACCATGGAAGAAACCGCATTTTGGCTGGACCTGACGGTCAAGTCTGATAAGCCCGTGGTGCTGATAGGCGCGCAACGCAATGCGTCAGAGCCTGATTTTGACGGGCCACGCAACCTGCTCAATGCCATTCGTATCGTCACCACGCCGGAAGCCACGGGCAAAGGTGTCATGGTTGCCATGAACAGCCAGATCAACGCCGCTCGCAGCGTGACCAAGACGCATACCGGCAATGTTGACACCTTCAAGTCAGGCGACTTCGGGTTTCTGGGCGAGGTCTGGGACGACAAGGTCGTATTCTCGCGTACACCGCTGCGTCGCCAACACATCGATATCGGCACTGGCGACATGCCGCGCGTAGAAATTCTGCCCATGTTCGGTGGCGCCAATGGTGACTTGCTGCGCTATGCCGTCGATCAGGGAGCGAAAGGTATCGTGGTTCAAGCGACCGGCATGGGCAACATGAATGTCTCCATGTTCGAGGCCGTGAAGTATGCGCTGTCGAAGGATGTGGCAGTGGTCATCTCGACACGTGTGCCTAATGGACGCACCATGCCGCTATATGGCTTCCCGGGCGGCGGAAAAACCACCTACGATGCCGGTGCCGTGATGGCTGGCGGTCTGAATCCCCAGAAGGCTCGCCTGTTGCTCATGTTGGCATTGCATGAGGGCAAGACCAGCAAGGAAGACCTCGAGGCCGTATTCGACCGCTGAGTTCAATGAAAGGGCATGGCATGACGCAACGTCACAAACGCCATGCCCTTTTCAGCAGCATTCCCTTCCGTACTGTCCGCTATTTCGCAAGCTTGTGGCCCCTTGCCAGACTGAGTCCTTCGGTACTGGCAGGGAGTTGTCACGAACGCCTGACACGTTGATTCCATGAACGAGTCGAGGCTCGTATTCAAGATTCGTATGCAGGACTACGGTTTGACCCTGTCTCCGGCCTCCTGTGCCAGGCGAGCCTGCTTGAGCTCAACGCCCCAACGATAACCGCCCAACCCGCCATCGCCGCGTACCACGCGATGACAGGGCGTCAGCAGTGCCAACGGATTGGCGCCACAGGCATTGGCGACGGCGCGGCTGGCGGTGGGACGTTCCAATGCCTCAGCCAGCTGACGATAGGTCAGTGTATTGCCGCTCAAGGTGGCATTCAGTTGCTGCCAGACCGTGAGCTGAAAGGCTGTTCCGCGAATATCCAGTGGAAGCTCAAGGAACAAGGCGTGACTGATCTCCGGTTGCTCACACAGCACCAGCAGGCGCGCACCGAGTACCGCATGCAGTGATTGTCCATTCTCATCCTGAGGATCGATATGCTGCCAACAGGCTTTTGGCAGACGGGCTTCCAATGCCTGCTGTCCGGCCTCGCGGTTGTCTGTCAGCTGGATGACCACGACGCCGCGTTCACTGATCCCTGCACTCAGCCAGCAGTGCTGCTCGGGAATGCCGAAGCTGCAGGGCCAGTGGAGACCCAGTAGCGTTTCATCTTTGCCCCCTTGCTGACGCACGCTTGGCGATATGCCATCCGCGCGGGCATAGGCGCGGCTGGTCGAGCGATATCCCGCCGCGAGTATGGCGTCAGTGACATTGCTACCCTGTTCAAGCAGATCGTGGAAGCGCAGCTGTCGTAGCCCGCTGACGTACTCGGCCGGTGACAGGCCCAGCAGTGTCTTGAAGCGCCGCTGGAGATGGCTGGTGCTGAGCCCGGCACGTGTCGCAAGCGTGGCCAATGATGGCGCGGTCTCACCAGCAGTGATGGCGGCTTCCAGTTGACGACAGGTAGCAAGCAGCCAGTGATTGGATTCGATAGCGCCGACCTCGCGTTCTGACTCCGGATGACAGCGTCGGCAGGCACGCAAGCCAGCGGCACGCGCAGTCTGGTTATCCGGATAGATACGCAGGTTGTCACGCAGAGGAGAGGGCGACGGGCAGCCAACACGACAGAAGATGCCGGTAGTGATGACTCCGTAGCGTATAGTCTCGCCGGGAATTACTTGGCGCGATAGCACGCGTTGCCATAGTGCCTCATCAGCGGCTGTCTTGTTCGCCTGTACGCTGTCGGTCTCGGAATATGCTGCCGTCATCGCTCATCTCGCTATGCCAAGTTCGTGGTCACGCAGGTTTCTGACAAGTATCGCCGTACCACTGACCATCTGCACTCCGCATCTTGCGCTGACTATTGAGATAGTTTCTCAGAACTCCATCGATTCCTGACGCTTCTCTTCTTCTTCGGCCTGCTTGCGCAGCTTCTTGCGGATTCCTGCCTTGTGGAAGCGCAGTTTCTGCTCCTGGGTCTCCAGGTTCAGTGGCGGTACCGGTACGGGGTGGCCATCCGGGTCCACTGCGACCATGGTCAGATAGCAGCTATTGGTGTGGCGAATCAGGCGGCCCTGAATGGATTCGGCAACCACCTTGATGCCGACCTCCATGGAAGAGCGGCCGACATGATTGACGGAGGCGAGAAACGTCACCAGTTCGCCGACGTGGATGGGCTGCTTGAAACGAACCTGGTCTACCGACAGGGTGACTACATAGTTGCCGCTGTAGCGACTCGCACAGGCGAATGCCACTTCATCCAGCTTCTTGAGAATCGCGCCACCATGAACCTTGCCACTGAAGTTGGCCATGTCAGGAGTCATCAGCTCCGTCATGATCAGCTGGTGTTGGCCTGGCAGTGCGTCATGCTGGTCGGGGTGCTGGTCGCTCATCGATAAGTCCTTGGGTGGGGCAGGAGTCAGGAGGCATCAAGTCACCGTCGGGGAACGGCCTCGAGTGTCGTTGTATGCCCTAGTTTGAGGGAATCAGAGCGGCTTGGCACCTCGTTTGCGGCATATAAGCAGCCCATGAACGACGTTGCCCCCGCAATTAGGGCGGGGGCAACGTGCGGGCTTGCGTGGTGTGTGAAGCGTGCTGCTGGACTACAGCAGAGTCAGGCCCAGTGAAATGATGACGCCGGTGACCAGCAGCTGGACGAGGCAGAAGCCCATGATGTCCTTGGCTTTCAGGCCAGCGATTGCCAGAACCGGCAGCGCCCAGAATGGCTGTAGCATGTTGGTCCAGGCATCACCCCAGGCGACCGCCATGGCGACGCGCGGCAGGTCTGCGCCCAATGCCTGTGCGGCGGGGATCATGACCGGCGCTTGCACTGCCCATTGACCACCACCGGATGGCACGAACAGATTGACGATACCGGCGCTGATGAAGGACCAGAACGGTAGGCTGTCAGCGGTAGCTATCGAGACGAAGCCTTCGGACAGCGTTGCCGCCAGGCCGGACTGGACCATGATGGCCATGATGCCGGCGTAGAAGGGGAACTGGATGACGATACCTGCACCGCCCTTGATGGCCTCATTCAGGCTGTCCAGCAGTTTGCGCGGTGTGCCGTGCAGTACGATGGCAAGGAACAGGAAGCTGAAGTTGATCACGTTCAGATTCAAGCCACCGCCACGAAACACGAAGTGATCTATCAGCCAGGCAAGCCCGAATAGCCCCACTATCCACGCCAGTATGGGGGAGTTCTCGAGGCGTTCAGCCGGGCGAGGTTGATCGCTGACAACGGTCGGTTTTTCTTCCAGCAGTGCTGGATCGACGTAAACGCTTTCGTTCTCGAAGGGCATCATGGCGCGGTTGACCAACGGCATGATGATCAACAGCGCAATGACGATGGCCATGTTGAAGAAGGCAAAGATGGTATCGGACGTCGGAATGATCCCGATGGTGTCCTCGGTGAAGTGGCCTGCAGTGGCGATCGTCAGCGGAATCGAACCTGAAATCCCTGCATGCCAGATGACAAAGCCGGAGTAGGCACTGGCGATCAGCAGGCGATAGTCGACCTTGATCGACTTGGCGAGTTCCTTGGCAAACAAGGCACCGATGACCAGACCGAAGCCCCAATTGATCCAACTGGCGATCAGGGAAACGACAGTGACCAGGATGATGGCGCTGCCCGGAGATTTCGCCAACGAGGCAAGACTGGCCAGTGCCTTCTTGACGGGCGGCGTATTGGCCAGCATGAAGCCGGAGATCAGTACCAGCAGCATCTGCATGGAGAACGTCAGCAGGCTCCAGAAGCCGTCACCCCAATAGCGCATGACGTCGACTGGCGAGCGTTGCTCGATCAGCATGGCAGCTGCCGCGGCGATCACGGTCAACAGCAGTACGAAGATATAGGGGTCAGGTAGATAGCGCTCGACCAGCTTGACGGCTGGACGGGATAGGAATTGCAGCATGTGATGCTCCCTGAGTCTTTTTCTTGATCGGTATGGGAGTTGGGTTGGCATGCTTACATTAATCTATCTCACGACAGGTGAGTATCGCGCGATGGTCGAGTAGCCCACGGGTCTTTCAAGGTGTTGAAGCGGAGTCTGCGTTGTATCAACCCTCCATCAGCACCAGCGATGACGGCGATGATGAAAATAATAGCCGGCGAGTACTGCCGAACGGACGCCAGTAAATAGCAGGAAGGCCAGCCATAAGCCGTGGTTGCCGTATTGCTCAAGCCACGGCCAGAGGCCCACAAAGGCGATTAGTGAGATGACCAACGTATTGCGCATCTCGCGCGTGGCGGTGGCACCAATGAAGATGCCATCCAGCAGGTAGCTCCACACCGCGACCAATGGCATGGCGACCATCCAGGGGAGATAGGTGATCGCAAGGGCGCGGACCTCCGGGAGGTCAGTCAGCAGTCCGATCAGGAGTGGGCCGCATAGCCAGAGTAGTACACTGGCGCCCGTCGCAGTAATCAGTGAAAAACGGGTTGCTGCACCGACGCTACGAGCGAAGCGCTGCCAGTCATTCTGGCCCACTGCGCGACCAACCTCTGACTCCGCGGCTTGGGCGAAGCCATCAAGGCCATACGAGGTGATCATCACGAACTGCAGCAGCACAGCGTTGGCCGCCAGTATATTGTCACCGAAGCTCGCGCCTTGTGAGGTGAAGTAAGCAGTAGCGCCAAGCAGGCACAGGGTACGTACGAAAAGATGCTGATTGACCCGGATCAGCTCCCCCCATGCGGCAAGCGAGAAGAGTGTAGCAAGGTTGCTGTTGCCTGGCATGCGGGCAAGCTGACGGGCTACCAGCCATAAGCCGGCACCTGATGCGCAGTAGTCGGCAATCACGCTGGCCAGAGCTACGCCATCGCTGGTCATGCCCAGTCCCGGCACAAAGGCCAGATCCAGCAGGATGTTGATGGCGTTGGTCAGTACAAGAATGCCGAGGGTGACACGAGAATTACCCAGCCCCAGAAACCAACCCAATATCACATAGTTCATCAGCACCGCAGGAGCAGACCACAGGCGAATGCTCGCGTAACCATGCGCGAGTTCACGTGTTGCCTCGTTGGCCTCCATCAGGCTCAAGCCTAGTGATATCAGTGGTGACCCTAGCAACAGCAACAAGCCGCCGATCACCAGTGCGAGCATGATGCCTTGCCCGAGCAAGGTGCGCAGCGTGTCGTGGTCTTCACGGCCATGGGCCTGAGCCGTCATGCCAGTCGTGCCCATGCGCAGAAATCCAAAGCCCCAATAGAGGAAGCTGAACAGCACAGCACCCAATGTCACGGCACCCAGATAGACAGCATCTTCCAGATGACCTACTACTGCAGTGTCCACCAGCCCGAGCAGCGGCACCGAGATATTGGACAGGATAATCGGCCATGCCAGCTGCCATAGATGGCGATCAGCAGGACGAAACAGGCGTGATAGCAAGGTGATGAGTCGTGATGAATCAGTCATTGAGCTTCCGAAAGGGTGTTGGCTCATACATGGCAAGGACGTCAAGAATTGAGCATCAAAAAAGCATGCAAGACAGGTGTTGATAGCAGCGTGGCCTGCAAGGGCTGGGCGTATTGTCACGAGAAGACTAATCTAATTTCAGTGGCCCTGGCTGCGCGCTCCCCCATGCGTTGATTGGCAAGGGAGTGATCTGCTGTTATTCATGGTGGATATTGCACTCGGAGTGATGATCCATAACAAGGACGCATGGAGCGTCCGGACGCAAGGGACCTGAGTATGAAACACATGATTCTTCAGCGGAGTGCGCGCCTGCGCAAAGGAATTGCAGCTGCTGGCATGACTCTGGTATTGGCAACACCTGCATACGCCATCGAGCTACCCAGCGAGCAAGGTGATGATACGCCGAGTGCCGGCATGATGGTGGCGGATGCATTGATCGGTCGCCCGTTGCTGTTGGCGACAACCGTGGTGGGGGCCGCGATCTTTGTTGTCTCAGCACCCTTTGCGGCGATGGGGCGGAATATTGATGAAACTGCGCGCGTGCTGGTCGCTACACCGGCGCAAGCGACTTTTGCTCGCTGTCTGGGCTGCAAGACAACGCGTGTGGACTGGGACTGACAGAGTGCCAGGGTCAGTTCATGTAGCGACAGGATAAAGAGTGGGTCGCTGTGAGGTGTACCTGAGTAGAAACGCCGCCGCCGGCCATAAAGGCCGGCGGCGGCGTTTCCAAACTTTCGGATAAATGATTCAGCTGGGCGTGCGCGCCAGGCTATCTTCGGATGGCGGCAGACCGCTATAGCAAAGTACACGTTGTCGCCCGGTGCGCTTGGCTTGATACAGCGCGTTATCGGCCATGCTGAATAACGTCTCTGTGGCCTGACTATCATGAGGTGCGCTGGCAACGCCGGCAGAGAAGCTCAGCCCTGTCAGTGGTGGTTGAATCTCACTTTCAAAGACTTCTTCCCGGAAGGCTTCAAGAATGGCTTCGACTCTGGCTCGCGAGACAGCGGCACTGGCACCGGGAATGAGAATGACGAACTCCTCACCTCCATAACGACAAGCCTCGTCTGAGCTGCGCAGGGATTCACGAATCAGCTTGGCCAGCCTTGTCAGGACTCGATCCCCCATCTCATGTCCGTAGGTGTCGTTGACCTGTTTGAAGTGGTCAAGATCCAGTACCACCAGCGACAGCGGATTACCGATGCTGGCTTCAGCAAGCTTCTGCGGCAGGATCTCATCGAGATACCGACGGTTATACAGGCGAGTGAGTGTGTCTTTGCGCGCTTCATGCGAGAGACCCTGCTTCAACTGCAGATCTGCCAATGCCAGCAATATCAGACGGCAGACGTCTTCCGCCAGCGGTCGTAGACGCTCCTGGCTTTCTGCATCGATAGGAATCTGCAGGATGAAATTGCCGATTTCGCTATCGCCTATGATCAATGGATGGCTCACCAGACATGCTTCGGTGGGTGCCGCCCCCCAATTGATGTGCATTGTCTGGTGTTCATCATTCGGAATAGACAGAGTCATGCGACCTTCACTGCCCGCAAACAGGCTGGGGAGTCGTACATTGAGCTGTGTGATGATGTCATCAAGCTGAGAACACGTCAGCAGACATTCCGCCAGATGATGAATCTGACTGCGGCTCTCGGACAGGCGCGACAACTTGAGATTGGCTGCCTGCAGATCGCGCTGAGCCCGCTTGCGATCGGTAATATCGTGTACGATGGAAAACAGCAGTGTGCGGCCATTCAAATCCACCGGGCCGGTGAATATCTCGACATCACGCAACTCGCCATTGGCGAGCTGATGGCTGGCTTCAAAGTGGTTGTCGGTACGGCTGATCACGGCACGGATGCGCTGGGATATTGCCTGGCTTGCCAGCACATTGATGCGTCCCAGCGGCATGCCGCACATTTCGCCAATACTGTAGCCGTAGAATTCTGCCGCGACGGGGTTGGCATCAATGATTTCTGCACGCTCTGGATCGATCAGTAACTTGATGGCGTTACCGGTGCTGAAGACTTCTTGATAAAGGGTGGCGTTCTCTTCCAGCAGCTCGATGGCGCGACGACGATCCTCGATATTATTGATCAATACTAGGGTACGGTCTTCGCCCTCCAGTGGGGTGAGAGTTACCTCTGCCCAGAACATGTGTCCACGCTCAGTCTGCATGCGGTACTCGTCCTGAAAGTTACCGCCCTCGCGCTGCAATTGTCCCCAGGCTCGCTTCATTCGACTCACTTCCTCGAGTGAGAACAAGCCCCACAACGACTGCTGGAATAGCTCAGTATCACTCTTGCCTAACATGCTGTGCATGGCGGAGTTGGCATCCGCGATGACGCCATTGCAATCTGCAACGATAATGCCGATCGGAGCTGAGTGATAAATGGAGCGCAGGCGCGCGCGGCTGGTAATCAGGCGTTGTTGTTGCTCCTTGATCAAGTCGATATCGCTGTGGGTACCAATCATGCGCAACGGGCGGCCATCTTCGGCGCGCTCCACGACACGCCCTTGATCAAGAATCCACTTCCATTCGCCGCTGCGGGTCAGCATGCGATGTTCGTTACGATATTCTGGGCTATGCCCTTCGAAATGTTGTTTCAGATCATCAAGCGTACGCGGCATGTCGTCGGGATGAATGCGCGATTTCCATTCATCGAAACTGCTACCGATATCCTCCTCTTCAAAGCCTAGTGTCGCTTTCCACTGGGTAGAATAGAAAACGTGATCGCTGTCCTGCTTCCAATCCCAGACACCTGCGCCGGAGCCTTCCAGCGCAAACTGCCAGCGTTGCTCGGCTTCTGCCAGCGCTGTGCTCATTTTCTCCAGCTGCTGATAGGGGTAGGTAAGGCGTGAAGAATAGATGGCGTGATAGATCATTGCATAGGCCACCATCTTGTAAAGATGACCAAGCAGGTTGAAGACATCATAGGCGCTGGCATAAAGGGTGAAACACAATTCAGAGAGACCACTGGCGAGCGCTGCAGCGGCTAACCAGCCTGCATTCGTCCCCTTGGGGAGGCGCTTTGTACTGATCAGCAATACCGCGGCACCGAGTGCGGAAAGCGTCAATGCCCATTCGTAGCCTATTTTCCAGTCACTCAAGCCGCTACCGGTGACGAAGGTCGCTGGCAGGTAGTCGAGGTGATAAAGACCGACCCAACTAATGACTAGCCCCACGGCGATTGTCGCTGCTAGAGCCAATGGCAAATGACGGCGTGTCACAGGACGTGAGGTGATGATACAGGGGGCCAGAAGTGCGAAGACAAAGGCGGTGCGCCCTGCCAGCCAGAAGTGAATCGCTTTCTGAACCGATGCTTCGCTGATGAAGTCAGGCATGCCTTCGTAACTGAAGATATGCACCAGATCACATAAGGCCGAGAGCACGAAGGCGCATCCCATCACCAGAAAGCTAGTTGGCAATGTGCTGCGATGACCCTGGAAGATCGAGACGGCTGCCATCAATGCCACCAGTACCGAGCCAATCTCCAACAGGGAGTGTGGTACTAGATATTGATTGACTGAGGAAAAGAGCTCAGGACGTGGCAGAAGCATCAATATCAGCATGATGACCAGCATTCCAGCCAGCCCGATAAGCCCTTTGGAAGGCAGCTGTAAACGAGCGCGCAAGAGCGGGGACTTAAGGACAGATGACAAGTAACGCGATGACATTGGCTATCCATGCGCACGAGGAGTGCGTTCCGTGACTGGTGGCTACAGGATAGATTAGATTGGTTACATTGTGCTAACAGGAAATAACCTTTTGAGCTTCGAGTGCTGAAGTTCTCAATCAATGCGTCAGCAAGCTGCTGATTTTAATTATTATTGTAATGCCTGACAGCACACTGCCGTTTCAACCTGGCATTACACCAGATCGAAACGGCAGCATTTTACACATGGCAGCGGAGCCAGAGGAGTCATGGCCTCAGGCGGGGAATCAGTTGCCCAGTGCTTCGGTAATGATGTGGTACTTGTCCATCAGCTCGTCCTGACTTTCCTTGTGCGCCGGATCGAGCGGAATGCAATCGACAGGACACACCTGCTGACATTGTGGCTCGTCAAAATGGCCCACACATTCGGTGCACAGATCCGGGTCGATGATATAGATCTCTTCACCCGGCGAGATGGCGCCGTTAGGACATTCTGGCTCGCAGACGTCGCAGTTGATGCATTCATCAGTGATGATCAGGGCCATGATGATGTCCTCAGCTTGTGGCTGTGTCGTCGCTTGGGTTGAAGTGGCGAGCAAGTGCTTCGGCCACTATCGGATGTACCAGGCGTGACACGTCACCGCCATGTCGTGAGATTTCGCGCACGATAGTCGATGAAATATAGGAGTTCTCTAATTCCGGGGTCAGGAACAGGCTTTCAACATGCGGTGCCTGGACCCGATTCATGTTGGCTAGCTGCAACTCGTACTCGAAATCGGAGACTGCACGCAGGCCGCGCAGAATAATACGCGCATTTTGCTGATCAAGCAGTTCTGTCAGCAGGCAGCTGAAGCCAATGACTTCGACGTTATCGAGATGCGCGAGAATCTGGCGTGTCAGATCGATGCGCATGTCCAACGGCAAAGCTGGTTGTTTGCCGGGGCTGCAAGCCACCGCCACCACTATCTTGTCGAAAAGACGTGCGCCACGTTCGATCAGGTCAGTATGACCGTTGGTGATCGGGTCGAAGGTGCCTGGGTAGACGGCAATATTCTTGGGCATGACGAACTCGTGTTCTGTCAGCAGCAGGATAGTCAAACTCCATGCTGCAGTGGACGACGGCAGATGAGGAGCCGGAGGAGCTTGATTCGTGAATTCACGAACCCGTGACTCACGCATCATTTCGACTACTGCCGAGTGTAGATCCCCTCGGGCTGCCGTTGCCAGAAGTACGAGGGAAAATGGACTGCGACTATTATAGCGAGCCGAAGGGATTGTCAGCCTTGAGTGATACTGCGCGCGCGTAGCCCGGGATACGGATCTCGGTATCGCTGATCTCAAGCTCAGGGCCTTCCAGCACGCCTTCGCCAAAGCGATAGGTAGGCTTGAATTCGCCTCGCTGCGCTTTGGACAGGTAGTTGGCACGACGCGCTTCACAGGTGTCGCTACGTTCACGCCAGGCCGCCAGTGCCGGCTTGCCGTGGCGTGCTTCCAGTAGACGCAGTGTCACGTCAGCAGAGAGCACGACGCCACTGGCATTGTTGCCACCGAAGCCCTTGGCATTGATGAAGGCGACGTCGGCGGTGAATTCACGCTGCTCGCGACGCAGGTCGAGATGCTCGTGGTGCACGTCATCGGCGATAGCATCCAGTGTCGGGATACCCGGCAGAACGCCATTGGCGAAGCTACCGAGGGCCGACGCAGTCTGATCACCGGCGGCACTACCCTGGCTGTGTCCAACGAAAGCTTTGACGGCCACGACTGGCCACGCATCGATACCATGTGCGCGCGCCACTTCATCCAGCACATGGGATTCGGTGGTGCGATTCTTCGGGGTGGAGGTCGCATGTGCATGCACGAAACTGCGCAGACGCACGCCCTCGTCACCGACGATGCTGCGCGCCAGCGAGACGGCTTTGCTCAGAGTAATGTAGTTACCGACACCTGGTGCCGAGATGGAGCGCTTCCAGCCATCAGCATTGATGAACACATCCGGCACGCTACCAAGAATGCGTGCGCCCATCTCAAGTGCCAGGTCATCCGCCATCAGAATCAGGAATTGGGTCGATTCCGCAATGGTGAAGCCGCAGTTGCGCGCGAAGGGGCGGCACGCTTTTTGATAGTCACTGTCGGTCAACACTTCCAGCGCATCGAGTGCCTTGAGGCTCTCATCATCCGCCAGTGCGCCCATGCTGCGGAAGCCCTCAATGACTTCCGGCGTGATGGGAGCATCAGCAGTGCCCACCATCACGACGCGACGTCGACCGCTGCGAATATCGTTGAGGCCCAGCTTGAGGTTATAGAGGAAGCTGGCACATGCACCGAGGGCTGCGCCAGCACCACCGACATTGCCCAATACATACGCATTGAGGAAGTCGGCGGGCATCTGTGCATACCCCAGCGGCATCTGCTTGGATGTGGCACGCTCGCCGGAGACGAAGGACTTCATCAGGCCACCCCAGCCCTCGGCATCCATCTGTCCGATGGAATTGCCCGCATAGACGGCAATTTCATCCGGGTCGAGGCTATCGCGCAGGACGTCCCAGTCCAGGCCGCTATCACCGAGACAGTCACTGGCGCCAAAGATGGTCATCGAGAGGCCACGAGGATGGTGCACGCTGCGATATAGCTGTTCAGGGGCAAAGCCGCTGGGGAGCTGACCTGCGGCTCGTACCAGTGCCTGGCGGCGATCAGGTAGCAGTACATCGAATTCGCCGGCCGGCACCGTGACCTCGACGTGACGGTTATCCAGTTTGCGAACCTTCCAGTCAGCCGGCGGCTGCTCTGGTAGCTGGCGGCTACGCAGAGTGAAGGTGAGATCTTGCTCGAGTGTCAGACGCGACTGACGACTGGCAGGAATGCCAGCCGCGTTGAAGCGTTCATCTTCGATACGGCGGATCAGCGTATGCGCCAGAACCTGGTCTGCCAGACGCGAGACGAGCGCCTCGGTATCGGCAGGCTGGCCCTCGGCATCGAACCACTGGCCCTGATCATCACAACGGGCAAGATTCATGAGCGATGCGAGGCCGAGTAGGGTCTCCTGGCGGTCTGTCTCCGGCAGGGAATCGAGCACCGTGCGCCGAAAGGCTTGATGACCCGAAGTTCTGCCGGCGGCATTGACTCCGCCCATGCCGACGATCACCGGTAAGTGTGACAAGCCGCTTTCCTCGTGAAAAATACTGTGAGTCGTTGGTCTGGGCGATACCTCTACGGGTATTCGTCCAAATGATGGCGAGATGATAACACCCCCTTAATACAGGCGTCATGCACGCCCTGTGTCTGCGCTGTGGCAGTAGCAAGGGCTTGCTGCGAACACTGTGCGATATCTCTGTGTTCTCACATGTCTTTCTACCATTGGGATACCCTCGCAAACAAAGAGTGATTAAACGTATGTTTGATTTATTCGAGGCCTACTGTCATGCTGCATATGCTGTTTGAGTCGCTAGAGTTGGTGTCGGCGCATGCCTTTTGGCTTGCGCCTTTTTTGCGTCTTGAACCGAGGTTTCGAGAGGTACATGTGACTCACGTGATAGCCGGACGGATCACGTCGCAAGGCATCTGGTAGAATCCCCTTGCGACTTTCCCGCCTGTTTGCCACCGGAATTCCTGATGTACGCCAACTCCCGCCAGATCGACTCCCCGCAGTCCGGACCTCACGACGACCTCGAGAGGCGAGTACAGCGCGCCATGTCACATCCACTGCGTAAGCCTGTCGCAGACCATACCCGTGAGGCATTTGCGCAAGCTGATCAATGGTTGTCGGCCCAGAACAAGCCTCTGTGGCTAGATAGCGGCTGTGGTGTCGGGCGTTCCACGCGCCAACTGGCGCTGACCTATCCGGATCATGCCGTGATAGGAGTGGACCGTAGTGAAGATCGTCTGAGTCGCAAGCACGGTGAACTACCCGACAATGCGCGGTTGGTCCGTGCTGATCTGGTGGACTTCTGGCGCCTGGCACTAGCCGCGGGGTGGGCACCGACCCATCACACCCTGCTGTATCCCAATCCCTACCCCAAGGCGCGCCATCTGAAGATGCGCTGGCAGGGCCATCCCGTCTTTCCCATCATCATGGCACTGGGCGGCCAACTGGAATTGCGAACCAATTGGGATATTTACGCGCGGGAGTTCGCTCTGGCCGTTGGGCATGCGACTGGTATCGAGGTCAGCGCGCTGCCTTTCGTGCCACAGAATGACTATCTGACCCACTTTGAGCGTAAGTATCACGAATCCGGTCAGACATTATGGCGACTTGTCTGCCAGCTTGAGCACACGCCAGCACGCTATCCTCTCGCGCTTTGACAACGTGCATTGGAAGCCGACCCTGTCGCCGGCTCCCTTGTCGCACACTCCTTCATCTGCACAAGACGTCAATGCCTGATGTGATCTCAAGGCATTGATGAGCCAGCGAGTAGGGGGGCGTTGTGTTCTCTGAGCGCACTACTATCTCTGAAAGCGCTGCGTAGTGACTGGCGCAACCAGCTGGCGGCGGGGCCGCGTGGACTGTCTCGGCGCGAGATAAGCTCGATGTCGATGTCGGATGCCGCGCCCAATGGACCGACATCCAACAGGGCCAGGCGAGCCTGAAAGGGCGGGTAACCCGCGATATGACGCGGTACCTGCGCCCACCCCAGTCCTCGGGTTGCCAGTTCTGCCATGGCATAGAAGCTATTGAGCTGCCAGAAGCGCTGCGCCTGTGGCGGGGTATTACCCAGCTCACTGTCAATCTGCTGACGTTGGGCGATCATCAACTGTCGATGGCTGGCCAGATCACTGGGGCTGGGTGCTTCGATGCTTGCCAATGGGTGGTCCTTGGCGACGATCAATACCTGCTCCAGGCGGCCCAAGGGTTCGCGCTCCAGTGCCATGGCGCTCAAGGGTTGGCGAAACATGATGCCGAGATTGGCACGGTGCTGCTCAACCCACTGTGATACCTCATCCTGCGCGCCATTGAGCAGTGTCAGCGTCAGGCTTGGGTAGTGCACGGCCAGACGCTCCAGAACCGCCATCACGGGCGGCATTTCCACCAACGCTTCATCGATGGCCAGGGTCAGGCTCGCTTCCTGCCCCTGACTCAGGGTGCGTGCGCGCGCTTCAAGTCGCTGGCACTGAGCCAGCACACTGTCGGCTTCGTGCAATAGTGCCTCGCCTGCGGGGGTCAGGCGAGGGGTGCGTGGGCTGCGATCAAACAGCTCACATCCCAGGTCCAGCTCAAGATTGGCGATAGCGGTACTGACGGCAGATTGGGCACGACCCAGTCGTCGTGCGGCCGCTGAAAAAGAGCCTGTCTCAGCGACGCAGCGTAGCGTCATCAGCTGTTCCAGCGTCCAGTTCATATGCTGACCTCCCAGTGATATCTATCTGATTATCAGATGGGTACTAACTTTTATCCATCTCCAATCCCTTTAGAATGCCTGACATATTCACATAGCACAGCCACATGGCATCACATGTGAATGTCGAAAGGAGCAAGCGTCATGCGTTCAAAAAAAGAGCGACTGGCACAGGCGGGATTGCTGGAACTGGGCGGTATCGTGATCGTGGCGCCGCTGTCGGTATTGGTGACGGGGCACGATCTGGCGAGCATGGGCACACTGGCCATCATGATGTCCTCACTTGCCGTGATCTGGAGCATTGCCTGGAACTGGTTGTTTGATCGATGGGTGCCGACGCGCACCCGCTCCTTCGGACAGCGAGTGCTTCAGGCACTGGGGTTCGAGGCGGGGCTGGTGGTGGTGACGGTCTTCATCGTGGCGGCCTGGCTGGATATCGGCCTATGGCAGGCACTGTTGCTGGACCTTGGCTTCGTGATCTTCTTTCTCGTCTGGGCGCTGATCTTCAATTCGGTGTTTGATGCCGTCATGAAATATCGCATGGACCGCACGGCGGCCAGGCATCAGGACGACCCAATACTGGTAAACCGGGGGTGATGACATGACCTATGTATTTCTTGTGCTGGCGATTCTGGCCGAGGTTATCGCGACCAGTGCCTTGAAGGCCTCCGAGTCCTTTTCGCGACTCGGCCCCAGTCTCGTCGTGGTCCTGGGGTATGGGGTGTCGTTCTATCTGTTGACGCTGGTACTACGTGATCTACCGCTGGGCGTGACCTATGCGGTGTGGTCCGGGCTGGGTATCGTGCTGGTCACTCTGTTCGGTGTCGTCGTCTATCGAGAGGTTCCGGACCTGCCGGCGATACTGGGTCTGGCGATGATTGTGGGCGGTGTCGCCATCCTGCATCTGTTTTCCAGCGCCAGTCCTCATTAAGCTAGGGGGCATCACGGCGCCATCAGGGCTGTGACATGGATGCTCACCGACGACGTCACTGGATGCCTAATGCCCTTACTTCCCTCTGCACTTTCCTCTGCGCTGCCGCGTGCAATACTGCCAGTGCTTGTTGCGCCGGCACGTGATCTGTCCCGCCACCTCGCGCGCTCCCTGCGCTGGTTAACGCTATCGCTGGGGACTGGTGCCGCACTGTTTGCAGCCGGACAGGCGACAGCCGCCGGCTTTGATAACCTGGCTCGCCTCGCCGATAAAGGATTTATCGTAAGTGCCCAGGCGCGCATGCTGGATAGTGGTGAGACGCTGGCGTCGGTCAATCCTGCACTGCAGCTCACGCCGGCCTCGGTTTCCAAGCTCTATATCGCGGCAGCTTCGTTGGACCGCTTCGGGCCGCAATATCGCTTCTCTACCCGGCTGCGTAGCACCGGAACCGTCAGCGATGGTGTATTGAACGGTGATCTGGTACTGGAAGGCAGTGGTGATCCAGCACTGACCAGCGAGGAGCTGTGGCGTCTCACGGAGGAGCTGCGCTTCCGTGGTATTCGTCGCATCAATGGCCGTCTGCTGGTCAGCCAGTGGCGCTTTGGTCCGGTGCCTTGCATCAGTACTGATCGCTGCAACGCGTCGCGTCGCTCCAGCAATGCCTATGACGCATTGCTGTCATCGGCTGCCAGTAACTATGCCAGCTGGTGTGTGAAGGTCTTGCCTGGCGTGGGCAGCCAGGCACCGGCGCAACTGGCCAGCTGTGATATGACGCAACCGGCAGAGGCATTCGATAATCAGGTCACTACCGTAGCCGCCGGTGGCAAGAACGCCATCAATGCACGCCGCACGACGAGCAACGGTCGTGACACCCTGGTGGTCAGCGGTACGATCGCTGCCGATAGTCAGCCGCGCAGTATCTATCGTGCGGTATCAAATCCGGCGCTTTATACCGGCCATCTGATGCGTGACATGCTGTCACGCGCAGGTATCGACGTGACCGGGGGAGTGGATTTGACCTCTACTGCTCCGCCGTCAAGCGCTACCCAGTTGGGCAGTGTCGAAGGCAAGCCGATGCAGGAGCTGCTGACGCGCATGCTCAACTACTCCAACAACTTCATGGCGGATCAGCTGACGCTGGCGCTGGTGGGGGGTAGTCAGGCAACGCTGCGTCAAGGCGGTGCCAAGCTCGAGACCTTCGCGAGTGCGATTCCGAATCACGGTCCGCTGACCATGTATTCCGGCAGTGGCCTGACCTCGCAAAACCGCACCAGTGTCAATGGACTGATCGCACTGCTCGACAGCATGTATCATCGGGCGGCGCTGTTCCCTACCTTCGTGGCGGGTATGCAGGCACCCACCAATGGTCCGATGCGCTTCATCCGCCGGGGAAGCGAGACCTTCCGCAACAACGTGATGGTCAAGACAGGTACCTTGAATCAGCCGGTGCCGGTGCGTGCCATCTCGGGTTACTTCCGTGGCAAGAGTGGCCGTTGGGGCGCCTTCGCGGTCATGGTCAACGGCCGTGCTGCCGTGCCATACCTCTCCTGGCCGCAGGTGCTGGATCCGGTCGCCGAGGACCTGACGGCGATGATCGAGCGCAACTGACCCCTCAGCTACAGGCGAGGCGATCGGCTGGCTCGGTTGTCTGGCTTTGTGGCCTGAGCCGTTGTATCCATCGACACACAGTCTGACGGAAAGCCATGTGATCAATGAAGACACCTCGCCTCTGGCGGGGTGTCTTCGTCTGGGGCTTTAGGCAGCAGTTGTACGGCCAATTCGTGACAGACAGACACAAAAAACCCCGCCCGAAGGCGGGGTGGTCCTCCACACGCCCGGCATGGCTGAGGGGAGGGCACTCGGGACGCTCGACAGGGCGCAACGAGATGTCTAGAGCATAGCGTTGTGTGGCCTCGATGGCTAACGCCAAACCCCGTATTGCACCGCAACAATCAATGACTTGGGTCAATCTCTGGCCGGAAGATGCCACTTTTCTCATGGGACATTCGTTTGAATGCCGACTCAGCGCGAAGGGTCAAGAAGAACACGGCCACTGGTGGTGCCGTCGAGCATGGCCTCGGCCCGCTCCGCCAGATCATTCAGCCCTACTGTTTCCAATTGCATCCGTGAATGCATAGTGGCCGGTAATGCCGCCAGGCGCTGCCAGACTTGTTGGCGACGCTGGGCGTTGATCATCACGCTATCCACGCCGAGTAGCGACACGCCACGCAGGATGAAGGGCATCACGCTGGTGGGGAGATCTGCGCCTGCTGCCAGGCCCACTGCCGCGACCTTGCCGTCGTAGTGCATCTGTGCCAGTACGTTGGCGAGTACCTGCCCGCCTGCGGTGTCTACGGCACCCGCCCAGCGACTCTTCTCTAGAGCCCGACCCTTGGCTTCGAAGTCGCTGCGCTGGTGTACCTCATGCGCGCCCAACGACATCAACCACTCGCGTTGCTCGGCCTTGCCGCTGACGGCATGCACCTCAAACCCCTGCTGCGCGAGCATCTGCACTGCCCAACTGCCGACACCGCCAGTAGCACCAGTCACCAGCACAGGCCCTTGTTCTGGTGTCAGTCCTGCCTCTTCGAGACGCATCACGCACAGCATGGCAGTCAGGCCGGCAGTCCCGAAGGCCATGGCCTGTTCGGCACTCATGCCCTCAGGGCGTGCTACCAGCCACTCGGGCTTGACGCGCATGCGCTCGGCCAGCCCGCCCCAATGGCGCTCACCCACGCCCCAGCCAGTCAAGATGACCTCGTCACCGACCTGATAGTCCGATGAATCGGAGGCCACCACGCGGCCTGCCAGATCAATGCCGGGTACGAAGGGCAGCTCACGTACGATCTTGCCGCGCCCGGTGATGGCGAGCGCATCCTTGTAGTTGAGGCCGGAGCGCTCGATGGCCACCGTGACTGGCAGGTCTGGCAACTGGGTATCCTCGAGTTCGATGACTCGGGCCCGGGGGGCATCTTCGTGCAGCATTAGTGCGCGTGACATGGCGTTCTCCGATTCCTTGGCAGTGTCTTTATCTGGCGGCGTGCCGATGGGTGACAATCATTGGGTGTCCAGCGTCGACGCCCTACCTCACCTTGCCTGCAAGGCGCGTTACGGGGAAGGCGTGTGACTCCGACATTGGGATGACAACGACGCAACGCTTGCGATGATTGGTTTGGTGCCACCCCGCCTGGCGTGTATCACTTGAATGACGCTGCGTGCCGTCATCAGGCCGACCAGTGGCCCGCTGAGCCACAGCAGTAGCGGTTTGGTGATCAAAAATAGGCACATCAGTTGCTTGTGCCAGCGTGGCGACTGTCCGAGGAAGTTGCGAGTCAGTCCATAGCCAAGCGTCTGACGGCCTCCACGAGGCGTGGGATTCATGGGCGATATCCGTTTCGATACCTTGTTATTGTTGGATCGGAGCCACGGGCAGCACTGCGGATATCTTGTCGCCTCAGCTTTGCTATCATCGCCGCCATTATCACGTACCGTTTTGTCTTGGAGCATGCTCGATCACCAGGCTCCGGGTAGTCTCTGGTCTTGAAAGGCCCCCTTGAAAACCGATCTTGAAACCGGCCCTGCGCAGCGATTCATTCTGCCTCCGCACGAGAAATGAAGATGAAATCACGTCATACCGGCTTGACCCACCTCAAACATTCCACGCGTTACTCGTTGAAAGGACTCAAGGCTGCCTGGCGAAACGAGGAGGCCTTCCGGCAGGAGTTGGTACTGTGTGCGTTGCTCCTGCCGTTCGCCTGGTGGATTGGTGACTCACATGTCGAATGGCTGCTGCTAGTGGGCTCCAGCTTGATCGTATTGATGGT